>JAJFGC010000080.1 GCA_021776345.1 Hyphococcus sp. | reverse complement strand
GCGACGCCATCGACAACCGCCTTCGCGCCAGCGTCGCCGCCCATCGCGTCGATTGCCAGCGTCAGCTGTTCGTCACTGTTTTGCGTCTTTGTCAATCTGACCTCTCTCCCATGCGCGGCGCAGAATACAGCGCCCGCGTCGTCATGCAACGCATCTTCAGATCACATTAGATACCTGAATACGTCCGGCTAACAGTCTTGATTTTAATCGGTTTTTTTGATTTTTCCCTGAAGGACGGCAAATGGCGATGATTCGGCGCCGCTCCCATAGGCATCAGCCAGACTGACCGCCCCCTTCTTCCGCGGAAAAGGGGCCATCGCAAGCGACAATTGCTGCACCAACAGTTCGCCAAGATCAAAGACACTCCCGACGTGAATTTCCGGCGCTGTCCAATCTTCTTCAGTTTCGTCGACAGCAGCGGCGGCGACAGCGTCTCTCAGGAATTCCACCTCGAAGGTATCGTCGATCGTCTCATCCATCTCTTCCAGACTGGCGACACATTCGCGGACAAGCTGGGCTCTAACAACACCGCTTGCCAATATTCGTTTTGAGGTGGCGGCGATGTGAATTTCGCCGTTTAGAAATCCGATTGAAGGCACGCCAAAACGCTTTGCAATTGCTGAGCATTCCGATGAGCTGGCTTCTATAGGATAGGTTTTACTGTCCTTTGAAAGCTTCTCAAGATCGATCTCCCGGCTTAGCTCCAGCTGTTCCTTGCTCATGATGCGCCCTGACCCTCAGGTTTTGGAAACTGTACGATGCCGCCAACGAGACGCGGCACAGGCTGTCCATTGATCGACGCTGCGGCGCGCCGAACATAGGCTGCAAGCGCGCGGGCGCCCGGCGCCGCTTCGTCTTCAAAAACGTTGCGGCCAAGGGCGACGACCAGCGCCTCCGGCGGAACATTGGGTTTTAGGGCCTCATCATATGCGCCCACCCGTCCGAAAAAGCTCTCCGCCAATTTGCGAATTTTTCGACCGACGGAAAGGTCGCCAACGCCGAGTTCGCGCAACGAGGCGTCCATATTGTGGAACATCGCATCGAACAATTTTTGCCCGACTTTCTTCTCTCCCGGGCTGTCGCCTTTAAGTTTGCGGAGAATTAAATAGACATGGAGGACGATCATCTCAAATCGCCCCTCAACCGTGTCCGGAACGCCAAAATCGGCGTAAAACAGCGCCGTCCGGGCCTGGCCCACGGCTGCTTCATAAAGCGCCTCACCAGCTTCAACGGCCGGGTCTTTGCGAAAAAGGGAGAGAATCATATCTGATGGGTCCAGGAGGGTTTGCGGCGTTGAGAGATCGCTGGTAACGATACCCCCGCAAATATTCATATGAGGGTCTGTGATCAAGCCCCTCCGAGAGCGATTGTGGTGCGCAGATTATGATACGAGTAGCGTTGGTGTTTGTCGGTATATTGACCCTGCAAGCATGTGTTTCCGTTCGCCAGAACCATGGCTATGTGCTTGAGCGCGACCAGACACAGCTAACGGCTGAAGCAGGTCTTGATTCAAAAGAGAGCGTCCTGGCGAAATATGGCGAGCCGTCCATGACCGGCACGTTCGACAATAATGTCTGGTATTATTTGAACAGCACCGACACGACCCGGGCGTTTTTTCATTCAAAAACGAAAAACCGTATTGTTATCGCCTTTCGCTTTGACGAAGGCGGCGTGGTCACCGCAGTGGACACCTACTCTCTCGCCGACGGCGAAGACATCAAGCTCGTCTCGCGCGCGACCCCAACCCGCGGCAAAGAACTCAACTTCTGGGAGCAGCTTCTTGGCAATGTCGGGCAGCTTCCTGCCGGTATCGGTCAGGAAGGGCCAGTTCCTGGTCAGTGATTACGACCCTTATTTGAAGTGATCATAGCCTGCGACATCGACAGGAATTTCTCCGCCTTTCTCATTCATCAACGCCGCGCCCTCGCCGCGCTTTAAGACGCCTATGCGCGAAACCTCCGTACGCGATGCTTTTGCGGCGACAGTGACTGAACGGCGCATCGCCGACGGCGCCGAAAAAAGAATTTCGTAATCATCGCCAAAACTCGCGAGTTGGCCAAGCGCGCGCCACCGCTGATCCTGCTGCGCAATCCACGAAGCCGCAGCCGAAGATCGAGGAATTGAGACGGCGTCAATTTCCGCCCGCACGCCTGACGCGCGCGCGAGATGAGCGGCATCTGCAATCAAGCCATCGGAAACGTCGATTGCCGCCGTGGCAAGCCCAGCGAGTGCGGCGCCGAGACTGAGGCGCGGCTCAGGTAAGTGGTAGCGGCTGGCGAGCGACGCCTTATCGACCGTCGTAAACTTCTGTTCTTTTTTTAACGCCATCAGGCCAAGCCCGGCATCGCCGATGGTTCCTGATACGTAGAGATCATCGCCGGCGCTGGCGCCGGACCGCATCGTCATTCCTTGCCGCGGCGGCGTACCAAAAAATGTCGCCGACAGCGTCAACGGCGCTGTTTTGACTGCGAATACAGTGGTGTCGCCGCCGAATAATGAAACACGAAATTCGTCCTGGTCTTCTTTCAAACCACGCGCGAAAAGTTCGATCTTTTCGCGTTTGGTTTGCGCGGGCCAAGCGCATCCCAGCACATACCCGATCGGCTTGGCGCCTTTTGCGGCAAGATCCGAAAGATTGACGCGCATAAGTTTCCGCGCGACGAGATCGAGCGGGTCTTTCGGCAGAAAATGCACGCCCGCAATCATCATGTCTTTGGTGACAATATAAGCGCTCGCCTCCATTAAGGCGGCATCGTCGGTGAGATCGAAAGCGCCGGGCGCCCTGGTCGTCAACGGCGCGAAAATGTCATCAATGATCTCAAATTCGCTCATCACCGTGGCCGAGCGCCTAAACTCTAAACTCATCAGCGCGCGCCTCGCGCGCCGCCGCATCAAGCACGGCGTTGATGAATTTGGGTTCGTCATCGTCAAAAAACGCATTCGCAATATCAAGATACTCGTCAATGACGACTTTGGCGGGCACGTCGGGACGGCGGATCAGCTCATAAAGCCCGGCGCGCAGGATCGCGCGCGCTGTTGCGTCAATACGGACAAGCTTCCAGCCTTTCGCGAGCTGGCGTTCCAAATACGGGTCAAGTCGGGTTTGGGTTTCGATTGCCCCCCTCAAAATGTCTGCAAAAAACTTGCGATCCGCATCGTGGAGGCGCACGCCTTCGAGTTCGCCGCCAAGACGGTGGGCTTCAAACTCGGCAATTGTTGCATTCACGCCCTGCCCGGCCGCTTCCATCTGATACAGCGCCTGCACCGCAGCAAGGCGCGCGGCCGACCGCGACGGCGCACCCGGTTTGCCATTCTCACCGACCGTTTGTCCGGCACTATTCATTCTCGCCGTCATCCATTTTGCCGAGGAATTGTTCGAAGTCTTTTGCTTCACGGAAATCTTTGTAGACCGAGGCGTAGCGGACATAGGCGACGTCGTCGAGATGCGCGAGCCCTTCCATGACTAACTCGCCGATAGTTTTCGATGCGATTTCACTTTCGCCCATGGCTTCGAGACGGCGCACAATGCCTGAAATCATCTGTTCAACCCGATCGGGTTCAACATTGCGTTTGCGCGTTGCAATCATCACCGAGCGGGCGAGCTTGTCGCGGTCAAATGGCGCCTTTTTGCCGGAGCTTTTGACGACGATCAACTCGCGTAGTTGTACGCGCTCAAATGTGGTGAACCTGCCGCCACAGGCTGAGCATTCCCGGCGACGGCGAACGGACGCGCCATCTTCCGCGGATCGCGAATCTTTTACCTGCGTATCTTCGCTACCGCAAAAGGGACATCGCATATCGGTCTCGCAATCGCCTCGCCATTAGCCTCAATCGTAGATCGGGAACCGCGCCGTCAATGCTTTGACACGGCCACGCACGGCATTTTCCGCCGCACTGTTGTCTTCATTGCCCGCCGCCAAGCCATCGAGGATTTCAGCCATCATGGCGCCGACTTCGCGGAATTCGGAAACGCCAAATCCACGCGTCGTTGCCGCCGGCGAACCAATCCTAATCCCTGACGTGATGGTGAACTTCTCGGGGTCAAAAGGCACGCCGTTTTTGTTGCAGGTAATGCCGGCGTTCTCAAGGCTTTGCTCAGCCGCATTGCCCTTCACACCCTTCGGGCGGAGGTCAATCAACGCCAAATGAGTGTCGGTCCCGCCTGAGACCACCGCATACCCCGCCTCAACCAGCGATGCCGCCAGGGCTTGAGCGTTGTCGATCACGGCGCGGCCATAAGCCTTGAAAGAAGGATCGAGCGCCTCGCCAAAGGCGACAGCTTTTGCCGCAATCACGTGCATCAGCGGCCCGCCCTGAATGCCAGGAAACGTGGCCGACCGGATTTTTTTCGCCAAATCTCTATCATTTGTCAGGACAATCCCGCCGCGCGGGCCCCGCAGTGTTTTGTGCGTTGTTGAGGTCGCGACATGCGCGTGATCGAGCGGATTGGGGTGAACGCCGGCGGCGACAAGCCCGGCAAAATGGGCCATGTCGACCATCAGCTTGGCGTCAACGCTATCGGCGATTTCGCGGAACCGCTTAAAGTCTATGATCCGTGAATAGGCGCTGCCGCCGGCGATAATAACTTTGGGGCGATGCTCATCAGCAAGCCTTGCAACGCCATCATAGTCGATCAATTGGTCATCTTCGCGGACGCTGTAGTGAATAGCGTTGAACCATTTTCCTGACTGGTTGGCGACACCGCCATGCGTAAGGTGCCCGCCTGCCGCGAGGTCCATGCCAAGAAATGTATCGCCGGGTTTCAACAGCGACATAAACACCGCCTGATTGGCCTGGCTGCCAGAGTGTGGTTGAACATTGGCTTCGGCGCAATTGAAGAGCTTTTTCACCCGTTCAATCGCAATCTCTTCAACTTCATCGACAAACTCGCAGCCGCCGTAATATCGCCGCCCCGGGTAGCCTTCGGCATATTTATTTGTCAGCACCGAGCCTTGCGCATCAAGGACAGCCTGCGAGACAATATTTTCAGAGGCAATAAGTTCGATCTGGTCGCGTTGGCGATTAAGTTCACGACCAACGCTGCCAAAGATATCGGGATCGCTTTCTTCTAGGGAAGTTCTAAAAAAACCACTCGGCCGAGTGTTTACGTTGCTGACGCTCATGCATTTTTCTCCAGAGGCGCAAAGAAGCCGCCTCAAAATAACGTGTTTGTTCGTTGGCTGATATACTGATCTCAGCAAGGAGCGGCAATCCGAATTTGGGCAAGGATGTGGATATATCTGCTGATAGCTGAGTAACATTTTCTGCCAATACCCCAAAAATGGGTATTCATTTTCTTACTAATCAATTCGAATCGATCGTTTGGCCCATCTTTTTACAGCCACTTAACGCATCTCTTCTTGATTTCATTGTGAATGCTGGTTACCGCCAAAGACGGGAGAGAACGTTACAGGTCATTTAACGCACCAAGTGAACCGATTGGCGCGCCTCTAGATGTAGAGGGACCAAACGTTGACATTAAATGTCGTCAAAAGGAGGACGCAAAATGCCCGACATGGACGGGACTATTGAGCAATCGGAAGCTATACAAATAGCCAGCGAAATCGTTGCTGCTTACGTTAGCTACAACAAAGTACAGGCAGATGATTTGCCGAATTTACTTCACGACATATTTGGAGCAATTTCATCTCTTGCAGAGGGCGGGAGAGTGTTTGCAGGGAACCGAGAACCTGCGGTGCCGATCAATAAATCGGTAACGCCAGAGCATGTGATTTGTCTGGAAGATGGCAAAAAACTTAAGATGCTCAAACGGTATCTGCGGACGCATTACGATCTTACGCCCGAAGAGTATCGGAGGAAATGGGGCTTGCCAGCGGATTATCCAATGGTCGCACCAAATTATGCCAAACGACGCTCACAATTTGCAAAGGATATCGGCTTAGGGACCGCCGCTACCACGAAACGAAAAAAAGCGAGCACTTCGAAAACAGCAAGAAAAAAGCTACCACAAAAAGGCGAAAAGCAGCCTGATAGTTTTTGATTTTGTTGCAGGTTAAAAAAGGGCGCTCACCGCGCCCTTTTTTATGCGGCGCGCTGCAGCTTTAACGCTGTCCACACATCATCAAGCGCGCCGAGAAGAGTGCTCATATGAGCGTCGGTGTGCAGCGGCGTCGGGGTCAATCGCAACCGCTCCGTTCCTTTTGGCACCGTTGGATAGTTGATCGGCTGCACATAGATGTTGTGACGATCCAGAAGATAGTCCGTCACTTTTTTGCAAAGTACGGGGTCGCCGACCTTTATGGGCACAATGTGACTTACCGACGGCATAACCGGAAGCCCTGCTTCGGTTAAAACAGTTTTCAATCTTGTGGCGCGTTCCTGATGTTTTTCACGCAAATCATTTGATTGCTTCAACACCTCAACGCTGGCGAGCGCGCCTGCAACCAGCACCGGCGATAAGGCGGTCGTAAAAATAAAACCGGACGCATAAGACCTGATTGCATCCACGATGGCGGCGCTTGCGGCAATGTACCCGCCCATCACGCCAAACGCTTTGCCGAGCGTGCCTTCGATAATATCGATCTCATCGAGAACGCCGTCGCGCTCCGCAACCCCGCCGCCGCGCTGACCGTAAAGACCAACCGCATGAACTTCATCAAGATAGGTGAAAGCGTTATATTTTTTAGCCAGCTCAGCGATCTCACAAATTGGTGCAATGTCTCCGTCCATTGAATAAACGGATTCAAACGCAATCACTTTTGCCCGTTCCTGCGGTAACTCTTTTAATATCTCTTCGAGATGCTCAAGATCATTATGGCGCCAGATACGTTTGATCGATCGCCCGCCGCGAATTCCCTCAATCATCGACGCGTGATTTAATTCATCGGATATGATGATGCAGTCAGGTAAAATACGCGCAATCGTCGCCAGCGTCGCCTCATTTGCGACATAGCCTGAGGTAAATAAGAGCGCCGCCTCTTTGGCGTGCAGATTTGCAAGCGAGCGCTCTAGCTTCACATGGAAATGGGTCGTGCCTGCAATATTGCGGGTGCCGCCGGCGCCGGCGCCAACTTTACCGGCCGCGTCCTGCATCGCCTGAATAACCAGCGGATGCTGACCCATGCCGAGATAATCATTTGAACACCAGACCGTAATCTCGCGCGCTTCTTCACCGCCATCTGGATGATATAGCGCCGCCGGAAACCTGCCGCGGACGCGTTCAATATCGGCGAAGACGCGATAGCGCCCTTCTGTACGCACCGATCCTACGGCTGTTTCAAATGCTTTGTTGTAATCGACCATTAACAAAATTTCCGCGCAGTGATCGCATTGCTCTTTATCCCTAGATAAGCAATGCCGAGCGCGGTTGGCTAGCTTTTGGCGGACGAGATGCGTTGGACTGATGGCCGCAGGCGACGATCTCATGCAAAAACGCGCTCCATTGAGGAGCGCGCTTTGATCTAATTAAGAATGGTTCTTAATAACTCTGCTTACAAGCGAAACCGAACCTGATCAGCCCAGAAGCGCTCAAGCCGCTGCAGCGCTTTGTTGGTTTCTTCCATGTGCTCATGGTTGACGCCGCCGACCTGCTCTACGGACGCCAGCTGCCGCTCAAACAAGGCCGCCAGACTATCACGCACATCAAGACCGGTTTGCGTTAACGAGACGCGCTTGGAGCGACGGTCAGTCGAAGAACGCTCATCTTTGATGTAGCCCTTCTCGACCAGCTGTTTGAGGTTATAGGAGACATTCGAGCCGAGATAATGGCCGCGCGAGCGCAATTCGCCAGGCGTTAGTTCCGCATCGCCGATATTGTACAGCAACAGCGCCTGGACGGAATTAATATCCGTTTGCCCGAGCCGCTCTAACTCATCCTTAATGACATCCAGGAGCTGGCGATGAAGCCGCTCAACTAGATGCAGGAGCTGGAGATAGCTTGTTTCCAACGCTTGTGGATCAGCACCGGAGAAGTTTTCCCCTTGTCCAATAACTTCAGATTGCATTACCCCATTAACCGCCATGATTATCACTCACTCAACTAATCTGAAGGCAACCATATCCGAGAGGTCTAAAGGCGTCGTTAAGCCCGACAATTCAATTTGAAATCAAATTCTAAGAAGTACAGTAATTGCGATCATCGTGATTAGATTAATTCTAAAGGCGGTCACTCACAAAAATAGATGGGATAGCTGTTATATGCTTGTTTACAAGTGACTGACAATCGCGCCGCCATGCTCGCTCTGTTAAGATTTGACGCTGAAACACATAGGTTTCTACAATAATGGACGACAAAGCTGCGCGATAGGCTTTGACGATAGTGAAAAGGCGCCATCGATCATGACAAAAAACCCACACGCCCGATTCCCGGCGCTGCGAATGCGCCGCCCGCGCGCAACCGCGTGGTCGCGGCGGTTGTTTCAGGAAAACGCCCTATCGCCGAGCGACCTCATTCAGGCGGTTATCTTAATAGAAGGAAACAAAGTCCGCGAACCGATAGACGCTATGCCCGGCATGCACCGCCTTTCGGTCGACCAGGCGATCGAGCTCGCAAAGGAAGCACAAGGCCTTGGCATTCCTGCGCTCGCCTTGTTTCCGTTTACCGACAGCAACGCCCGGACCCCGGACGGCGAGGAAGCGTTAAATTCTGATAACCTTATGTGCAGGGCCGCACGCGCAATTAAACATGCCGTTCCCGACATCGGGTTGATGGCCGATGTGGCGCTCGACCCGTATACGGATCATGGCCATGATGGTCTTTTGCGAGATGGCGACATCGTTAATGATGAAACCGTTAAGATTCTTGTCGAGCAAGCCAACATCATGGCGGCGGCCGGATACGATATTGTTGCGCCGTCGGACATGATGGACGGTCGGGTCGGCGCCATTCGCACCGGGCTCGACAAGGCGGGTTTTCAGCATGTCCAGATCATGGCGTATGCGGCCAAATACGCTTCGGCGTTTTATGGTCCGTATAGAGAAGCAATTGGCTCCGCCGGAATCTTGCAAGGAGACAAGCGCACCTATCAGATGGACCCGGCAAATTCGGACGAAGCGTTGCGTGAAGTCGCGCTCGATTTGGCAGAAGGCGCCGATAGCGTGATGGTGAAACCCGGCCTTGCCTATCTTGATATTGTAAGGCGCGTGAAAGACGAATTCGGGGCGCCGACATTCGCATTTCAGGTGTCGGGCGAATATGCGATGATCAAGGCCGCGGCAGGCAATGGTTGGCTCGACGGCGAACGGGCGATGCTAGAATCTCTGATTGCGTTTAAGCGCGCTGGGGCCAATGGAATAATAACTTATTTTGCCGTTGAAGCGGCACGGTTATTGCGTAAAAATATGGCGTAAATCTACATTGTCCGTAGACGGCACACTTAACACACAACCGCGCCAAAAAGTATCAAAATAGCACACATTTCTTGCGCTTTTCGTTGACGGTTTATATTGGCAGGACTCTTGCTAATAATGTGGTGAATCTACTCTAAACAGAGTTATTTACTGTGATGTACGACATATTTGGGGGAATACAAATGCGTGTCTTTATCAGGATCCTATCTGCTGCATTGAGCACCGCCTTCTTGTTGACGGCGACAAACGCTAATGCTGGCTTAATTGGTGTTACGGTTGACCCAAGCGACAATTCTACTGTTGGCGAAACCGAATTCCGAGCCGCGCTAGGCGGCGTAGCGATCCGCTACTTCATTCCACTGGAAGATACTTCCGGTGTTTATGGCGTCGACGATAGCGGTAATTTTGGTCTGCAGTCCGATGTCGGCAATGGCGGCGGCACCTTGTCGATGTATGTTCTGTTCGAGCCGATCAACATCGGCGCCCAATACATCCTCAATATCCTTTTCGAGGATCTCGACCTTGAAAATGCGAACGATCCAGTAGGATTCTTTGAGGCGGTTGACGTTCGTAACGCAGACAACTCTGAGAGCCTGTCAGGCGGTGAAATCACCGAAATTGGCGGCATGGTAACCGGTGATGCGGACACCCAGCAATTACTGTCGCTGTTTCTCGGCGCGATCACCGATGATCCGTTTCTGCTTCGCCTGGACTTCAAGGCCGAATTCAGCGGCAACGGTCGTAATACTTCCGAATTTTTGATTGCAGAAATTCAGGAAATTCCGCTGCCAGCGGCGTTCTGGCTTTTCACCGCCGGCATTGCCGGTCTCGGCTTTGCCGGAGGGAAACAGAAAAAAGCGTAACGGTCCGATCTCGTCAATTTGATTGATTTGCCAATTGCGGTGTCCGGAAATGGGCGCCGCTTTTTTGTCCAATGACGCTATAAGTTAAAGGGCGCAAAACTCTTACCGACCGCCAAAACCGCCTGCGGGGCGCAATGGCCGTCGCAGCCACGCATAAACGGGTAAGAAGCCGCCCGTCACCAGCATCTGTACAGCAAGTCCGACCACGGCCCAATTCAGCCAAGGCGCCACCGCGCCCCAGAAAACGCCGGGGAAGTAGATCAATGAAAACGTCAGATTGCCGGCCAGTGCGCCATAGAGGGGCGCACGCCACCATTTATCGCCGCCTCTGGCGATATCATAGACATTCGCCGCCATATACTGCGCCGCCATCGCCGCCGCCACAAAGACGACGGTGAAGCGCACAGGCGGCATGTCGCCTTCCTCCAGCGCCGGCGCCAGGTAAGACAGTTCTGCAAATACCGCGATTGCCGCAACGCCCCAGGCGGCCGTGATAGCTCTTGAGGCTTCATCACCGCCATATTTTCGTGCGAAAAGAATTGCCACAAGCGGCGCAAGCATCATGATAAAAACGCCATAAGAGAGCCAGTTGGACGGGCGCAGCGCCGTTTCCGCGCCAAACAGCCCGTCAAAAGTACGCATCGGCAAATCGATGGTTAAGAACGACGCCAGCAGGATCGGCGTCAGGGCCGCAGCAAGCAACGCCAGACGACCGAAGGCGGTAAAGAACTCGCCGCTTTGACGAATGAGGCGTTGTAAGGCGGTTTCACGCTCATGCCGTTTTTCAACGGCGGCTGACCCTTCCATATTCCCGTTCCAAAAGGCGGCAGGGGAGGAAATCCCCTATTGGGAAGCTTTGGCCAGTTTGCGCTTCACTTTCAAGGCATTTGCCGAAAGTTGGTCATCATTGGCTTTGGCCAGAAAGCTATCAAAACCGCCGACATGATCGATTGACCGGAGCGTTTTAGCCGCAATTCGAAACTTAAAGCCTTGATCCAGCTTATCCGAATGCAAGGTAACGTTGCACAAATTCGGCAGAAACCGCCGCTTTGTTCTGTTTTTCGCGTGGGAAACAT
>JAJFGC010000079.1 GCA_021776345.1 Hyphococcus sp. | reverse complement strand
GAAAGCCAGCAGGCGCGCGTTTCATCGCTTCAAGCGATACGCCGACGAGCGGAATATCCCGCACAGAAGATTTTGATTTTAACTCTCTTTTATCGGTGCCCCGAATTTTTATGTGAGGAACGTCATGGTCAAGGATGATGTGGTCTTCCGACAGGTTTGCAATTTCGCTTGGTCGGCAACCCGTTTCGACAAGAGCGAATACGATCAGCGCAGCTTCATCATTTAGCCCATCAAATACGTTCGGTTGAAGTATTCTGGTCCTCACAAACTCATTGTCGAACGGTTTGATCTTTCTGTATTTGACGTTGCCGAACCGTAGATCGTCGAAGGGATTTGGCCGGTCGGCCTCCCCTTCATAATCCCAAAATGTCCGAAACAGCGTGCGTAAATTTCCGATATCTTTGTTCGCGCTGTTCGGGTTTCGGGCATTTTTGCCGGTGGGCGGGTCAAGCTTTTCGGCCCACCATGACCGAAATTTTTGCGCCGTTTTTCGATCAATATTGTCCATTTCAAGGTCGCCGCAGACGGCGATAAAGTTCGTGACGGCGCGTTTTTTTACCTTTTTCCAATTGGCTTTTTGCTCATCGGACTTGCCGCGCAATTCGGTTTTCGCGATCTGATTGCAGTAGATTTCAAACGCTTGCGAGATCGGCGGTGCGGTCGGTTCTACAGTGCCGAGCAGCGCTTCGGCCTCCGCTTTTTCGGTTCGCGGCGTGGTCTGGATTTGGACAATCCGAGCCAGAATTTCTTCAAGTCCGGCGACGTCCACCAGGTCGGCGACCGGCGTGTAGACGAACCCTCTCGCCAGCGCCCGTTTCTTGGCCGACCGGTACCGGGAATGGGCAGGGTTCACCGCCATCAGTTCAGCCGTCATTTCGCTCTGAACGAGGGACGCCCAATAGAGGTCGTCGGCTTCGACCATCGCATCGCGTCTGATCCGCGCAACTTCAAGCGAGGTCGTTTTGAGGGAGCATTTGGAATGGGATCGAGTATCAAACTCTTTATAGGCGACCGGCACTTTCCGAAAGTAATGCCAGCGTCCATTCCGAAGAACGAGATACTGATTGAGCGACGACATAAGAACCATAAGGTACCCCAGTGCTATACCCATTTGGATAACCAAAATGGGCGGAAATTTGAGGTCGATTGAGGGTTCTCAGTAAAATACTAAGTCAGGTCAGACGTTTACCTGTTAGCGCTTGGTGCCCCCCGCCGGAATCGAACCGGCACTCCCGCAAAGGAACTGGATTTTGAATCCAGCGCGTCTACCAGTTCCGCCAGAGGGGCGTCATTATCGCAGTCGACGAAGCGCCGGATCATAAGCGGCGCGCCTCGTCGGTCAAGCAGGCAGTCGACAGAAATATTGAACCCCGGTTTGAAGATAGGGCCGGAACGGCCTAGCTGATATTTGGCGACAATATGCCTGGAACCGTGATGATGTCTGAACCACCTGCCTCACACCTCCCCCTTCGCGGCGCGACGCAAGTTTTGCGCGATATTCTGGGTGATCTTAAGGCGCGCGCCGCCAATGTTGCCACGCAACAGGCTGACGAAGCGCCTCGAGCGACGTTCGGCGATATTCTGGATCAGCTGGACGAGCGCGCTTTCGGCTTCTTGTTGCTATTGCTCGCGCTGCCCTGCTGTCTGCCTTTTGTATATTTACTGCCGCAACTCGTCGCGCTGCCGATGCTCGCGCTTGCCGGACAGATGGCGGCGGGACGCCATCACCCATGGTTGCCGGCGCGACTGCATGAACGGTCGTTCGAAATTACTTCTTTTGGCAAAGTCCTCGACCGCAGCGAGAAATATGTAGGCTGGATTGAACGGCTCGCACGGCCACGCTTTTCCGCAATCACAAGTCATGGCGGTGCGCGTCTGGTCGGCCTATTGTTGCTTGTCCCCACCGCATCGATCCTGGTGCCGCTGCCATCAACCAACACCATTCCTGGCATTGGCGTGGCTATCACCTCTCTTGGCCTTATAGAGCGCGACGGATTTCTCGTCGTCCTGGGGCTCCTGATCGGCTTCGCCTGGGTCGCACTGCTTGCTATTTTAGGCTTTGAAGCCGCCTCATGGATCAAAGACTGGCTCGCGACACGGATTTAAGGCCGCCCTGTGTGACGATCCGCCCCTCATGACTGCCCGGCATGTGACGATGTGCGCGGCGGCAGTACACGCTCTTGGTTCTTATTATGGAGCTATGGCGTCATTCCTAACCAGCTATTCTTTTACCGAGCGCGCGCTTGCTGGCGCCTTTGCAGCGAGCTCTGCAATGCTCGTTGGGGCGCATCTATTTGAAACTGTCGGCGGGCTTGTCCCGTGCATACTGTGCCTCGACCAGCGCGAGGCTCATTGGGCGGCCCTTGGCGTTGCTGCTGCTGGGCTTATCTTTGCAAAACTACTGGGTTCGAAGCTTGGCGCCGCCGCGGCCGTTGGCGCCCTGGCGCTGGTCTATGCGGTCAGCGCTGGTCTCGCATTTTATCACACGGGCGTTGAGTATGGTTTCTGGCCAGGGCCGGCAATCTGCGCAGCGGGCGGCGGCGATGTCACTAATATAAATGACCTTGCCGCTTCGCTCAACCAAGCCTCCGATGCGCCATCCTGCGAGGATGTGCAATGGCGGTTTTTGGGTGTCTCTATGGCTGGCTATAATCTTCTCGCCTCCGCGGGGCTTTTTGCCATCACCATGGGCGCCGCTCTTACAGAAACCCGGCGCGCCAGACGCATTCAAGCCTCTACCGGAAGGGCAACCTCATGACCGCGCCCGCGCCGAAGAAGCCTGGCCCTCAAAATGCTCGCCTTGAGGAAATGCTGCGCGTCGATCATGCGGGCGAATATGGCGCTGTCGCTATTTACCGCGGCCAGCGCGCTGTTTTTGACCGACTGCCGCACAAATCGGATATCGCTGCGACGATTGAAGAAATGGAAGCTGGCGAAGAAGAACATCTCAAGACCTTTGACCGCCTTCTGGCGGAGCGCCAGATTCGCCCGACCCTGTTAGCGCCGATCTGGAACGTCGCCGGCTTCAGCCTTGGGGCCGCAACAGCCCTGATGGGCGAGAAAGCCGCGATGGCTTGCACAGCCGCCGTCGAAGACGTCATCGAAAAGCATTATGGCGAGCAAGCCGAAACCCTCAGCGAGACTGAGCCGGGGCTCGCCGAAACCATCCACCAATTCCGCGAAGATGAACTCGGCCACAAACACACCGCTGAAAACGCCGGCGCTGCTGACGCCCCCGGATACCGCCTTCTATCGAGCGTTATTCGGGCCGGTTGCCGGGCTGCGATCAAAATCGCAGAAAAGGTCTAACGCCTTATAGATCAAGGACTTTGCGGTTCCCCTCCCGCTCCGCTATGGTTGGCCTCAAGCCAACTGGCAACTTAGTCTTTTAGGGAGAACTCATGCATAACTGGAATTTAAAGCGCCCGATGGGCGCCCTCGCCGCGGTATCTGCGCTGGCGCTCACGGCAGCTTGCAGCGAGCAGCAAACGACTACGCCACCGGATGACACGGCAGCCTCTAGTGAGGTCGCGGCTCAACCGCAGATAGAGACAGTGACTAGTGAAAATGCAAGCCTCGAAGAGGCCGAAGCATTTATCGACCGGGTCGAAACATGGAGCCGCGACTACGGCGAATATTTCGCACGTATAGCCTGGGTTCAAGCAACCTATATCAATTTTGACACCAACTGGCTGGTGACGAAAGCTGATACGGAATCGACCGAAATGGGCGTTAAGTTTGCCAACGAGGCAAAGCGGTTCAATGATCTCGACTTGCCGCCGGAAATGCGCCGCAAGATGGAAGCGATCAAGCTCGGGCTCAACTTGCCGGCGCCGGAACGGCCCGGCGCGGCGGCCAAGCTTGCGGAAATAAACACCCGCATGGGCTCAACCTATGCTGTCGGCAAGATCGACCTCGATGGTGCGGAAGTTCCCCGCAATGACCTTGAAGAAATGATGGGTACGGTTCGCGATCCCGCTAAGCTTCAGGAAATCTGGACCAAATGGCGTGAAGTGCCGGTCGCTGAAAATGAAACTGGCGGCACCATGAAAACCGACTATGCGCGCATGGTCGAAATCGCCAATGAAGGCGCACGCGAGCTTGGTTATGATGATGTCGGCACGATGTGGCGCGCGCGCTATGATCTTCCCCCGGAAGAGTTCGCAGTTGAAACGGACCGACTTTGGGGTCAAGTAAAGCCGCTCTATGACGAACTCCATTGTCATGTTCGCGCCAAACTCAACGAGAAATATGGCGATGACATTGTCCCGCTTGATCAGCCAATTCGCGCCGATCTGCTTGGTAATATGTGGGCGCAAAGCTGGGGGAATATTTCCGATCTTGCCTCCCCTGGCAGCGCCGCGCCAGCCTACGATCTAACAACGCTTCTCGTTGAAAATGACTATGACGCCAAGAAGATCGTCGAAACGGGGGAGGCGTTTTTCTCGTCTCTTGGTTTTGAGCCATTGCCGGAAACCTTCTGGGAACGCTCGCAGATTACCAAGCCCGAAGGCCGCGAAGTTGTGTGTCACGCATCCGCCTGGGACCTTGACTGGAAGGACGATATTCGCATCAAGATGTGCACAAAGGTCAATGCCGACGACTTCCAGACAGTGCATCACGAACTTGGTCACAACTATTATCAGCGCGCCTATCAAGACCAGTCGGTCCTGTTTCAGACCGGCGCCAATGGCGGGTTTCACGAAGCGATCGGCGATATGGTCGCCCTCTCGATCACGCCGGAATATCTCAAAACCATCGGCCTTCTCGACGAAGTACCGGATGCATCTGCTGACCTTGGTCTGCTGATGAATACGGCGCTGGAAAAAATCGCATTTCAGCCATTTGGTCTGTTGATGGACAAATGGCGCTGGCAGGTATTCTCCGGCGAGCTAACGCCCGAGACCTATAATGATGGTTGGTGGGCGTTGCGCACACAGTATCAGGGTATTCGCCCGCCGGTTGAGCGTTCCTCTGATCATTTTGATCCGGGCGGGAAATACCATATCCCCGGCAACGTTTCTTACACGCGCTATTTCATCGCCAACATTCTGCAGTTCCAGTTCCACAAAGCCGCCTGCAATATGGCTGGCTGGGAAGGCCCACTGCACCGTTGCTCTGTATACGATGCAGACGGGGTTGGCGAAAAATTTAACGCCATGTTGGAAATGGGCGCCTCTAAGCCGTGGCCGGAAGCGCTGGAAGCGTTCACGGGCACAGCCGAAATGGATGGCTCCGCCGTGGTTGAATATTTTGATCCCTTAATGGTCTGGCTGAAAGAGCAAAACGCCGACCGCCAATGTGGTTGGTAGAGGCCACTACGTAATAGACCGGTTAGCCGCATCTCGCGGTGAAGCGGCGTTTTTAACAAAACGAAAGCCCCGCTTAGGCGGGGCTTTTTATTGGCGGGCCGAGAGCGCCTCTATAAAACACGAACCTTAGACGCCATCAGGCGTGCACCTTGCTTAATCGTTGTTTTATCATGCTGATTGCCGCTACTTCAGTGACAGCAATTGCGTTTGCCCAAGACGCAGAGCCGCGATTGTCACTGAGAAAATCCATGACAATTTTTACGTTCTCTATGGCGGGCATGGCAGGACAGTTTAGCGCCCTTAATTTTGCGCTTGAGTTCTCCGATGAAGACACTGTTATCGTGCCAGGGCACGGCATGATCGATCATGAATGTGGTCTATCGCGCTATAAAAAATATTGTTCGGTGTGGGCTGTCCGGGTTGGTGAATTACACCGCCGGGGTATGACGGCGGAAGAAATGACAAGCGACCAAGAGCGTCAACGCATCAAGGATATGTTTTTCAACAAAACCTATCCCTCGAAATTACAGGAAAACCGCTTTACACGGTTTGTTGACCGCACTCTCTCAGCAGATTTTATCGCGGCATACCCTCTAACAATCAACGAGCTTTCTAATTTTACTGGAGAGTATCGTTTCGACGATGGCCTCTTTATGGATATTAAGCTCGGGATGGCGTATTAATTACACGCGCGGAAAGAAACGATATCACTTCGCTCATTCCTCTATCGCCAGCTCTGTTTCATGTCCATGTCTCCCTCGGCGACACTTATAATTTCAAGCTCGATAAAAATGGGCGGGCACAAGTGATTGCGGTTTCGGGTGGCCTTACTATAGCGAAATCAATCAGCGCCTTTAAGCACAAATTGTGAAACCGGCAATGATGATCAGTACGCCCTGTAAAGCTGGACCACATTGCCGCCAACCACATGGAAAGGCGCGAAGGCCCATAGGCAGAGCCGCTCTCCTAGCGAGACGCCTTCTCTTCAAGGCCGGACGTCCCTTCGCGGGCGATGAGCGCCTTTGCAACATCGTCAGGACGAACGCCGACCGCCGCGAGCAGAACCCCAAGATGATAAAGCACGTCTGCAGCTTCATGGGCGAGCTCTGCTTTATTGCCCACCATTGCTGCAATCACCGTCTCTATGGCTTCTTCACCAAATTTCTTGGCGCATTTTTGCCGGCCGCCGGAGAAAAGTGAAGCGGTATAGGAGCTTTCTGGCGCGGCGCCTTTGCGGGCATCAATCGTTTCATAAAGGCGCGTCAAAACATCGCCGAGACTATCTTGCGGCTTTTCCATGAACAGACCTTCCCAGTGAAAGTATGCCTTGGGCGTAGCGGTTCAGCGCGCTGCTTTCAAGCGCCGCACCGGCGCTCCGGCCTGATCAAGCGCGGCGCGCACCTCGCCAATCGAGACCTCGCCGAAATGAAAGATCGATGCCGCAAGAACGGCGGAGGCATGCCCGCCGACCACAGCTTCAACCATATGAGCCGCGTTGCCGGCGCCGCCGGAAGCGATTACCGGGACATTGACCGCATCAGTGACGGCTTTCGTCAAGGCAATATCAAAGCCTGCTTTTGTCCCGTCCCGATCCATTGATGTCAGGAGAATCTCGCCGGCGCCGCGGTTGACAACAGCTCTGGCGAAAGCAACCGCATCGACCCCTGTCGCCTCGCGACCGCCATGAGTGAATATCTCCCACCGCCCATCGCCGACTGCCTTGGCGTCAATCGCCACCACGACACATTGCGCGCCGAATTGCGCCGCGGCAGCGCCGACCAGCTCCGGATTTTTCACTGCGGCCGTATTGATCGCAACCTTATCTGCGCCGGCAAGCAAGAGGGTCCTAAAATCGACTACGGAAGAAACCCCGCCGCCAACTGTTAAAGGCATAAAGCACCGCTCAGCGACCTCGCTTACCTTATCGAAGAGAACGCCCCTGCCCTCGTGGCTCGCGGAAATATCAAGAAAACAAAGCTCGTCGGCGCCGGCTGCATCATAAGCTTGCGCCGCCGCAACCGGATCACCAGCGTCGCGTAAATCGACAAAATTAACGCCCTTTACGACACGGCCGTCTTTGACATCAAGACAGGGAATAATTCGTGTGTGAAGCATATTTTATTCGCGCCAAATGGGTTTCAATTTACGAAGATGTTTCCAGTCTTTCCAGATTTGCCGGATGCTGGCCTTGGCCTCTGCAGCTTTATAACCGCTGACAAAGCCAGCAGCACGCATTCCGGGCTCTCCATCATGCAGCCCAGCCTGGTCCGCAAGGGTGCTGGCGATAGCAGCGTCGTTGATACGACCAAGACCTTTTTGAAGCTGCGACAGCGCGGCCATGAATATCTTTTGCTTCTTCCCGGCATTGATGGCGCCAAAGGCCTGCGATTGATAGCGTAGCCGCTTGACCGAGAGACGTACATCGTGAAGCGCGCTGGCGTTATATCGATCAGTTGTTTTTGCGCTTTTGCGTAGCTTGCGCCAAGTCGGATTGAGGACGTCCGGCGCGATAGCCGAAATCAGTTGGTCTGCGATTTCCGCCTTTAACAGCGGCGCACCGTCTGACGAACCAAGCTCTAAAAGGCCAATCAGGAACAACGCAAAGATCGGATCAACCATCAATTCGCCAGCCCGCACCCACGCCTCAGCGCGCAGTCGTTCACTTTGCGCGCGAAGGCTCGTCGCCCCCTCAGGCTCATAACCGCCCTCGAAAACCGCAGGCGTGGTTTCATCTATAAAAACATCCCAATCACGCGCGGGCGCCAGATGTTTTCCAAAAGCGCGGGCCTGACCGGCGAGCCGGCGAAGCCCCTCTCCTGCACGATAAGGCCGGAAGGCCCGTTCGAGCGATCGCAGCCTGCGCAGCGCGATGCGCATCTGATGCACCGCACGGGGCGCCCGCATGTCAGCGATGTGTGGGCGTAACAAGCCAATACGCAGCGCCATTTCCTGCAGGTAACGCCGCAAGGCCGCCTCTGCGTCAGAATCTGTCTGGAGCGTCTTTGGCAAACTCACTGCAGCAGCCTCAAGCGTCAATGCATAGGCGCTCGCCAATTTCGTCTCGGCGCTTGGCCAGACAGGCGCATTCACCGCAATCAAACGCGCGAGATCAAAGATATCTTTGCCGTCACCAGTTTTCAGCTCAAGCTCGATTTCAGCAATCAACCCCTCGGACCTGGTCGCCGCCTCGTCCCAGCATTGCGCCCTGCCGAGATCAACCGCGATCTCAATTTCAGAGCCGCCGAAATGTGCAAGGGCTGACCAGCGATCGACGATTGTGCGGGCGGAGGGGCGCAGTTTCTTGCCCTTTTGCGTAATGAGCCGATCGATTGCTTTCTTCCCCGTTTTGACGGGAAACCCGTCTTTCGCCGTCAAAACCTGCTCATATTCCTTGCGTAAAATTGGGTTCTTTCCTGTTTTTACTGACTGAACAGTGGAAAAGGCCTGCTCTCGCAGCCTCAAACTCAACCCTCGGCGACTCAAGGCCCTGCCGGGCGTGTCAAAATAGGTCGTATCGAGGCGCTCCCATTCG
>JAJFGC010000078.1 GCA_021776345.1 Hyphococcus sp. | reverse complement strand
AGCGGCGCAATGCTTTGAAATAACGCCGTCAGGAACGCCAGAATAAGGGCGAATTGGCCGAGTTCAGCCGCCATCCTTTTGTCACCACTTCTGTTGCGGGGGTGGAAAGTACCAAGCGCCCTCACTGCAAACGAGGCGTCTTTGCAGGCGAAATGTCGCAGCACTATGGCGGTTCGCCGACGCTTATGCGCCGTCGCTTTTTGCGCCTGCTGTTGCTATTTTAGGTTGGGTTGAAATGGAACTGGCGACAATGGCGGAGTTTTTTCAAATGGGCGGCTATGGCGGCTATGTCTGGCCCGCCTATCTTGTGTCGGTGCTGGTCATCGGCGGGCTCGCCGTTTCGATCTGGCGACGTGGCCGATCATTACGGCGCCAGCTAAAGCGTTTCGCCGAGGCAAAGGCGCCGTCAGATTTGTACGGTTAAGGCGGGGCCTGGGCTCGCGCTCCGCGGCCATGGCGGTTTCCGATCCGGTCCAATGTGAGATTTACATCCCCGCGGAGGTCCGCTATCTGGTCCCGGCCCCGGGCAAAGGCTTTGATTGTGTAGGCATGAAGGCTCGCCGCCTCGAGGATTTGGGTAGAGGACAGTAGAAATAAACAATCAGCGTTTTTAGGTCATTTACCTGTTTTCGCTGCATAATTCCCAAGTGCCGCCTTAGCTCAGTAGGTTAGAGCGCTAGATTGTGGATCTAGAGGTCGGTGGTTCGAGACCACCAGGCGGTACCATTAACAAATCCTTACCCAATAATCTTCAACATGGCGCGAACCTCGCATGTTGGCGATATAAGTATTTTGGCGCCCTATGAAAATTGCTTACCTCTCCCCGGCTTGGCCTGCGGCGCAAGCGCAGAACGGAATCGCCACTTATGTGGATATGATGACCCGCGCCCTGGAAAAAGCCGGGCATGAATGTGTTGTGCTGACGCCGCGATTGATCGGCGAAAAGCCTGCAGCGAATGTCTTCCAGATTGGAACGGAGGATCGGTCTTTCCTGCAAACGGCTTCCCATTCGATTGAGCGGCGTCTTCGCGGTGATCTCTATGTCTGGGCCAAACAAAGAGCGCGAAGCATAGCGCAGGCACTCGAGCGGGCGTCACTTACCAGTCCAATTGATATATTTGAGATGGAGGAATCTTACGGCGTTGCCTCTCACGTTCAACACAAATTGTTGCCCATACCGACGGTCGTGAGACTTCATGGGCCGCACTTCCTCGTGCATCAGGGGAATATGGAAGCCGAAAACCGACAGCGCATCGCTGCTGAAGGGCTGGCGATCAAACAAAGCCGCGCAGTTTCCTGTCCGTCGGGATCGGTCCTTAACAAGGTAAGCGACTATTACGGGTTCCATGACTTTCGCGGACAGGCGATCCCAAATCCCGTCGACACTGAAATTGAAGGCAGTCAGTGGAGCCTTGAGGGCTGTGATCGAAACGTCTTGGTCTTTGTCGGCCGGTTTGACGCCATCAAAGGCGCTGACATTATGTTGAAGACGTTCCGGCGGTTAGCCGTGCGATATTCTGACCTTCAACTGGTGATGGTCGGGAAGGACATCGGGATAGCCCAACCAGATGGAACGAAACTGACTTTCAACGATTATGCAGCGGCGCATCTCGACGATGACCTCCGGGCTCGGATTAGTTTTCGAGGGCCAGTGAGCCGTAACGACGCTAACGATCTCAGGAAGCGCGCGTTTATGTGTATTTCGGCTTCGCGGTTTGAATGTTTTCCTTATGCGGTTACTGAGGCGTTCGCGCTGGGGTGCCCTGTGGTTGCGACCGCCACAGATGGGCTCACTGAATATTTCGAGGCAGGCTCGGACTTGTTGCTGGCGCCAATCGGCGATGTGGAGGCCCTCGAAAATAAAATTGTCCAAATGCTAGAAAATCCTGAAAAGGCCGCTGAAATCGGCGCCGCTGGCAGGCGTAGCGCGCTAAAAATGCTCGCGCCTGACCATGTCGCCGCAAAATCGCTGGATTTTTATAAACATGCTATCCATGGCGATTATGAACAATCCAACGCAGCACAAGCGGGTGCGCGCCTTGATGGAACAGACTGAGCCATGGTCAGCGGGTTGATAAGTGTCTTGATGACGGCCATCGCGGCGGTAGTGTCTTTCGTTGCGGCGCCGCGCGGTGACAATTATGGCGCGATGCGTATTGCCATAGTTTGGATACTGATCGCAGCTGTCGCGTTTCTCATTCCAAACAAGTGGTTGATGATTGCCATGATTGCAGCCATTTTAGCGATTTGTGCGCCGTTCAAATCTGTTGATCGCGTATATCTATATATTGGTGTCTTTGCTGCTATTCCTGCATCGTTAGGTCTCAATCTGCCTTTCCCGGGGTTGAATTATCTGATCGAAATTAATTACGCAAAGGTCGCGACGATTGTTTTGCTCGGTCCAGTTTTTATTCAAAAAACTTTTCTCTCCCAGACAAAATTTAACACTGTCGACGGGCTCTTGCTCGCTTTTGTTATTTTGACAGGCGTGATTTCTATTCGTGATGTTTCTTTTACAAGCATGATCAGAGTAACCATTGACCAGATGTTGTTGGTATTCGTGCCGTATATTGCCATCAGTCGTTCACTCACAACACAAAAAGAGGTTGAGAACGCTGTTAAAGCTTTATTTGTCGGGATTGTTATTTTGGCGGCGATCGGCGTTTTTTCAACGCTGAAGCAATGGAATTACTATGTTCACGTCGCTGATGTTGCTACGTCAAAAATGTTCAATGACTATCGAAATGGATTCTTGCGCGTCGGCGCGACCCTCGTACCGGCATTGTTAGGTTTGGTTGCCGGTGTTGGAATGGCGGCATCGTTGGTATTTCGATCGAAGAAAGAGCACCCTGGCATCTATATTTTCATCTTTTGGGGCGTGTTTGCGTTTGTTTTGTTTGTGACCGGTGCTCGTGGCGCTTGGTTGGCCACTGGGCTGGTGCTCGTTGCCTATGGATTGCTACTTAAATTGTCTAAGCCGGGCCGGCAGTTTGTTTATTTTCTTGGCGCTGCCATTGTTTGCAGCGTGTTGGTATTGGTTTTTCAAGACAGCGCCCTATTGACGGATAAATATGGCACGTTTGACTATCGGGCGGATCTTTTGAGAACAAGCATGGAGCAGATTGCTGATCGCCCCCTTTTTGGTTCTGCTGATTTTCTTGAAACTGCACGTTTCGCCCACCTGGTTCAGGGTGAAGGCATTATTGATCTTGTAAATGTCTACCTTCAACTGGCGCTACACTATGGCCTTGTCGGGCTGGCGCTTTATCTGGGCGCTCATTTTTTGACGTTGCGTGGCAATCTAAAGTTGTTTGGGACGTTACCGCGGAACAAAAATGCAGAAGAGAATATCAAGTCGTTGCGCCGTGTGATTGCGTTGTTGATTGCCTCTCATGTTGGTTTTTTGCTTTTGATCGCTACTATCAGCGCGGTTTCATATATTTGGCACTTTGGTTATCTTATTTTGGGTATGTCGGCAGCGCAGCTAAAAATTGGCGCATCCGCGCTGGCGCCGGCCGAAGCGAAAAAAACCATAGCGCCCACCGTCGCGACGGCTGATGCTCAGCAAACACCGCCCTCTGCGTCATCTCTGCCATATGGAGCACGTTTTGTCCGTCGTCGCTGATCCAGGACGTTTCATATCTCGCATCAAACCGTATTTGGGCGATGGTTCTAGCTTATTGATCGGGATGAGCGGTGCAACCAGTATTCTTCGTATTGGCAGCAACGTTATCCTGACCCGTCTTTTGGCGCCCGAAGCATATGGTATGGCCGCTATTGTAACTTCAGTAGCCTATGTGCTGGTGATGATGTCTGACATGGGGTTGCGCGCTTATGTTACCCGCCACCCAACGGCGGATGACAAACTTATTCAGACCGTTTGGACGGTACGATTGCTGCGCAATGTTGTGCTTGCGCTAATTATGTTTTTGGGTGCGGGGGCATTCGCGAATTTTTACTCAACGCCAGAAGTGACACCGGCGATCAGGATCGCCTCTCTGCTTTTTCTTATTGATGGCGCCGGATCGCTATGGCTGATGACAAGCGAACGCAATCGACGTGTCATCCGGCTTACGCTTATTGATTTTGCCCGCTTTGTTTTTGTTACACTATCTGCGATCGCGGCTGCTTATTTTTTGAGAAATTTCTGGGCAATTATCATTTCGATGTTCGTTGGTCAAATCTTGTCCCTCCTTATCAGCTACACGTTGGTAAAGGGGCCGCCGATCCGGTTTGTGCTTGACCGCAAGCATATTTTGGATCTGTGGAGTTTTTGCCGATATGTGATTCCGGCCAGCATGATCAGTATTGTTTTGACCCAGACGGACAAATTTTTCCTCGCCAAATTTTTTCCCCTAGCGGAACTTGGAAAATTTATGCTTGCGTCTGCGATAGCCGTCACGATTAGCAATCTCTTGGGTAACTATACAATGCGGGTGTTTTTTCCGCGGTTTGCCGAGGCGCATAGAAATGATCCGACGAAAACG
Source organism: Hyphococcus sp. (assembly GCA_021776345.1). Lineage (GTDB taxonomy): Bacteria > Pseudomonadota > Alphaproteobacteria > Caulobacterales > Parvularculaceae > Hyphococcus. The sequence continues at coordinate 7,872 of JAJFGC010000078.1, read as the reverse complement.
CTGAGTATGTTTTATGCTGACCGCCGACAGGTAACACTTTTGCTGGCGTTTGGCGTCGGCGGTGTCATCGGCGGCGCAGATACCATCGTCCGCGTGCTCTTTAACGACCTTTACATTGGCGCTGGTTTCTATCTGGCGATTTTGTGTTTGGCGCCACTCGCCAAGATGAGTTCGCTTCCTACTGAAAATGCGATCATTACCAAAGGTTTTATACGTATATCGTTGATTGCCAATATTTTAAGGTTGGTTTGGGTGCTTGTGGCTGGGCCAATCGCTTTTTTTCAGGCCGGGCCGCTGGCAGTTGTGGTCGTGATGAGCCTCACAGAAATCATGTTGCTCCCATTTTTCTGGTGGCAGCAAAAGCGCCATGACCTATTGATGGTTTCTGAAGAATTATTCATCTTCGGCGCTGCGGCGGTTGGTTTCCTCATCGGGTATGTTGGTAACGCCGCTATTCATGCGCTGATTTCGGCCGGCTACCTGCCGTCTTTCTAGGGCGTTGATTGATGGGACTAAACGATCTGAATATGCAGAAATGCGTTGGCAAGACGGCCTGTAAGGCTTTATTAAAAACTAATTAAAAGCCGCGCGAGAATCTTTTAACAAATTTTCATGGCTATTCCTACACTGACCCCATTGGCCATCCCACGCGATTAAACCTTTATCAGTGATCAGGGCCTATCAAAGGATACATTAACCTTAACGCATCGCGCTTGTTTGCGTGCGTTGCTGTAGGTCAATGTTGTAAGAATATCAGGTGGTTTATGGCCGGGCGTCGATCGAGTTTACTACTGAGCACCGTATTTTCCGGAAGCATAATTGCATTGAGTGCAAATGCGCAGTCAGATGCGCAAGGCTCATTATATCCGGCCGATATCGTGCCGACATTGCAGGTCACCCAAACACAGAATGTTTCTCAGTCATCGGTAAGCCGGCCGCCAGTGCTGGCGCCAACAAACCCGGAACTTGCCAGCGCACTTGGGCCAGCCGCGTTTATTTTGAACAACTCAGTCGCGACTGATAATTTTCGCGGCAAAATTCGCCGGGCGGTTGGCCGTCATCCCGCCTATCATCGTGAAGTTTCGACGCTTGATGAATCAAGAGCAGATAAGAAGCGTGCGCGCTCAGCCTTATACCCGCAATTGTCTGCACAATTTAATGGTGATTATGTCATCACGCGTGACTTTGATGCGGATACCGACAACGTTGTTGAATCCCTGCGTCCCCGTGAACAGTTCACCGCCGGTGTTTCCGCTTCTCAGCTGGTCTTTGACGGCGGTGCGACATTTCAGCGGATAAAAAGCGCGAGGGCGCGCCATTCAGAATTTAAAAACGCCATCAGTACTCGCATCAATGATCTCTCCTTTGCGGCGCTTGCTTCCTACCACGATCTATTGACCTATCAGGCGCTTGTTGCGCTGGGCGACGCCTTTATCAAGCGACATGAAAAAATTCTCGGTGATGTGAAAGAGCGCGAACGCCTCGGCGCGAGCGCAAGGGCCGACGTAACCCGTGCTGTCGCACGACTTGCGGCATCGCGCGCCCGTGTTGCAGAAATCCGCGAAAGCAAAGGTCTTGCGGAAATCAGATATCAAGAATTTTTCGCTGAAGCGCCAGATATGTTGGCGCGCCCATCGTTTGATGCGGTGATTGTTAAAAGTCGTGAGCAAGCGTCGTCGACAGCGCTGCAACGCAGCCCGGAAATCGCCCTTGCGATGGCCCGGGCAGATGCATCGCAAGCCGACTTCAAGGCCGCGAAAGGCGCCCGGTTGCCGGAAGTGCGTGTCTCTGTTGATGCCGTCAAGTTCGACGTTTTTGACAGCGGCGATGATTTCGATGTTCGCGCTGGCGTGAACTTAAACTACAATATTTTTGGCGGCGGCGCACGCGCTGCAGATATTGCGCAAGCAGGCTCGCGTGCGCGCCAGGCAAAATTCGGTGAAGAACAGGTCCGCCAGGAAATTGCACGCGACGCAGCGATCGCCTTTGAAAGGCGCAGCGGCGCTGGGATACGATTGCAGGCGCTAGAGACAGCCGTTATCGCGCATGATGAAACAAGAGAGCTCGTGCTTGAGCGATATCGGCTTGCGCGCGGTGATCTTATCGATGTTCTGCAGGCGGAGAATGACTACTTCGAAGCCGGCGTCGCCTATCTTACTGGCCTCGCAAACCGGGACATGGCGACCTATGGGCTTATGGAACATACCGGCGATCTTTTGCGCTTCTTCTCACCTGCTGACGAATATAACGACATCATCAGCGAGGGCGTCGATGGTTAAACAGTACGCTTTCCTGAAATCCCTTCTGCCGACGCGGCACTGGTTATTTGGTCCGCTTCGCGACAACGCCAAGATTTATAGCCAAACCATTCTGGCTGCGGCGATTGTGAACTTGTTGGGCCTGGTGTCGTCATTTTTTATCATGACGGTTTATGATCGCGTGTTGCCGAACCAGGCGATTGAATCACTGGTGGCGCTGACGATCGGCGTTCTCATCGCACACCTTTTCGATTTTGCGCTGAAGTCGTTGCGCGGTTATTTCATCGATATCGCCGGACAACGCCTCGACTCCACGGTCGGGGCAACGGTGTTCGATAATCTGATGGCGATGCGGCTGGATGCGCGGCGCGGCGCCACCGGCGCCGTTGCAGGACTTATCAAAGAGTTTGAAAATCTCCGGGATTTCTTCAGCTCAGCGACGCTGGTTGCGATTGTCGACCTGCCGTTTATTTTCCTATTCATCGCCGTGATCGCGATGGTCGGCGGTCCAATTGCGCTGGTGCCGCTTATCGGTGTTTTAGGCGCGATCGCCGCTGGCGTTATCGTGCAGCCGTTGATTATGGAGCGCACCAAGCAGGCAATGGCGGAAGGTCACCTAAAGCATGCGGTATTGATCGAAACCATTGCAGGGCTTGAAACCGTCAAAAGCGCTGATGCGGGCAATCTTATGCGCTCGCGCTGGCGCACGGGCGTCATGCGGCAGGCAAAAGTCTCGACCATTGGTCGTTTTCTCAACCAGTTCGCGGTGAACGTTGCCGGCTTTGCGCAGCAATTTGCGCAAGTTGGCGTTGTCGTCATCGGCGTTTTTCTTGTTGGCGCGAACGAAATCACCATGGGCGCGCTGATTGCGAGCGTGATCTTGACCGGCCGCGCAATGGGGCCGCTGGCGCAGGTTGCCTCTCTCTTGAGCCGGGTCAATGGCGCCTTCGCTTCTTATAAGGCGCTCAACAATTTGATGACGGCGCAATCGGAAATAGATCCCGACCGTGATTATCTCGCGCGACCAAAGCTTAATGGTAAAATCGAGTTTCGTGAGGTCAGCTTTGCTTATGAAGGGCAAACGGCGAGGGCGCTTGATGAGGTCTCTTTCACAATTGAACCCGGTGAGCGCGTCGCCATCCTCGGTAAGAACGGATCAGGTAAAAGCACTATTGTTCGACAGATAACGGGACTTTATCAGCCAACGGAAGGATCGGTCCTTGTCGATGATACGGATATTCGCCAAATCCAGCCGGCGGATCTGCGGTCCAATATCGGCACGGTCTTACAGGATGTCTGTCTTTTCTCCGGCAGCATCAAAGAAAACATTGCTCTTGGTCTTGATAATATTTCCGACAAAGACATTTTGGTTGCGGCGAAGATCGCTGGCGTTCATGAATTTGTTGGCGCTTCTTCGGGCGGCTATGACCAAAAGCTCTCTGAACGGGGCGAGGGGCTTTCCGGCGGGCAACGCCAGGCGATTGCGCTGGCGCGAGCGCTTGCGCCAAAGCCATCAATGTTATTGCTCGATGAGCCATCTAGTGCGCTAGACAGTCATGCAGAAGCGATGTTGATCGCGCGCCTCAACAAAGCGACGCAAGGGCGCACGCTCTTAATCGTCACTCATCGCATGTCGATGGTGCGGCTTGTTGATCGGGTTATTATACTTGATCGGGGCCGGGTCATTGTCGATGGCGCGAGAGATACAGTGCTGAACGCGATGGCGTCTGCGCGGCAACTGAAAACCCGCCGCCTTGAAAAGCCAAAACTTGTCGCAACGAAGGCCGCCTGATGACAGATACGCGCGCAGTAGTTCCTCATGAAAATGATATCGATATGGCGATGCCAATCGAGCCGGCCCGCGCCGCGCAATATTTGCTCTATGCGATTGCCGGACTTTTTCTGACGGCCCTGGTTTGGGCGTCGATTGCAAAGCTGGATCGTGTGACGCGCGGTACTGGCAAGGTTGTGACGTCAAACCAGTTGCAGGAAATTCAGTATCTTGAAGGCGGGATCGTCAAAGAGATCCTTGTCTCCGCCGGGGATAAGGTTAAGGCGGGTCAACTTTTGGTCAAGCTCGATCCAACCCAGATGAATGTGGAATTCACGCAAGGCCGCGAGGAGTATAACCAGCTTGCGGCGAGAATTGCGCGACTGCAAGCGGAGGCGGCGCTGGAGCCGCTCGTCTTTCCGGAGACACTTATTGCCGCCTCGCCACGCGTAGTCGCAAATGAACGCGCGCTTTATGAAGCCCGTCGCGCTGAAATGCAGGCGGCCTTAGGGGTGGAGCAAAACAAGTTTGAGCAGCGCCGCGAAGCGCTTGCGGATGCGAAAGTCTCTTTGGAAACTGCAAAAGAAGCCTTTTCTTTTGCTGGCCAGGAGCTGCAGATGATGAAGAGCCTGGTCGCCAAAGGCATTGAACCGCGCGTCGAGCGCTTGCGGGCGCAACAACGCGAAGCGGCGTCCCGCGGCGAGAAACAACGCGCTGAAATTGCGGTCAACCGTTCGGCCTTTGAAGTGAGCGAAGCCGAGGGTGAGATGGACAGGGTGCGCAAAACATTCGCCGCTTCAGCTGTCGACGAGCTGAATAAAGCGAAGGCCGAGTTTGAAGATCTGAAAGGTGAATTGCCTGCCCTGAAGGACAAGGTTGCGCGCACCGATGTTCGCGCGCCCGTCGCCGGCGTTGTCAATCGCGTGCTGGTCTCGACCATTGGCGGTGTTGTGACGCCGGGCGAGACCATTATTGAGGTTGTCCCAAGTGACGATGCCTTACTGGTGAAGGCAAAAATCAAAACCGCCGATATCGGTTTTCTCAGCATTGGTCAGGAAACCAAAGTTTCTATCACCGCTTATGATTCTTCGGTTTATGGGTCGATGTTGGGGGTGATTGAGACTATCAGCCCGGATGCGATTGAAGACGAAAAAACCGGTGAGAGTTTTTATAATATCGTTGTGCGAACCAACACCGATGCATTGGAAAGCAAACGCGGCGATCTCAACATTCTTCCCGGCATGGCGGCGGAAGTTGCTGTCCTTAACGGCAAGCGGACGGTGCTCGCTTATATCATGAAGCCATTGGCGGATATGGGCGGCAAAGCGCTGCAGGACAAATAGCCAACAGTCCTTGCTGTGCCGCGCCCTGGCCCGAATATGGCCTAATTCTGCCATCAATTTTTACCGGTTCTGATCGGCGCAAGCTTTGCATCTTTTGAAGCGGGGCGGGCATTGTCGGCCTCAAGGAATAGGGTATATAGCGCCTCTAACAGTTGGAGTGGTCATTATGTGCGGTATTATCGGTGTTCTTGGGCGCAATGAGGCGACCCCCGCAATACTGGAAGGCCTCAAGCGTCTGGAATATAGAGGCTATGACTCCGCTGGTGTTTCCAGCATCAATGGCGGCGTTTTAGACCGCCGCCGCGCAGCGGGAAAACTCTCGGTGCTTGCCGCGCTTTTGGAAAACCAGCCGCTTCCCGGCGCTGTCGGCATTGGGCACACGCGATGGGCGACGCATGGCGCAGCGACCGACGAGAACGCTCACCCCCACGCCACCGAGCGTCTGGCGCTCGTCCATAACGGCATCATTGAAAATTTTGCCGAGCTGCGCGAAGAGCTGGTTGGCCTCGGTCGTAAATTTGCGTCGCAAACAGACACCGAAGTCTGCGCCCAGCTGGTGACGCATTACGTTGAGCATGAAAATCTTTCCCCGAGAGAAGCATTCTCGAAATCCTTGAAGCGCTTGCGCGGCGCCTTTGCGATTGCCGCGATTTTTGCTGGCGAGGATGACCTTATCCTCGTTGCTCGTCGCGGCAGTCCCCTAGCGATTGGCCGCGGCGACGGCGAAATGTTTGTTGGATCGGACGCCTTTGCGCTTGCGCCCTTTACCAATCGCATCACTTATCTTGAAGAAGGCGACTGGGCGGTGGTCACCCGCACTGCGGTCGAAATCTTTGATGAGCATGATGAGAAAGTTAAACGCCGGGAAGTAATATCGTCAGCATCTGATGCGATGGTTGACAAAGACGGTCACCGTCACTTCATGGCGAAGGAAATTCATGAGCAGCCGGAAGTCATCGCGCATACATTGTCGCGTTATGTTGATCCGGTGACGAAGACGCTTGGCGATTTAAGCAAGGCATTTGATTTCTCCAAGCTTGAGCGGTTGACGATCTCCGCTTGCGGTACGGCTTATTATGCCGGCCTGATTTCCAAATACTGGTTTGAAAGCTGGGCGCGGCTTCCCGTTGAAATCGACATGGCGTCGGAGCTTCGCTACCGCGATGTACCCTATGCGAAAAATGGCGGCGCGCTCTTCATTTCTCAATCCGGTGAAACCGCTGACACGCTGGCGGCGTTGCGTGACGCCAAAGCGAACGGACAGAAAATTGCATCAGTCGTGAACGTTGCAGAATCGAGCATTGCGCGTGATTCGGATGTTATCTTCCCGACCGCCGCAGGTCCTGAGATTGGCGTCGCCTCGACCAAGGCGTTCACCTGTCAGCTTACCACGCTTGCCTGCATCGCCATTGCCGCTGGGCGCCAGCGGGGAGAGCTGTCCGAAGCCGACGAGAAAAACCTTGTCGGTGGGTTACTGGAATTACCACGACTGGTCGCCGAAGCGCTGACCCATGAGCCGTCGATTGAAAAAATCGCGATGGAGATCGCGAAGGCCGAAGATGTGCTGTATGTTGGCCGCGGCGTCAGCTTCCCCATCGCGATGGAGGGGGCGCTGAAGCTAAAAGAGATTTCCTACATCCATGCAGAAGGCTATGCGGCCGGTGAACTAAAGCACGGGCCCATCGCCCTGATCGATGAAATTGTGCCGGTGGTTGTCGTGGCCCCGAGCGACAAACATTACGAAAAAACGATTTCGAACATGCATGAGATCATCGCGCGCGGCGGCAAGCCGCTCTTGATTTCCGATCAAAAGGGAATTGACGCGGCGGGCGACGGCGTTTGGGACTCAATTACAGTGCCGGAAACCCATCCAATGTTATCGCCGATTGTCTATGCGATCGCCGTTCAGTTGCTTGCTTATTATACGGCGACAACAAAAGGCACCGATGTTGATCAGCCGCGCAATCTGGCCAAATCGGTGACGGTTGAGTAGTTGTTAACTAGGCTACATTGAATTGATGCGGTCATCATCTGATAATTCGGGTCATACTGGAGTGGTAATGCTGCATTCCGGCGGTAAGGTTGAGATATCTTAATAGCAATCTTGCTGATTTGGAGAAACACATCACCTCGAAAGATAAGGGGTATGATGTGGGAACCCACATTTACAGCTTGCTTTAAATTTGGTGAATGCATCCAAAGCCAGCAAGGCACAGGCTACACATGCCGGATATTTCCCAAAAATTGTGAATTTCAAGAGTCTCAGTATTTCGGCATGAGAAATAGTTGAAATTTATTTGTATTTGTTAATATCCTAGACTAAAAATATTTTTGAACTATTACTTAAAGAAAAAATGCAAGATTTCCAAAATGAAACGATTGTTTATTCTACCCATCTTATTTATGGCTTTGCTAGCTTCGACCGAAGTAATTTTAGCCAATCTTCAGAATGGATTGGATGCTGCCAAAAAAGGTGACTATGCGACAGCATTGAAAGAGT
>JAJFGC010000077.1 GCA_021776345.1 Hyphococcus sp. | reverse complement strand
AAAGCTCCTTGCCGGAGCCGCGCTCACCAACACTCAGCAAGGGGCGATCGAGCGCCGCCGCGGTTGAAGCGTGGGCAAGGGCGTCCAGAAAAATCGGCGCTTGGCCGATTAGATCAGGCGGTGAAGGTATACTCATAGGCTAAAAATACCATATTATTGAGGTTAATAATACGCTTATATAGGTGTAAAATGCCTATAATTGGTTGTGACAAATACGCCATGCACAAAAATACATAATAAAAACAAGGCCATATGATTCTCGCCCCAGTTTGGCACGGCATTCGCAATGGAAGAGGCAGACGGGTTAACCAAGAGCCAAGGAGTACAACATGAACCGATCAAGATATGACGACCGCTACTGGGAGCACCGGCTGAACCGGGCCGTTAGCGGGCGCGCAGGATTTGCCTGGGGCGCGTTCTTCATTGGATTCATCCTCGGCGGCATTATCTTTTAAGGAGTTATGGCCATGGGCGTTTTTTCAAGACTAAGCGATATTGTGAACTCGAACATCAATTCGATGCTCGACCGGGCCGAAGATCCGGAAAAGATCGTGCGACTGATCATCCAGGAAATGGAAGACACGCTGGTTGAAGTGCGGGCGAATGCAGCGCGCGGCCTGGCGGACAAAAAGGAGGTTGGCCGCAAGAAAGATGACTTCGCGCGGCGCGCAAAAGAATGGGAAGAAAAAGCCGAACTGGCGATTTCCAAAGGCCGTGATGATCTCGCCAAAGGGGCAATTGCGGCCAAACGCAAAGCCGAGGAAATGATCGATCTGCTTGATCAGGAATTGAAAGCGATCGACGAAACGGTGAGCAAAACCAACGAAGACCTTTCCAAGCTGCAGGCAAAGCTGAAAGAAGCACGCGCCAAACAGCGCTCGCTCGAGCTGCGCCACAATGCGGCGTCGGACAGCGTCAAGATCGCTCAACAGGTTCATGACGGACGCATTGACGATGCGCTGGCGAGATTTGACCGATATGAGCGCCGTATTGATGAGCTTGAGGCAGAATCAGAAAGCTGGGCGCTCGGTCGCCCTCGGACGCTGGAAGATGAATTCGCCGAGCTCGAAGGGGAAGATGCAGTCAACGCGGAGCTCGATGAGTTGAAAAGACGGGTCGCGCAACGCACATAACAAGCGCGGCCATATAATGGGAAGGGTTAAAAATGGGCGATTTTGGATTTGTAGTGGCAATTGTGGCGATCATTTTCGTCGCTTGCCCGGCAGTGTTTATGCACTACCAGACGGAGCTCAGAAAAACCAAGTCGATCTCGGTTGACGATGAGCGGCTGGTCGATGATCTCTGGAAAACAGCGCAACGTTTAGAGCGCCGCGTTGAAACGCTGGAAACGTTGTTGGACAAAGAAGCGCCGGATTGGCGCAAAGATTATCCGGAGCGGCCTCATGCGTGAACATCACCACCATCACCATCATCATTGGCGCGACCGCAATGACTACGTCCATCGCGCCGGGGCGCCGGGCCCAGGCCCTAACCGACACCGTCTCTATAAGGACAAAGACCGCGCCATGGTTGCGGGCGTGTGCGCCGGCATCGCCAACTATTACGGCTGGCGTCCGGATGGTTTGCGCGTCGGATTAGTCATTGTCACGTTCTTTACGTTTCCGTTGCCGCTGATTGTCTACGTCATCGCCGCGTTTTTGATGAAGCCATCGCCGGGCGCACCATCGTACCAGTCGCCGGAGGAAGAAAAATTCTGGCGAACATTTTCGACAAGACCGAAAGCGACGTTTTCGGAACTGAAACACCGTTTTCGCGCACTTGATACGCGAATTGCGGATTTGGAAACGGCTGTCGTCTCCGAAGAATACGGGTTGCGCAAAGCCTTCAAAGATCTCGAACGCGGGGCCTGACTACTAAAAAACGGGAAAGTTTTTTGCACTCGAAAACGAGTGAACGGGGAAGGTGCGCTCTTTATGCGCCTGAGGAGAGAGAACAATGAAAACTATTGATGTCATCGCTAGAGGAATCTTTCTGATTGCCACTGCTGTCATTGCATTTGCCGCCATTACGAGTGTTATGGGCGGGATGCCGCAGGCCGACGCGGTTGAGATATGTAGCGCGCCGGCCACGCAGATATGCCTTTTTGCGGTTTTTTAAGGCGGTGTTCCGGCGTTCAAGAGGAGTTGCCGTAACCGCCCATAATCCCTAAGCTTCGCCCCGTATTCAGCGCTGGCAACGGCGCAAGCGAGGACGCGAAACGTGAGTAATGGGGAAAGCGCAGGCGCAGCCAATGCGCCTGGTCGCGAAAACACCAAGAAAAAGCCTGCTGCGAAAAAGCACAGCGGCCGGCGTGCAAAAGCGCCAAACGTCAGATACGCTGCACTTGATCTTGGTACGAATAATTGCAGATTGCTGATTGCGGCGCCGTCCGGCAAAGATTTTCGTATTATCGACGCATTCTCGCGCATTGTCCGGCTTGGAGAAGGTCTCTCGACGTCAGGCTATCTGTCTGAGACGGCGATGGCGCGGGCGGAAAAAGCGCTCTTGGTTTGCGCCGAAAAGATTGCGCGCCGGGGCGTTACTGATATGCGCTGCATCGCCACGCAAGCATGTCGCTCGGCCGAAAACGGCGCCGCTTTTCTTGATAAAATTCGCACTGAAACCGGATTACAGTTTGATATTATTACGACGGAAGAAGAGGCGCGTCTTGCGGCGGCGGGCTGCGCTGATCTGATCGACCATCAGGCGCGCGCGGCGCTTATCTTTGATATTGGCGGCGGATCAACAGAAATTTCCTGGATGCGCCGGCCGGCGCAGGGCGCCGCCTTTGAAATTGCTGCGTGGACATCGATGCCCTTCGGCGTTGTCAGTCTGGCCGAACGTTGGGGCGGTAAGGATCTGGACCCGGAGCGCTACGAAGCGGTGGTGGCGGATGTGCAAAAGGCGGTTTCGCAATGCGGTGATCCGGCCATGCTCAAAGCAGTTTTCGAGGCCGGTGAGGCGCATCTGCTTGGGACGTCTGGCACTGTCACTTCCATCGCCGGCGTGCAGCTTGAACTTGACCGATATCGTCGCGACCGCGTCGATGGAATGTGGCTCGGTGTGGATGACGCACGCGCCACCATCGAAAAACTTCGGGCAATGAGTTTTGATGAACGAGCAAGAGAACCATGCATTGGCGTCGATCGCGCCGATCTTGTCGTCTGCGGTTGCGCTATTCTGGAGGCGCTTATCCGCGAATGGCCAGTGGCCAGGGTGAGGGTTGCCGATCGTGGATTGCGCGAAGGCATTCTCGCTGATCTTGCGCGGCAGGTGCAAAAGCAGAAGCGCAGACGGCGCAGAGGCATGAAAAAGACGGCGTAACCGCCATGTTTGTTAAAGCCGTTGTTGCGTATGCGCGTGTAATTCGAAAATATTCATAATATCAAAAGGCATTTGCAATTAACGTAATGACTATTCAGAGCCTTGCTGGCGATGCTTGATCGGATAAGCTAATAGCAAGAGAATTAGGCTCCAACGATGTGGTTGGGAAATGGTCGACGGATTCATTTCATTTATTAATAGCGCCAGTTTTTCACTAGCGAGAGCTATATTTGCGCTTTTTATTCCTATCGTTTTTTTTGGCCTGCTGGCGCTAATCATCAAAGGCCGCCGCTTTGTTGACGATACGCGCCAGGCAGTACCGGAAATCCGGGTGAACATTCTCTTGTTTATTTTCAATACAATTTTTATCGTTCCATTGCTCGCTATCTTTGCGACTGCGATGAAGAATGGATTTACGGTGCTGGGAATTCATTCGGTCGGAGAAAGTGTGTGGGCGCAATTGCCTTCATTTATTGTAATTTTCGCCGCTATCTTTGTCGGTGATTTCATTGGTTACTGGCGCCACCGTTTTGAACATTCAACGCTGCTGTGGCCCTCTCACGCAATACATCACTCCGATACACGCATGACGTGGTTTACGTTGGAGCGTTTTCATCCGATAAACCGTCTTACGACGCTCGCTCTTGATACCGCTTCATTATTGTTACTCGGATTTCCGCCTTATGCCGTCATAGCGAACGGGCTTGTTCGTCATTATTATGGCTATTTTATCCACGCAGATCTTCCGTGGACATATGGATTTCTTGGCCGCGTGTTTGTCTCACCTGCGATGCATCGCTGGCATCATGCTGTTGACGAAACTGCCTATCAAACAAATTTTGCCACCGTATTTTCAGTATTTGATCAGATCTTCGGCACGTTCCGCGTGCCAGGGCCTTGCAAGTGTCCACTCGGCATTGCCGAAAACATGGGCGCCGGATTTTTCGGGCAGCTGTCTTATCCTCTCAAGCGTCGCGCCTATCGACGATCATCAGAAAATTCGACTCGGGCGGCGGCGAAATAATTCACTTTTCCAAGATAAATATCAGGGTAGGAAATTGGGTGCGGGAGTAGGATTTGAACCTACGACCTTCAGGTTATGAGTCGAGGAAATGGGGTCTACACGGACCTTCACGGCACGTCACAAAAATTCCCGGAATTGCTGATTACAAAGCGTTTTCAATATGTTATACTAAGCATGTTGTATGCAGTGCTTTGTTGGCGTTTGCGCACTTTTGAAGTCGTTTGCTTACCTAGTGCTTACCTAGTGCTTACCCCCTGCTTACCCCCTGCTTACCCGGAAACATGATTTTGAGATGGTAAAACTGACAAAAAGAACGATTGATCAGACCAACGCGAAAGAGCGCGATATCATTTTATGGGACGATAGTCTTCCGGGTTTCGGTATTAGAATAAAGCCGTCAGGCGTCAAAACTTTCATCGTCCAGTATCGAAATGAAGCTGGCCGCAGCAGACGCGGTTCAGTTGGCAAGCATGGCGTGCTTACTCTGGCGGAGGCCCGCAAACAGGCCCTTCGCCTACTGGCGGGCGCCTCAAGCGGTGACGACCCCGTTGAAGAGCGCCAGGAATTGCGCAGATGCGCAACCGTTACAGATCTTTTTGAGCAATATATGAGCGGTCATTGTGAAGGGCGCTGCAAGCCAAGCACGATCCGGGCGAACAAATGGACATTTTTAAGAATACTTGAGCCGCGCATCGGGAACCGGAAGCTTGTCGAAATCAGGCAAGCGGATATCTCCAAGATGCATTCCGATTTGCGCGATAAACCCTACAACGCCAATCGCGGCCTCCAACTTATTCGCGCCATGCTCAACTGGGCAGAGCGGCAGGAGATGATCCCGCCGCATTCAAATCCTGCGGCGCGCGTCAAACTTTACCCAGAACCGAAGCGCGAACGCTTTTTGAGCCCCGAAGAACTATATCGTCTTATGGCTACGATCGGTGCATGCGAAGCGGATGGCGATATCGATATCTACATGGCGGCGGCGATCCGCCTGCTGCTTTTTACCGGTTGCCGCGTCGGAGAGATTTTATCGCTACAATGGGCATGTGTTGACATGCGTGAACAACGCCTGACCATCACAGAACACAAGACCAGCAAATACGGCGCGAAGATCATTCCGCTGAATCCGCCTGCCTTCGAATTGCTAGAAAATCTGCCGCGCCAGGAGGGTAATCCATTTGTTATTGGAGGACGCCGCCCAGGCTCAGGCTTGATTAATATTCAAAAGCCATGGCGGCGCGTACGGGTTCGCGCCGAACTTGAAGATGTTCGCCTTCATGACCTCCGGCATACATTTGCGAGCTTTGCCGTCTCTGCCGGGATTTCGCTACCTTTAATTGGAGGCTTGCTTGGTCATCGAAGCATGCAGGCGACGGCAAGATATGCGCATCTGGCGCACCACCCGTTGAAACTCGCAAGCGATAAAGTTGCGGATGTCTTTGTTGTTCCGACAAACGGCGATGAGAAATCCAATTCGCGTTTGCAAGACGCACCGGCGATCGTTGGGCTTCGATTGACGGATATAACTTAGAGGTTATATCATGAATTGGCGAGTAATGGTTGCCGCGCATCAGAGCGGGTTTGAGGAATAGAAAATGGCGCTTGCGCTAAAAGAAGTCCCGGAATGCTTGCCGCAGCGCCGTCGCGCAGAAATAGATCAGCGCTATGCGGAGCTTGTCGATGAAGTTGAGTCTTTGAAAGAATTGCGCAAACTGTCCGAGCTCTCGCAGGCAAAACTCGCTGACCTATTGAATATCAGTCAGCCAGCAATTTCCAAGATCGAAAAGCAAACCGATATGTATCTCTCGACATTGCGAAACTATGTCGAGGCGATCGGCGGCGAACTCGAAATCGTCATTCGATTACCCAAACATGCTCCATTAAAGATCAAATCCCTGGAGGATGTTTTGTCGAGTTAATCTAAAATTCCGGATGCGTTGCTTATGCCAATTCACATTTCACCGTTAGACAAGAACTTCATTAAGCTTGGTCGTGCGGCCCGATTGATTGCCGACGACGACCCGACCGTTGATTCCGCCGATATTATGGACCTGTTTGCGCGAGCCATTTTCTCAGGCGCGTTCGATCTTCCGGAAATTAATGATCCGAAGGACATTGGCAAAAATGGTCGTAGTGATGAATCAAACTGGTTGCAGGTTCCGATTGTCGCCCCGGTTGATCGGGTAAACGATGCACAACGCCGACTCGACCCGCCGCCAGTTGAATATTTTGGCGCAGGCCGCGCGACAATTCTCAGCGTCATGAATAGCATCAACGGATTGCCAGGTGACCGCGCTCAATGGCAGCAATTTTTTGAAGCATCCGCTTCAACGCAGGACGCGTTTACGGCTCTTATGCGGATTTCGTACCGCCAATTTCCGAAAGCGGGGCAAAGTTTTTTGGAAGATGTTCATGCGCCGAAAGCAAAATTGCGAAAATGGTTCGAGCTAAGGGAATTGGGTATTCCGTCATTCCTCCTGGAGCCTATTACTCCGCCAACTTCCGCTAAGTTGAACGGCGTGAATTTGGTCAACTGTAAGCGGAATTCTGAGCTAGTTGAAGAACGCGCCGCTGAAGCCAAGTCGCCTGCGACGAATAGCAAAAAACGCAAACAAGGCCGCCCAAAAAAATCGGGATGGGTTTTCATCGAAGACTTTGTTCGCAAACTCCACAAACGATATCCCAAGATGCAAAGAAAAGATTTGGCTTATAGCTCATGGACCCTTGCCGCCAAAAAATTTGACGAAAAAGATTTGCCCAGCCTAGAAACAATTCAACGAAAAATCGGTGAAATCTTGTCGAAGGAATAACGTTTCTGCTGTGGAAATGAGATTTCCGTATTTCTATTTTTATTCTAGTGGCCGATTGAACTCGCGCGCGCTCAATGGTCAATTCCGATAGGGGAGCTTAGCCGATATTAGAATTTGGCTGATTGGCTGAGCATTTCTGGCCCGAGTGCGACAGTCGCGCGGGCGTCGATGAAAGTCTGAAAATAGCCCTCTAAAAAGCATATTGGTTCATGTACGACGAATGTCGGTTCGGATAGAAGCTGGGCATTGGTATTGACCGCGACATCCAGGAAAACCCCGAGAGCGGACCAAGCCGTTGATGGCGATCGGTCGGTTTAAGGCAACGATTAGTCGGCGAAAATGTTGTTTGTTGGTGCAGTTATACGCTGGGTTCACGCCAAAGGTTCTCAATTGAAATAGACAACCAATTCAGTTTATACTGCCGATACGTCTCAGGGTGGAGCCAGGATAAAGGGGATATTATGTTTTCAGTTAGAACTCTATTGATTGCCACAGCACTCATGCCAGTTTCAATTTCTGCGGTTGCGCAATCGCCGGCCGAGCGGGCCGCCGCTCTTAAAGAATGGCGCGCCAATTGTTCAGACCCGGATCCAGATCTGCGCATAGCCTATATCGAAGCCGCGCTCGAAACCACGGACCGCACTACGATCCGCACCTGTCTGAAACCCTCATTGACGAGTGACAACGCTGATACGCGAAATATTGCATTGCGAGCTGCACTGGCTTCGGTAGAGCGCTTGACGGTCGAATTTTCTATGCCGGACGCTTATCACGAGGCGATGGAGGCGGCCGGGAGCGACACCACAAAACAAAACAAAATTAAAGGCCAGTTCGGCTACGACACACAGGCATTAAATTATTCGAATGGACAAATCGGGCTGGTGCCGAAAGATGTATCGTTGGGCGCTCAAAACACACGCTGGTACACAATCGCAGCGAAAAGTACGACCGAGGATAAATTTTTTGGCGACTTCGCCGTCAATGGCGATACGCTATCCGGCAGCGGTCGTGTGCAATACGGATCAGGCGTTGATTTTAATCTGAATGCCTCATTGAATGACCAAGGTGAACTCGTCGGAACGGGCAAACTTTACAATTCCAGTGAATTGCCAGTGCGCATCAAGCTTTTCTGATCAGTCAATCAAGCTAATCTGTTGGATTCCGACCGCACTGCCGCTGCGGCTTATAACTGTCAAACGAAGCGGCGCGCGGGGCCTTGGCGCAGTCTGACAGCGTGCAGCGTCCGCGCCCATTTCGCAATTAGCGATTGTCTCCCAAGCTTTTCCATTTTGTATTTCAATGATAATTCCGTCAGGCGGACCGCCGCAAGTTTTGCCGAATTCGATAAAAACGCCTCGGAATGCGCGGGTGTCATCAGGCGTGAGCGTTGCCCGAAATGAACGTTTGCCTTCGCGCGGCGCAGCGATCCAGCAGCCCTGTTCGGCGAGAGCCATGCGCGGACCCTGATCAGGGCTGCCGGAAACGCCGTCAATATCGATAAGCGCAAACGCGTCGCCTGGTATTTCAACGCCGCCGGCTTCCTTGGAGCCAGCGATCTTTGAATCGAGCGCTAAAAAAAGTCTTTTGATAACGTCGAATCGCACGGCAAAACCGCTCTTCTTCTCGTTCGGCTCGATATCGAAGATGAGGCCGAGCGGCTGATCTGTTCCGTCATCCGTTCGCAGCAGTAGAGGCGCGCCTGAAAGTCCGCGCTGCATCGCCTCATGGGCGGCCTTGTCGACGGGTTCGAAGATGAGCGATTCGCCGCTGAAATCGCGTATCTGCATGCGTCGTGGCGATGCGTGGGTGCCGAGCACTTTCATGGCTTCTGCAATTGGCTGACGCGCGACGGCGAAACTGATATTGTCCGCGCCAAGTCGCGAAAGGCAATCGCCTTTTCTGCGGCCTGCGACTTTTGCAAAGGCGAGATCGAGCCCTTCCTTCGGAACGACGACATCGACGCCCTCGCCAGTGCGGCCTTTCAGGTCTGTATACTGAAATTCGCCAACTTCGCCGCCGCGGGACTTCTCGACGACATGTCGAGGGGTCACGATCCAACAACTCGCATCCTTTGGAGACCCGAAAAGCCAGCCCTGACCAAAAGTGCGCTCGCCCGACTGAATGCGCACCGGCTCTGCGAACGCTGCCGTTGCGACCGAGAACGCGCACGCAATAAGAGTCGTGAAGTGTCTAGTCAGATTTCTTGCCATAAAGCGTTTCCAAAGCAACCAAAAATTCGATTAGAAAAAACGCACCCGCCAGTATGGCACCGATCAGCGCAAAGAGCGGATCGCCGGTAAGCCGCGTTAGAAATCCGGCCTCGATTTTCTCCGTCTGCGGACCGCGAGCGCGACGCTTTAAAACGAGATTTTTCGAAGTTGTCGTAGCGGAAACAGCCAACACATCAACGCCGGCAGCTTTTTCTGGCATGTAAAGCGCGTACCCCCACCATGGCGCCGATTCGCCGCCGTTCAGACTTTCGCTCGAAAGTTGCGCGCCAGCGGGCAGAGAAAAGGAGCCCGCCGGATAGACGCCATCGCCAAATATTTTGCGCCCAAAGAGTGTGACTTCCCCAGAAAGAAGCGTTCCTGCAAACGGGTCCGCAAGCGCTGTTGCGAGCGTTTGGGCCGTAGCAGTTCGACCCAGGTGGGTCGGCCCCCACACTGGAAGCATGAGAGGTGCCGCCGCACCCCCACAGTCGGCCTGCGGTCCGTACGCGATAGAACTGGTTTCGTTAAGATCAATCGGCGCTTCGCGATCCCGGCTCGGAAGAAAGCGACCTGCTTCAACACGAATGATGAGCGTATCTTGGTGTAGCGCATAATCCACTCGCGAACCCGCAGCAGGTTCAAACAGACCCGTGAGACAGTCAGGGGTTGCACGCAAACTCGTTTTGACCGCCGCCGCAGTAGAAAAGGCAATTCGTGCTTCCTCATTGTTGACGGCCAAGAAGGAAAGACTACGTGATTGCGCATCAATTACCATGAGCGGTGCACGACCGAAAAGTAGAAAGATCAATATCATGATGATCACAAGAACGATGAAAACGACTTGAAGGCCGCGTCGGAAGCTCATGCCTATTCGTTCTCAGCAGGTAGTGCGACCGGCTCAGACCATTCTTCGACGCCAAAGGGCGGGGCGTCAAAATAAAGCTTGAGATCAGCAACGCCCCGACGCTTTACTTGCGACAGATCAAAGCGGCAAACGCGATCAAATACCGCTGCAGATTTTTTCTTGGACTGGACACACTGGCCAGCAACGAGCAATTGGCCATTGGCACCATTTGATCGCAGTTCGGCTTCCGCATGCCGACCGGAAGAATTGATGTACGCTATAAGTATATCCCCGTCCCCGGCCACGACTGGGGCCAGCGCGCGCGGCGTGCGATCGCAGTCGGCTTCTGGGTCATCAAAAAGCCCGGCTGCAGCAATAAGCTCTTCGAGCTTGTAGGCGGACAATTCGTTGCTGTGGTTTTTTGTAACCGGCGCCACTCGCCAGCGCGCCGCCTCACTGTCCGACCGAAATACGTTCTCTGCCCAGAACAACCCGTCGGTAGAAGTGATGCGCATACAAAATCTTGACGCATCGGGTGCGCCGCCCTTGTCTACAATGATGGCGTCCTTTGCACCGATCCCCTCTGATCCAAGCGACAATCCGACGACAACGCCCGTTGAGACGTTCAATCGGTCGACAAAAGCTTCTTTGTACTTGTCGCCAACAAACTCAGCATTTCGCACATCTGATTCAGCCGCCTTTACAATGGCGGCGCCAAACGCCGCGCAAAAAATGGAAACAATAAGCATACTGCGCATATTAAAACCCCCGATGTCAGGTTTCGACCTTAGCATCTGGTAACCGGCTCCGTCCATTAATCGAAGCCCTATTGTTTGCCAATCTTCGCTCTCAGCATCGCATGGTCGCCCGTGCGCACCGGTCATGCCAGCTCACACGTATATCGTCGTCGCCGCAGAGAAAGTCCGCGGTTCAGTTAATGTCCTGGCGGCCCACGCTCTGTTTGCTGCAGCGCATCAACAGGCAATGAGACCGTTCGAAATCGATATTGCGATAGCATGCTCGCGGGTTTTTGCTCCGAGTTTTCGCTTTGCATTGCCGATATAGAGATTGATCGAGACGTCTTTCAAACCAAGGGCATGGGCGATTTGCTGCGGACGTACCCCGGCAGCCAGAAATTCGAGGCATTCTCGTTCACGCGGGGATAATGGCGGAATAATTTGATTTTGATCTGACAATATTGCATCTCACAATTGAATCTGTATGCAGTTTAGAGATTGATCACTCAAAAAATCGTCGATAGTAATATGCAGTTAAGGGGTGATGCGTTGATCTTTCTGCATAATTTTTCGAATGAGTGAGGGACATGCCGGACAACGAAAACGGACAACATAGAAACCGTGGTATCCGTGCTTCGCGCGAAAAACTGGATTCGGCGCTTTCAAATTCGTCGCTGGAGCGAAAAACACAAGCCGCACTTGCCCAAAAAATTGCAGACATTGAAGAACTGGATGCCGCTCCAAAGGACCTAGTAAGCCGGATTTTCCGGGAAGTGCCGGTTGACCACCAGTCGATTGCCCGCGTAGCGCGCGCATTGAATGTGGAAGCCACTACGCTCTACCTGGAAGCGCCTGAACCGGACGAGGGCGCCGCCGCCGCCGCCCTAAAACCCTCGGAGCACCACGCAGGCGTTCGCTGGAAGCGATTGGCGCCCCTCGCGGCATTCGGCCTCATTCTTATTGCCGGAATCTCTTTCATCAGCATTCCAGGAACGCGCTGTCTGGTTACCGGCCCGCTTGCCGGGGATGAGGCTGATCCGGACAAACTGTCGATCATTCTCGCCCATCTTGAAGGTGACCGCGGCGACGAAATGCGCCGCCTGATTTCAAACGCTTTCCTGAGTGACCCGTCCCTCGCGAGTGAGGTCGAGATCCTGCAATCCTGCCGAACGATTCGTGAGCCGAAAAATGGCAATGTGACAAATCAGATTCAGCGGGTTCGCCGTGATGGCCGGGCGCTTCTCGGCAAATCAGGCGCCGACATGCTGGTCTGGGGGCGTGTCAGCGACGCCAATGCCATTTTGCGCCTCATATCCACGCGCGAAGGATCGTCACCTGTCACGCTCGATATTGATGGAAAGTTTCTGCCGACTGAGGAGAGCCAGATCACAATACCCGTTTCACGAACTCGGCCGGAAGCGGGCATTGCCGACCTTAAACGGCTGTCGATCGAGTTTATAAACCCCGAAAGTGATGCCAACGGCAAGCACCGTGAAAATGCTTTGCAGGCCCTAAATTCATCCGATAACTGGCTGGAAGCGTCGATCGCGAGCGACAAAAACCTATTGCAGACAATTGAGCCCGATACCCACCCGACGCTTTACCGCTCAATCGCGGGCCAGCTCTGTTACAAGATGCGTCTGTTGGGCGACTATTCCGTTGATAAATCGGTATACGAACAAGCTCTAAACCTCTGCCAGGCTGCGCTTGAGGCCGGTCCTGAATTGCGGCCGCGATCCCAGATCGCCAGAATAATGGTCAATAAGGCGGCAGTGCAAACGCGTCTCAATGCCTACGCGGAAACCCCAGATGCTGGCAACGCTCAGCTCGAAGAAGCAAACGATTTTCTGAAGTTAGCCGACCAGTTAATCTCTCCGGAGGAACAGCCGCAGCTTTATGGTACGCTACATCGAAATTGGGGAAGCGTTGCTATTCGGCAGGGCGAACGCCTCGAGGGCGAGCAGCGCCTGGAAGCATATGAGCGCGGCGTTGAGCGTATCGAAAATGCTCTGAATTTCATCGACGAAAAAGGCCAGCCGCTGGACTGGGCGCATGCCAATCAAAATATTTGTGTCGCAAATTATCGCACGGGAATCACACTTGGCGCTCCCGATGGCTTGCCGTATCTTGATAGCGCCGTAGCGCACTGCAACGCCGCGCGAGAGGCGCTTCCGATGAAAAATGCTCCCCTTGACTGGGCGATGATCCAGAACAACCTCGCTGTCAGTTACTCAATCCGTGCCCAGCTCGCCAACGACCCAGTGTCACTTGAAGCGGCTGCATCTGCATTCAGCGACGCCAAGGTTGTTTACTCAAAAGATGTGCGCCCGGCCAAGTGGGCGGAGGTGGAAGCCAATTTAGGCGAGTTGCATTGTAATCTTGCGAGAATGAAGCGTGATCCTGCATTACTGGATGTCGGAATTCAGCATGCAGAAAATGCCGCCCTCATATTTGCCGAATATGGCGTTGAGCAATATGAAGCTTACGCCCGTACAATCATTTCAAATCTCAATACCTGTAAGGCGGGCGCAATAGAAGACTGCGCCTGCACGTAATAGCCGCGCTGTCCATATATCAAAATTGATATAGAAAAATCGCTAGATTGCATGCATGCCGGCAATGGCGTCATTCTCCCCTTGATAAAAGTTATCGCTCACGCGCCACACGCGGCGCCAAAGGGGGTTCAGATGCTGAAACGGTTAGCGCTTTTTTCTCTTATTGCTTCTTTGGGTACAGCGAACGCGGCTCCTATTACCGTAGATGTCAACGGAACAGTGGCCGGCACTGGAAGCGCATTATCTGGCAATACATTCACGCCTGGCAATGCATTTACCCTCTCTTTGATCGTCGACACAGA
This sequence comes from Hyphococcus sp., assembly GCA_021776345.1. Lineage (GTDB taxonomy): Bacteria > Pseudomonadota > Alphaproteobacteria > Caulobacterales > Parvularculaceae > Hyphococcus. The sequence continues at coordinate 3,741 of JAJFGC010000077.1, read as the reverse complement.
CACGCCCGATCTGGTGACATCAGGTGCAGGCGGCGACATCATTGGCGAGTACAACATCGAATCAATAATCTTCTCCATGGGGTCGTTCTTTGCCACCTATACTTCAACCGATCAGGGCATTGGCAATAATCTAGTGGTTTTGAACGATACTGGATCAGGTACTGATGAAATTCAGATCAAAACTTTTTCGAACAGCCTCAGCCCGATTGGGTTGCAAAATACCGGTTTTGACTCGGTATCCCAGCCGGTCGACGGATTTACTGATCTGAGTATTAATGGCTTACGGTTCAGTGATCCGACGGCGACACTGTTTTCCGGTGACGACCTTCTCGGTGCACTTTTCGCGCTCAGTTTACTTCCCAACCGATCACTGGGATTGGAGTTCGACGATGCCTTCCCGTTTGGTCAAATAGCGCTAAACGTAGACTCTGTAATTGTTTCTGGCCTTCCTATCGCCGATGTCCCTCTCCCCGCTGCTTTGCCGCTTATGATGGCTGGTCTCGCGGGCCTGGGATTGATGTCGAGGCGCAAAAAAACTTTCTTAGCGGCGTCGACCCTTCTTGCAGCCACGGCTTGTGGGGGAGGGGCAGACACCCAGGACGCCAAAGTCATCGAAGCCGCCTATCAAAAAGCGATTAAGTCGGAACAATACGCCAAGGCGATGTGTCTTCAATGGGGCGACGGGCCCTTCGCAAAAACTCCCCAGAAATACTGCGCCTGTCAGGCAAAAATTGAAGATGCGGCATTGGGTGATCAAACCGAGGAGCGTGACAAATTACTGAAAGCGGTGCTTACGGAATATGAAACCATTGAGGGCTCGCCGGTTGATGCAGGATTTGACCCCTATTTCGACGTGAAAGTTGCCGAATACGCAATGCGAGAGGGAAAAACCGTCGAGTATGTAACGCGATTTCTAAATCCGGGCGCATTTGATCCGGACGTTGAGAAGCGTCTCGAGAAGAAATGCGACCCGATGATGAATTGACAACTATCAAGTCAAAACTGTGGTTGAATATGACGAATTTCATAATTAGAATCCGATGCAATACCCGAACGGTTGCCTTGCGTCAGGTTTTCATCACCTTCAATAAGGGGCTTAAAATGCGAAAAATATCTATCCTCGCTATGATTTCATTGCTTTTGTTCGCCTGCGGAAAAACAGAAAGCGCTGAAGCTGTACCAAAGCCGGATAATGTGCACGATGCACAGGAAACAAAGGATACCCCAGTCAAAATAGCAGAAAAAAGAGCGCTTGCTGAAAACAATGTTGATTCCTACGCCGGCGAAAATTTCGGTAAATATGATATTCGAGGACTGAAAATCGGTATGCACAAAGATCGAGCGAAAAAGATTCTTGATGAACTAGAGGATTCCATTGTCGATATACGTGAAGCACAATTTAATGTAGGACCTATAGAGAACAGTCATCACGCAGGCTATTTATATCAATATCAGGTCGCGCCAACCCAATCTGTCCAGGTTCTTACAGCACGTAAGCCATCTGGACCTCATCTTCTTTCGATTTTTCGGGCACATGCAGATGTCGATAATCAACCGCCCTTAGATAAATATCTTGCTTCTTTGAAGGAGAAGTATGGCGAGCCGTCCGTTGAGGGTTCCAATAATTCTTTTCTTTGGATGGCAGACACGGCGCCAAACGTGTGTGAGGAGTTAGTCAGAGGAAATATGATCGGTGTTTTTACGCACCATACTGAAATGATTACCCCCACAGTAGAAAAATACAGTGATTGTGGCGAGATTCTATATATCACGCTTTCTGCGGTACCAAAACAGGGAATAACTGTGGTGAGCGGAATTCAGCAACATTTGTACGATGTCGGTAAATATATTGCCGAAGCCCAGACTTTTGATGAGTACTGGACACAATGGCTTGAAGAATACAATCAAAAAAATGCAGAGGAGTCTGAAATTCCAGAGCTTTGATCGAATAACGCAACAGGTATGAAGGGCTCCTGCTGCAGCGCTCTCGGTAGTGTTTTGGTTATGATCAGTATACACTATTGCGAAAAATCGCTCAGACGCGTTTAAAGATTTTTTTTGGCAATACATTTCTGTGCTCGGACCGACAAGATCGTGAGGCTTTAAAACAACGGTGTTCTGTTTGAGATGCGCTACCTGGCCCCGGAAATTCTACATCAAGCCGAATATGAGGAGCTGGAGCGGCGTGAGCGTGAGGCCAAAGGACCGGCGCGCCTTTAACGCGGCAGCCACACGATCAGGATCGTTTCAATGCATACGCCGTTGAAGAGACGGCTAAAGCGGAACGCGCAGCGATGGAGCAAGCGATCGATTCTGAGTTTTAGCCGTTGTTGCCGCATGGATATGATTGGATGCAAAAGCCATGTGATTCCAGTACGCATTATCATACGTGGAATTCTGGACCTGGCGGAAGCATATTAAACAAGCTTTTCAAGCCGTCTTGTTGAGCGGTAATTTGGCCCCGAGTTGGAATTCTTGCCTGACCAATCGATAGCTCCCATTTCTGCCGATTTGTAGCCGGATTACATTTGAGATTTGAACGGCGGGAAAGCGGTGTGATCTCAATCGGTCGCCGCAACACACTGATTGAATCTCTCCGCGGGCGTGTCAAAGTAAAATCCGGTTGCTGAAATATCGTATGGCTGGGCATTAAGAGTCACTGTCATTTCGGTCCCGCTTTCTGGGTATGGGTTGCACATGCAACCCTGCCTTTTGGCGAAAACGGGGTGTGCAAACGGAATTGCGAAATCGACGGCGGGCGCAGGGGCGTAGAGCCCCGAGCCTCGGGAGACCGTCTATTTTGCTTTGAAGTGCGCTGAGGGGCTGGCCCCTAAGTCTTTTTCAACGAATACGCACTTGGCGATCCGGTCGGGGCTGCGAGATTACGCGCCTAAAAAGTTCACATTAACCCATCAAATCTCACACCCACAGCCTGGAATTTCCTGAGATTTGGCAATTTGAGTTGCGCATCTTGATTTTTCTCACATTATCTCACATATTCTCACATAGAAAGACCGTGAGAAACCAAGATGTGCTGGCAGGATGACAGATTGAGCAAAAGGCTAAGCTTTAGCGCCGAAAGGACTGAAGCGTTTTTTACTGTCATATCCGAAATCGACGCGATCAAAAACACAATTCGGTTGACCGACAAACTGCTGCCGCAAACCATCAATCGATTGACGCAGTCCGTAATTGTGACATCGACCGGCGCATCAAACCGGATCGAGGGAAATCGGCTGACTGACGATGAGGTTGAAGCGCTCTACCGCAATTTGCGGATCAAGAAATTCAAAACCCGAGATGAGCAGGAAGTCGCGGGCTATCTCGAAATGCTTGAATTGATCCTGGAATCCTTTGCAAACATGCCGCTTGGCGAGGCGCTCATTCTACAGTTGCATCGTGACATGCTGAAACACTCTGACAAGGATCAGCGGCAGCGTGGCGCGTACAAGTTTGGACCCAATCGCGTCGAAGCAAAAGATCAAAGCGGTAAAGTGGTCGGCGTCATCTTTGATCCGACGCCGCCGCACCTGGTGCCAAAAGAAATGCAGGAATTGGTCGCATGGCAAAATTGGGCGGATGGAGAGGGTTTCAAACATCCGCTTATACGGATCGGCAATTTTATTTTTGAATATTTGGCGATTCACCCTTTCCAAGATGGGAATGGTCGGACCAGCCGTTTACTGACGAATCTATTACTTTTGCAAAACGGCTATAATTTCGCTCGGTTGGTTTCCCATG
>JAJFGC010000076.1 GCA_021776345.1 Hyphococcus sp. | reverse complement strand
CCGCAACCTGCGGCCTTGAGGCTACTTTACCGCAGGCCAGCGCCCGCCAAAAGCTTTTAATCATCCGTCTCGCGAATTGATATTGGCGACCGCGCCCGGGAAATAAGCCATAATACGCCCATCAGGTCCCTGATCGCGACCAAAAACCGCCCCCAATTGTTGTATTTAGACTGCCCGTGTACGCGCGGGCGGTGAGAGACCGGCATAAATTTGATCTCAAAGCCCTCACGACGCATTAGCGCGGGCAAGTATCGGTGCATGTGATCAAAGAAAGGCAGCCGCAAAAATGCCTCCCGATGGAACGCTTTGAGCCCGCACCCGGTGTCCGTCGCCCCGTCATTCAGCAAGCGCCGTCGAAGACCGTTGGCGAAATTTGACGCCCATTTCTTCGCCGCCGTGTCCTTTCTATCACGCCGCTCGCCCGCAACCATCGCAAGCGTAGGCAGCGCTTCCCGGTTTAACGCCGTCAGAAGCGGCGGAATATCCGCCGGGTCATTTTGACCATCGCCGTCAAGCATGACGATGATTTTTGATGTCGCGGCAAGAACACCGGTGCGGATCGCCCGGCTTTGACCCGCATTTTCGCCATGGGAGATAATGCGCAATTGCGGAATATCTGCCTGCGCCGCTTTCAGCACCGTCACCGTGTCGTCGGAAGAGCCGTCATCAACAACGATAATCTCGTGGCGAACACCGCCAAGCGCGGCCGCAATCTCAGCGACAAAACCGGCGGCGCCGGGCGCCTCGTTTAACATCGGCGTCACGACACTGACTTCCAGGGCGCTCGCTGGCCGGTCGGCGCTGACAGCCGGCCAGGCAAACAAGGCGGCGCTGGTATCGTTCATATTCAAGCTCATCCGCCGGGCTCTTAACCGATCTCGGCGGTCCGGTCACCCGCCATGGCGGTCTCTCAGGCGCAGATATCTGGCATCGGTCCAATTATTGTCGGATTGCGCTCAGAGGGTATTGAGTATTTACGCCCGCCGAAATCCAGAGTAATCCGCCTTTCAATGCGCAGCCCAGCCATCAAAAATAATACAGAAATTTTGCAGTCCTTCTGGTTTTGGGCAAGCGCCATCACCTTATTGCGTATTATTGTCCTTGTCGTTTCTGACGCCAATCTCGGACCTGATGAGGCGCAATATTGGTTTTGGTCACGTGATCTGGACTTTGGATATTTTTCAAAACCACCGTTGATTGCCTGGGCGATCGCGATGACGACGGCCCTCTTTGGCAATGATGAGTGGGCGGTGCGCCTCGCGGCGCCGCTTTTCCATTTAGGCGCCGGCGCCTTCCTCTATTTGACGGCGAAAGCCCAATTCACCCAGCGCACCGCATTTTGGGCGGGACTTGGCTGGCTCACCATGCCCGGCGTCATCTTATCCAGTTTCGTCATTACCACCGACGCGCCGCTGTTATTTTTCTGGTCGGGCGCCCTTTATTTTTTATACAAAATCGCAGCATCTGAAACCGGCAAGCGACAAGACTATGCCGGCCTTGGGGCAATGATCGGGTTTGGTCTACTGTCAAAATACGCAATGCTGTATTTCATTGCCGCTCTTGCGATCAGCGCTGTCCTCGCGCGGCCGATCAGAAAAGCGGCGCTCCAGCGCGGCGCCCTAATCACGCTCATCATCGCTGCCGGCATTGCAACGCCAAATATCCTCTGGAATGCTCAAAATGATTTCCAAACGCTGTCGCATACGGCAGCGAATGCCAATTGGGATTCAACATTGTTTCAGCCGATGCAACTCGTCATATTTTTCATCGAGCAATTCGCGATAGCGGGCATTGTCCCATTCGCTGTTTTGGTAATCGTCGTCACTGGATGGCGATCGCAGCGACCGGACTGGAAAATCACGACCGCCTTGATATTCGCCCTAACCCCGCTGCTAATTGTCTCGATGCAGGCTTTTATTTCGCGAGCGCACGCTAACTGGGCCGCCGCCGCCTATCCATCCGCGATGTTGCTGATCACCGTTTGGCTCCTTCAACATCGTGCAACACCGTTTCTTCGAGCCAGCCTAGGCCTGCATGCGTTTGTTTTTATAGGATTCTGCGTTGCGATCACGAACTTTTCGTTGATAGACCGAGCGGGGTTTTCACCCGCCGTCAAAGACATCAGAGGATGGCAAGCCCAGGGCGCAAATATCGTCGCGAAGGCGGAGGGCTTTGACGCGATCGTTATCGATGATCGCCCGCTTATGGGCGCCATGCTCTATTATCATGGCAAGGCAGGCGTCGATATAGTGGCGATCGACCCCAATAATCATATCGACAACCATTACGAAGCGTTTAAGGCGTTTAACCCGGACAAACACAAACGCGTTCTCTTTGTGACGACCCTCACCGATGATGCCCATGTCAATTACCGGTTTAGAACGATCCATCCATTAGGTCCGGAAACCGTGTCGTTCGGCCCCGGCGTTTCACGCACCTACCATCTGTTCGACATTTCAGACTATTACAATCACCTGAATAAATGACCGCAACCGCTCCGTATACCGTATAAACTATCGCTTCGAGCGTCGCGCCGCAAAGGCGCCAGCCCGCCGAACGCCCTTGAGGCCGGTTCGCAAGCTTATCCCAATAAGCCGCAGCAGTTTTGCCACACCGCGGCGAACAAATAACAGCCCGAAAGAAAACCACAGCACGCCCGCAACAAGCCACAGGAAGGGCCGCGGATATGCGGCGGAAAAATGCGTATTGAAATAGCGGATCATACTGGCGGTTTTGCGCGCTTCGATTTTTACCGGGTTGGCTCTGCTTGAACTTTTAAAATGGACAACACTTACATGGGGGTTGAAGTAAACCTTGCCTCCTGCTTTCGCGAACCGTAAGCAAAAATCAACATCTTCAACATGTAAAAAATAGCGCTCATCCATGCCGCCGATGGCGTCGTAATCGCGCCGGTGCAAAAGGAAGCATGCGCCGGAAATTGTCGGCGTCGGCTGAATATCGTCTGGAATTTCCAACGCATGCAGATTAAATCGTCGGAAATAAGGATGTTGCGGCGCAAGTTTGTATAATTTGCCCGCCTCAACAAAAGCGCGCCATGGCGTCAATGTCTCCCGGCGCGAGCCTTGTTGCTCGGTTCCATCCGGATTGACCAGCTTCGCGCCCATTACCCATGGTCGCTCGAGCGCGCGCCCGTCCGCCATCAGCTGGCGAACACCGCCATCGGGCATCACCGCGTCGGGGTTAAAAAACAGCAAAACAGGATGCGCGCTGTTTAAGGCGCCAAGATTGCAAGCGGCGGCAAAGCCAATATTGCCGTGTCCCGATAGGACTTTAATCGGCGTGTCACCGCTACTTTCATTAATCGCGCCCTCAACAGCGCCGGTAAAATTACCATTATCGACAAGGATAATTTCCGCGATTTCTGGCTGCGTGCGCAATGACGATAGGGCGCGCGCCAGCAACGGCCCCGTGAAGTAGCTGATGACAATCGCGCTCACCCTATGAGTTGGCTGCGATTCGATGTTTGCTTCGTCGCTCATTTAGACTGTTGCATCCAACTGCGTTGGAATGAATAGGCAAGCGCCGTTCCCATGCCGGCAAGCGCCATGGCGGCCATGCGCCAGACCTGCCAGAGGCTGCCTTCAACCGACATCGAAATCGCGATTGCCGCAATCACGCCAACCAGGGCCGCGACAACCGGCTTGGTCGGGTTCGCCATCACCAGCACTTTCATGCCGCAATAGATAAAGGCGGTAAAAGAAAGAACGCCGGGCAGTCCAAGCTCAAGCCATATCTGGAGGAAGACATTATGCGGATGGGTCGGTATGAGTTCAAGCGGCGCGGCGACGCCGGGCACGTTGACCATCGAGCCAGCCCCCTGCCAGGCTCGTGCAAAATCAGCACCGAAACCAAATGGAAGCCCCTCTGGTATACGCGCGGCAACCGATTGCCAGACAGCGACACGGTGCAGCCATGAGGGCGGTAAAACGCCGTCTGCACTCTGAAAGATTTGATCGACCGGCAACAAGGCGGCCAACGGCGCCAACAACAACAAAACGATTAACGCCCAGCCGGTCGCGACGATCGTCTTGTGTGGCGCCTTAAATGCGATAATGGCAATAACGAGACCGGTCAGAATGGCGACGGCATTCGCCGACACATCGTTGAAGAAGGCGGCGCCGACACCCAGGGCAAGAAGCGCAAGTGATGCATAGCGGTTCCAGAGGAACGAAACGATGATCGCCGCGGGAAATATCGCCGGCGCCAGCGCCGTAACGCCGCGGCCAAGCGCGATGATATCCTTCGCCCGGTTCGGACTGGGGTCTTCCGGCGGCAGCATCCCGCGCAGGGCGCCGTCACTCAATCCTTCGATGAGCAAGACCGCCAGCCCCGCCGCAATCGAAACCGCATAGGCATAGGCAAGCCGATAGGTCCAGGTTCTCGTAAGGTGCAGCGAAAACCAGACGACGCTGCCGCCAATAAGCACCGGCGCCAACACATATAAGGCTAAAGATGGCGCGCCGCCGGGCGACCAGAAACCGGAAAGAAAAATCCAGAAACAAAAAAATATGATCGCCGCAAAACCGAAGAAAAACGGTTTGCGCAGATCCGGCTGGTCAAACAGCTGACCAAAAGCGGATTGCCAGAAATCACCGCGGACAAAGGCTGGCAGGCTCGCCAGCAAAAGCCATGGCGCAACGCCCTTATGACCGAAGACGACAGTTAGGGGCAAAAGCACGAACAGCCCGAACAACAGATAAAGACTGAACCGGTCCCGTTGCTGTCTGATGCTTCGGCGCACCACCGGCCTACTGCGGCTTATCAGACTGCTGACGCAGGTCTGGCGCAAGCGCTTCTTCGGCGAGGGTTTTTGCCGCCTCATCGAGCGCCACAACTTGCTGGTTTTTTTCACCAAGGCGGCGCAGCGAGACTTGTCGCTCCTCTGCTTCACGCGCGCCAACCACCGCAATCACCGGAACCTTTGCATGGGAATGCTCGCGGACTTTGTAGTTGATCTTTTCATTGCGAATATCGAGATCGACGCGCAAGCCCGCCTCCCGCAAAGCATTGGCGGCATTCTCTGCATAGTCATTTGCTTCGGAGGTAATGGTCGCAACGACCACCTGCACCGGCGCCAGCCACAGCGGCAGCCTGCCCGCATAATGCTCAATGATAAGGCCGGTAAATCTTTCGAACGTGCCGAACACCGCGCGATGCAACATGACCGGGCGTTGCTTGGCGCCGGTCTCGTCAATGTAGGTCGCGTCGAGACGCTCGGGCAGCACATAGTCGAGCTGATAGGTGCCCGCCTGCCAGGTGCGCCCGATCGCGTCTGTCAGGTGGAACTCAAGCTTCGGCCCGTAAAAGGCGCCCTCGCCCACAGCAATGTCAAACTTGAGGCCCGCAGCCGTCAGCGCATCAGCCAGCGCTTTTTCTGCGCGATCCCATGTGGCGTCATCACCCACACGCATCTCCGGCCGGGTGGCCAATTTGTAGGCTATTTCTGTGAGCCCCATATCCCGATAGACACGCTCGAAGAGCTCAAGAAAACGCTTGGTCTCCGCTTCGATCTGATCTTCGCGACAAAAGATGTGCCCGTCATCCTGGGTCATCTGACGCACGCGCATCAATCCGTGCAACGCGCCATGCGCCTCGTTGCGGTGACAACAGCCGAATTCCGCCATCCGCACCGGCAGATCACGATAAGACCTTATGCCTTGGCGAAAAATCTGCACATGCGCCGGGCAATTCATGGGCTTCAGCGCCATCAAATCGCCCTTTCCGGTCAGCACCGGTCCCTCATCCTCCGTTGACGGAATTTCATCCGGCACAATAAACATATTTTCGCGAAACTTGCCCCAATGACCAGACAATTCCCAAAGCCCGGCGTCGAGCAATTGCGGGGTTTTCACCTCGACATAGCCGTCTTCATCCTGACGGCGCCGGATATACGCTTCAAGCTCGCGCCAGATGATGTAGCCTTTTGGATGCCAGAAGACGGAGCCCTGCGCCTCGGCCTGAAAATGAAACAGGTCCATCTCACGGCCGAGCTTGCGGTGATCGCGCTTTTCCGCTTCTTCAAGGCGCGTGAGATAGGCTTTCAGATCTTTCTCATTCGCCCAGGCGGTGCCGTAGATACGCTGCAATTGCGCATTGCGATGATCACCGCGCCAATAGGCGCCGGCGAGCTTCATCAGCTTGAAGGCCTTGCCAATATGACGGGTCGACGGCAAATGCGGGCCGCGACAGAGATCGTGCCAGTCGCCGTGATAATAAACGGTGATGTCTTCGCCTTCGGGGAGATCAGCGATGATTTCCGCCTTGTAGGCCTCGCCGATCTCTTTGAAATGCGCGATCGCCTCGTCCCGGTCCCAGACTTCTTTTCGGGTAACGCGCCCCTCATCGACAATCTGGCTCATCCGCTTTTCGATCTTTTGCAGATCATCGGCAGAAAACGGCTCGTCACGAGCGAAATCGTAGAAGAACCCATCATCAATATTCGGGCCGATGGTGACTTGCGTGCCTGGAAAAAGTTCCTGCACAGCCTGCGCCATCAAATGCGCCGTGTCGTGGCGGATGATGTCGAGAGCGTCCTCATGCTCGCGGGTCACGATCTCGACACTGGCGTCGTCGCTGATTTCACCAAACAGGTCGCGCACCTCGCCATCGACCTTCACCGCCAGCGCTTTCTTGGCCAGCGATTTGGAAATCGCGCTCGCGATGTCTGTCCCCGTCACGGCGCCGTCGAATTGGCGTACGGAACCGTCCGGGAGGGTGATGGCGACCATGGGTCTTCTCTCTTACATTGCAGGCGCGAAGATAGTCCCGTGACTTCTCAAAGGCCGGGCGGTTCGTCAAGCTTTTGAGCGTTTTTGGGGCGATCCCCGCCCCGCTCGGTCCAGGCCCAATCTCCTAGCCGCCAGATCTGCCACCATTGGCCTTGCCTCGCCTCCGGAACCACCGGGTCAATGCCGTGACTGCCGAAAGGGTGGCAGCGAGAAACGCGAGAGACAGTGAGCCAGAAGGCCCGCCAGGGGTGGTGCATGCGGAACGCATCGGCGGCGTAGTCCGAGCAGCTTGGGGCATGGCGGCACCGGGCGCCGAGAAAATAAAACAGCGGCGACAGCGAGCGCTGATAAAGCCAGAGGGCGCCAAGCGCCGCGCCGGCGACCAGCCCCCTGCTCCGCAAATTATCCGTTTTCATTTTATTCTTTGTGCTGAAGGCGCCAGATCACGGCCATTGCGGCTGCGTACATTTCGTAATGTCGGCCGGCGGCGATAACGGGGCAATCTGGTCAGGGTTGTCATCAACCAGATCCATATAGGCTTCAACAAGGCTTGAATAGGGCGGCAATGGACCGGACCGCATCGCCCCGTCAATCTCGGCGCCGCCGTGGATTTCATAATGAAGATGCACCGTCGTCGCCCGCGAGGACGCTGACAACAGATCGGATGCGCGGCCAATGCGCTGGCCTTTGGTTACCGGCGCGCCAACCTCGACCCAATCCGGCAAAGGTTTTTGCACATGAAGGTTTTTGTAAATGTAGCCAGTCTCCGCGCCGAAAACATTCACCGAGATCGACCCGACCCAGCTGATATGCCCATCCTCCGGCGCCACGATCCAGTGGACCGCATTCTCACAGGTTGCCGGCCGGATGTCCTGGCCGTTATGGCCAAGGCCGCCATCGCAAAGTTCGTTAGCGTGTTTTGCTGGATTGGTGCGTACTTCGCAGAAATTATCCCGCCAGGCGTAATCGAAATTCGCCGGATCATTTTCTGAGCCGCCAGGCCCTGCCCAACCGCCGGCATATCCGCCGCCGCCCTGACCGAAAATTTGCGAGTTAGAAAAGGCGGGGCCCGTCTCAAAAGGAAACCGCATCGACGGCGCAACCACGCTGGCGTCCGTGACCCCGTCATCGCCATGGGTTGTTGATGATCCCGGCAAGAGATCGCCCGGGGCAAAATGCCAGTCAGGGTCCAATGCAGGCGGTTGCGGAACCGGCGTTCCTTCCTCATCCGGCGCTGGGGGCAGTGACGGCGCGTCTTCCTCGTCGTCAGGCGCCGCCGGCGCGGGCGTCTCAGTTTCTCCGGACCCTGACGGGATAAGACCGTCTGGCAAACCGACATGTTTGTTAAACAACAAGACCGCGAACACGATCAGCAAAATGATGAAGAGAACACGGGTCATGGCCGGCGCTCTCCCGCTTCACCGACGATGACAACCATTTGCGCGGCCACGTTGCCGAGCGCATCACGATCATGACAAGCGGGGTCCGCCGTGACGCTTTCGTCCTTGCAGTGACGCGTCAGAGAATAGCTTACGCCGTAAACTGAAAAACTCGCGGTCAGCGCCTCTTCAGTGCCAGCGAATGTAATTGCTTCATTGTTGGCGGGAGCGCCGCTGTTTTTGTCGATGACGGTCAACAACCGCGATCCGTAAAGGCTGTAGGCGAGGCCGCCCGTCTTGAACGTCGCATTGTAGCTGTCGCGATTGCCGACAATAACAATGGAGCCAGCATCTGCTTTGGATGGCAACAGCAACGGCAGTTCGGCGGCGTTGACAAATTTCTGACCGCGATAGGACGCCGCTGCAAGCCCCAAATCCTTCTGTCTTGCCAAGGCCGCATCCACCGCATCCCAGTCAACGCTGACGCGCTTGCGCGTAGCTGCGGAGTATAGCCGCAATTGGGACTGCGCATCGCTCACTTGCGTTGACTGAACAATCACCGCGCCGATAGGGCGTTGCGGTCCCCGTTGCTCCGCGATTGCTTCGGCGACAGGGGAAAGTGTGTTCTCAGGCGCATATTGCAGCGTCAGATCGTCAATCAGGAACCGAACCGGCTGATTGTTTTGCGCGACACGGCGCAGCGTCACGTTCACCCGAGACAAGGGCGCGGCGTTTGTTTCAAGCCCCGCAACCGTCGGCCATGAAAAGGCGTCCTGAGACCAGTTGAATTGGACGCGATCGGTGACAACACGCACGCCATTAGCGTCGAAGCCCTCTAGCTGGACGAGGAAGGCTTCATCCAATGTCCCGCCGGTCGGGTTAATGCGCATGGAAACCGATGACACTAACCTGGAAAAATCCATCACCATCGCCGGACCGCCGGCACGCACTCCATGAACGCCGGCACGTCGCCCGCTCGCCGCCCGCGGATAAGGGCAGAGCGACTGGCTGACGCTTGCAACATCGTCAAAGACCCGGGCACAAAAATGGACGCTGGCGCCGCGGCCGAAACTCACCCCATGGGACTGCTCATATTGTTTTGAAAGCTCAATGCCGGCGCCGGATTGTGGGCCTTGCACATTTTCAAAATCGATTGTGGTAGTTTGTGGCGGCGCTGTTCGCAGCGCGCCGAGATCAAGAACGTCTCGCTTAAGAGGTTGCGTACTTTGCGCGGGCGGCGCTGTTGTTTGTTGCGCCAACGCCGCACCAACAAGCGCGCACGCGCTTAATGCGCCTAAAACAATTTTATTGGTGCGAAATATGCCCACTAACCTCACCCCTGCGGTCAGCGTAATTCAATGAGGCTGCCTCGGCAAGATGCACTCGCGGCATCGCTGCGCGCAGGCAGGGCTGTCTATAGCGCATTGAAAAACCATGCGGATCACGCCGAAGCATAGATCCGCATGGTCTTCTTTAACGCCGCAATGGACTTATCAGGGAGGGGCGATGCGGCGCCGGGACGTTTTGCCGTGCTTACCGGATAACAACCCTGACCCGGGCCCGGTCGGGACCATGACGGTAATAATGGCCTTGGCGATGATCAAAATAGATTGTCGCGGCCGCAGGGTGGACGCTTCGCTTCACCCCCCGCGGCCCGTACCACACCCAGGCGCTCGCCGGGCAACTGGTGACGCGCTCGTCGCGGTGACTTTCACGTCGGTCGGCGCGATCCTCAGCACGATCGAGCCCGCCGCGATCGATACGTTCGTCGCGACGGCTCTCGCGTCTGTCGCGCGCATCCTCGACCAGATCAGGACAGCGCTCCGGATGAAACCGCCAACCGCTGTCACTGCCAGCATAAGCCGCAGGCGGCGCGCTCACGCAACCGACAACAAATAAACCGGCCATCAGGGCGGCGCTTCGAAAGGGCTCTAGACGCATTACGCATCTCCTTATTTTGACGCGGGCCCAAGATGTCCTCGAAAAACCTTGCCCTTGCACCCCATTCTGCTTCATTTAACGGATCAGCGCGGTCAAATCCGGCGGCATTTTTTCGAAATTATTTTCGACGGACAATTTGCGATGACGCGTTAAAGAGACTGCGGGGGCGCGTGCGTAACATTTGAGCAGGAGAGCCCTTTGACCTCGAAATTCTTTATTGCAGCATCAAGTCTAGCCTTAGCAGCTTGTGCGTCCGGCGGGCGCCAGGCCGAAACGCCCGGGCCGACCGGTCCGGCCGCCAGCCTCGACCAATCCGGGCGCCTGTTAAAGCACGCGCGCGAGGCGAAGGCGGACAAGGGCTGCGCTGAGGCTATCCCTACCTATCGGGTAATCGCGAGCTTCGGCGAAGGATATGAAGTTGCGCAATATGAGCTTGGCGCTTGCCTGCTTGATATTGTCGACGAAAGCGACATTCAAGCTCGTCTCTTTAATGATGAGGGTATTTTATGGTTGCGCCGGGCCGCATGGGCGGGCAATGCACGCGCGCAATGGCGACTGGCGACCACGTTGAGCGGCGCTGGCGACGAGGCGTTGCCAACACCACCCAACCCGATTGAGGCACTGGGCTGGGCGCATGTCTACAAAAGCAATGCCGCCCATGAGCTTTACGGCTTGGCGCCGATAAGCACGACTATCCTCGCGCATCTCGGCGCGAGCCTCACCGACGAACAAAAAGCGGCGGCGGTGAAATTCTCAGATGACTTCGTTGAAATGAAAATGGCCGTGTTCACACCGCCCGGACGACCGCAAGGCGCACGGGAAGGCCGCGATTTTCAGCCAGCAGAAAGGCAGCAACGTCGTCGCCGCGCAGATGTGGACGCATCCCTCTAACGCGAATAGCAGGCGGCGGTTTTTGTAAATCGGGGCTTCATGTAAAAAACGCCGCCGCGGAGTCCCCCTCGCGCGGCGGCGTCTCTTGTGGCGCTCCTCCCTGAATAGAGCACCTTGTCAATCAGCGGCTTATGCTGCAGCTGATTAGAAGGTTGCGATCTCTCTCGGCGTGTTAGCCGAATTGATGCATCGTGTTGTCTTCGCCTGCGGCTTTCAGCGCGGCCTCTCCGGCGAAATATTCTTTGTGGTCGTCGCCGACATCAGAGCCGGCCATGTTTTGGTGTTTCACGCAAGCAATGCCCTGACGGATTTCCTCGCGCTGAACGGTTTTCACATAACCGAGCATTGCCTCCTCGCCGAAATAGCGTTTGGCGAGATTGTCGGTAGAGAGCGCCGTCGTATGATAAGTCGGCAGGGTGATGAGGTGGTGGAAAATGCCGGCGTGGGCCGATGCATCGCGCTGGAAGCTCTGAATGCGCTGGTCAGCTTCTTTGCCGAGGTCGGTTTCGTCGTAATCGACGCTCATCAAATCGTCGCGGTTGTAGGCGCTGACATCTTTGCCTTCTGCTTCCCACGCATCGAACACTTGCTGGCGGAAGCTCAGCGTCCAGTTGAAGGACGGCGAGTTATTGTAGACAAGCTTGGCGTTGGGGACGACTTCGCGGATGCGATCAACCATGCCGGCAATTTGGTCAACATGGGGTTTTTCTGTTTCGATCCAGAGGAGGTCGGCGCCATGCTGAAGCGATGTGATGCAATCAAGAACGCATCGATCTTCGCCCGTGCCCTGACGGAACTGATAGAGATTGCTGCGAAGACGCTTGGGGCGCACCAGCTTGCCGTCACGAGAAATAACGACCTCGCCATTGCCGACTTCGGCGGTGGAAATTTCTTCGCAATCAAGGAAAGCGTTATACTGATCGCCAAGATCACCCGGTGTTGCACTATAGGCGATCTGTTTAGTCAGTCCGGCGCCCAGAGAATCCGTGCGCGAAACGATAATGCCGTCATCAACGCCAAGCTCAAGAAAAGCGTAACGGCAAGCGCGTATCTTGGCTAGGAAGTCTTCATGCGGAACAGTGACTTTGCCATCCTGATGGCCGCATTGCTTTTCATCTGAAACCTGGTTCTCAATCTGAAGGGCGCAGGCGCCGGCTTCGATCATTTTTTTGGCGAGCAGATATGTCGCTTCCGCGTTGCCGAACCCGGCATCAATATCCGCGATGATCGGCACGACATGCGTCTCATAATTGTCGATCTGCTTTTGAATTCCCTTCGCCTTGACCTCGTCGCCTGCGTCGCGCGCCGCATCAAGCTCACGGAAGAGCATGCCAAGCTCGCGCGCATCCGCCTGTTTAAGGAACGTGTAGAGTTCCTCAATCAGGGCCGGCACAGAGGTTTTTTCGTGCATGGACTGATCAGGCAGTGGGCCAAAGTCGGAACGCAGCGCCGCGACCATCCAGCCCGACAGATAAAGATAGCGGCCCTTGGTATTGCCAAAATGCTTCTTGATTGAGATCAGCTTCTGTTGGCCCACAAATCCATGCCAGCAACCGAGCGATTGCGTATAATTTGCCGCGTCGCCATCATACGCGGCCATGTCTTCGCGCATGATCTTTGCGGTGTATTTGGCGATGTCGAGGCCGGTGTGGAACCGATTTTGAGCGCGCATGCGGGCGACAGCTTCCGCGTCGATCCCGTCCCATGCTCCGTTATGGCTTTTAATGAGATGATGGGTGGCGTTGATATCGTCCTGATAAGCCATGAGTTTGATCCTGATTACTTACTTCGCGGGCGGCGCCCGTTTTATTGTTCAGATATGTCGATACGCCCGCCGAACGCATTTTGCAGCTGCGAAGGAGTATGATTGTAATTATTTACAATATTATTGTGTAATGCTGTAAAGTTAATTACAATTGTTGTTCCGGAGGCAGAAATGGCCCACCAACGCAGCACATTTATGGGACCGCGATTGCGCCGCCTGCGGCGGGATCTGGGGCTCACCCAGGCCGTCATGGCCAGTGACCTCGAGGTCTCGCCATCTTATATCGCTCTGATTGAGCGCAATCATCGACCCATGTCTGCCGATCTCCTGATCCGGCTTGCGGAAACCTACGATATTGATATCGCCGCCTTCGCCGGCGCAGAAGACGAAACACTCGCACAACTCGAAGCCGCCCTCGCAGACCCGGTGTTTTCGGACCTCGCCATCGGGCGGGATGACATTCGCGATTTGACCGCGACCAACCCGGCGCTCAGCGCAGCGGTGGCCGCTCTTTACCAGCGCTATGTCGCGAGCCAGCGGGCCGTGATGGAAACACGCGCCAGCGGCGGCGGCGATATCAAAGACCCGCTTGAAGAGGCGCGCGAATTTATATCAGCCCATCGCAATTACTTTCCCGCCCTGGATGAGGTCAGCGAGCAAATTGCCCGCGCGCTCGGCGCAACCGGCGCCAACCTTTTTAATGCGATGGGAGAGCGCTTCGATAAGCGCCATGGGCTCAAACTAAGAGTCCTCCCTGCAGACATCATGGTCGGCGCCTATCGCCGCCATGATCGCCACCGCGGTCAGGTCGCCATCTCCGAAAACCTCGACCAGGCCAGCCGGACCTTTCAAGCAGCCCTGCAACTTGTCCTCTTGGAGCTCGGTAAGGCGCTGGACGAAGCGAGCAACCCGGCGTC
This sequence comes from Hyphococcus sp., assembly GCA_021776345.1. Classification (GTDB taxonomy): domain Bacteria; phylum Pseudomonadota; class Alphaproteobacteria; order Caulobacterales; family Parvularculaceae; genus Hyphococcus. The sequence goes on along the minus strand of JAJFGC010000076.1, from coordinate 2,673 downwards.
TTTTGAAACCGACTCTGGACGGCGTCTCGCCCGCGCGGCCCTCGCTAATTACGCCGCTGGCGCCGTAATTTTTCCTTATGACCAATTTTATCAGTCTGCAGAGGATTTAAAATATGATGTTGAAGCATTAAGCCGCCGCTTCGGCGCCAGTTTTGAACAAGTTGCCCATCGGCTGACAACATTGCAGCGCCCTGGCCGCGAAGGCGTGCCATTTTTCTTTTTACGGATCGACGCCGCCGGCAATGTTTCAAAACGATTTTCCGCCGGCGTTTTTCCGTTTGCCCGCTATGGCGGCTCATGTCCCTTATGGAACATTCATGAGACTTTCCGGGCGCCGCGGAAAATCTTGCCGCAGATTATCCAGCTGCCTGACGGCGAGACATATTTCTCCCTCGCCCGCACTGTCCATGGCGGTGAAGCTGGGTTCGCAGCGCAAAAGGCCGACCGCGCCGTCGCCCTTGGCTGCGAGCTGAAACACGCCAACCGGCTGATTTATGCTCAGAGCCTGAACCTTGACGAAGACGCGCCGACGCCGATCGGCGTTACCTGCCGCCTCTGCCCGCGACCGGGATGCGCTGCAAGAGCGCATCCGCCGCTGGAGCGCCGCCTCATTATTGATGACCACCGGCGCATGGCGACGCCCTTCTCCTTTGCGTTTGATTGAGACGAACCGTTATTGCGGTTGAAGGTGCGATCTCATAGGGTCCGGCCAAATTCCGGACCATTTAAACGCTGAATTTGACCAGGAGTATGGCGAATGCCCAAGACACTTAACACGCTTCTCGCGACCACCGCAGCAACGGCCTTGCTGGCCGCCTGCAGCCAGGAAACCAGCCCCACAACCCAAACCGAAACTGCCGCACCGAGCGAAACTGCTGAAACGTCAACCGATGCCCAATCACAGACCGAGGCAATCAATGAATGGTTTGAAAATGAATTCGAACGGCAAGTCAGCCGGTCGCCAATGTTTCAAACCTTTCTTGGCCGCAAAACCAATTACGACAAATGGGACGACGCCAGCGACGAATTTGGCCGAGAGTCTCATGAACTGGAGATGGCGGCACTGGCGGAAATGCGCGCGACCTTCGATATCGACGCCATTGATCCACAAGCGCAACTTTCCTATCGCCTGGCGGAATATAATTCCGAGCTAGCAGACAAGCGATTTCCTTTCCGCAACCACTGGTACGTCTTCAGCCAGTTCACTGGCCCGCACTCCGGCGTGCCGTCCTTCATGATCAACCAGCACCGTGTCTCGAGCGTCGCAGACGCGGAGGCTTATATTGCCCGCCTCAACGGGATTGACGACTATCTTGGGCAACACCAGAAAAATGCGGAAGACCAGTTCGCGCGCGGCATCAACGCGCCGAAATGGGCGTTCCCGCAAATGATCGCGACATCAAAAAATATTATAGCCGGCGCCCCTTTTGATGAAAGCGATGAGCCATCAACGTTACTTGCAGACTTCGACAAGAAAATTGAGACGCTGGAGGCAAGCGACGAGGTCAAAGAAGAGCTTCGAGCCCGCGCCATCGAGGCGATGCAGACATCAGTGAAATCTGCTTATGAATCACTGGTCGCCATGTTCGAAACGCAGATGGAAACGGCAACCAATGATGACGGTGCATGGAAACTGCCTGACGGCGGCCAATATTACGCCCTACAGCTCGAAGCGATGACAACGACGGCGATGTCGCCGACAGAGATACACGATCTCGGTCTTGCAGAAGTTGGCCGCATCCACGCTGAGATGAATATGATCAAGGAGACTGTCGGCTTCGAAGGGACGCTGCAGGATTTCTTCGTTTACATGCGCAACGACCCTGATGGGAAGTTCACCTATCCAACGACCGATGAGGGCCGTGAACGCTACCTCACCGAAGCCACGGCGATTATCGACACCATGAGCGGACGTCTTGATGAGCTGTTCCTGACTTTTCCCGAAGCGGAGTTGATCGTTAAACGGGTTGAGCCATTCCGCGAACAGGCGGCGGGCAAAGCGTTCTACCAGCGTCCCGCCCCGGACGGATCGCGCCCTGGCATCTACTACGCCAATCTCTACAACATGGCGGACATGCCGACCTATCAGATGGAGGCGTTGGCCTATCATGAAGGCATTCCGGGTCATCACATGCAACTTGCGATTTCGCAGGAACTTGAAGGCCTGCCGAGCTTTAGAAAATTCGGCGGTGTTACCGCCTATACAGAAGGCTGGGGTCTATATTCCGAATACATCCCCAAAGAGATGGGCTTTTATAAAGACCCTTATTCGGATTTTGGGCGCCTCGCGATGGAGCTTTGGCGCGCCGCAAGGTTGGTTGTGGATTCGGGCCTCCATGACAAAAAATGGACGCGTGAAGAAGCGATCGATTATCTTCTGACCAACACGCCGAACCCAGAAGGCGACGCAGTGAAAGCGATTGAGCGCTACATTGTGATGCCGGGTCAGGCAACAGCCTACAAGATTGGCATGCTGAAAATTCTCGGCTTGCGCACCCGCGCGGAGAACGCGCTTGGCGACAAGTTTGATGTTCGCGCTTTTCATGATGTCGTTTTGAAAAACGGCCCCGTGCCGCTCGCGATCCTAGAGGAAAATGTTGACGCCTGGATTGCCGAGGCAAAGGCCTCGTAATCAACTCACCCTATAAAACCGGCGCGGGCGGCAAGTTGACC
>JAJFGC010000075.1 GCA_021776345.1 Hyphococcus sp. | reverse complement strand
TGAGGAGCGTTTTTTTTCAGGGTTTTTATCGTCACAAGTATGCCGCCTTGCGCGGTCTTTATCTTACAACTTCTGACTTTTCAGAATCTAACGCAGCGCTTACGATTTCCGGTACTGTTGCCGCGCATAAGGCATCAGCTTTCGCGACTTCAATGGCAACTGCCGCTTTGGCAGGCGGCGCAAATACGCTCAAGATCAGTATTACCGCGGAAATAAACAGAGCCATAGCCACGGCCCCCGTCGGCAAGGCCATGAACTCGACGGTGCGAAACAGGCCTGTTGGCGTGCACGACATAATCACCTCCTTCACAAGTGACGCGTTTACGTCGGCCTTTCATGGCGCCAGAGCGCTTTTACTATCCGGCATTACATTATCTGACATTTTGTGTTTTCCGGATCGGCGCACCACACGAACGATTTCAGCCACCTTATTACATTTGGACCTGTGAACGGTTCCGACGCCAATGAGCGCCCGCAACCGTGCCCTTGATCTCAACTGTCAATCTTGGAATGATACTGTCGAAAGACTCAAAATATGGGGGAGCACGATGAAACAGGATATGAATCTTGACGCGCCGCCCCGCGGTGAATTGCCAAATTGGGGCAAGCGCGTGCATTTTGATAATTTCTTTGTCGAATTGGTTCCCGCTGGAAAGCGCGCATTTAATGTTCGGCTTGCTGACACATTTGCAAGCATCAGTTTTGGCGCTGATGAAGGGCGAAGCTCTTTAGCCGGAGACCGGTTGCGGCGTTATGATCGGCGGCCCCACGAATATATTGTCACGCCGCCAAATTTTCCGCTGCGCGGCGCTTCCGACGCAGCGCCGGAGGTTCTTGCGCTTGTATTTCACTTTGACGACATAAAAGTAAAAGTCGAAGCGGCGTTGCAAATTCCAGAAGATACGCTTGAGCCTCGCGTGATTATTGGCGGCCCGAAACCCTTTACCACAGAGCTGGCTCAGCGCATTCGCCGCCACATGCTCATGCATGATGTTTCAACCTACTATCTCGAAGCATTATGTTTTCTTCTGATTGTCGAAATGATCCGGCTTCCGCCGCAACAACGAAAATCAGCGCGCGGTTCAATACTGGACGATAAAGTATTGCAACTGGTGTTGAGTTATATCGACGCCAATATTGACGCCGATCTGTCGCTTGAAGCGCTTGCCGGCTTATCCGGTGTTTTGACTCATCAATTTGCGCGCGCATTCAAAAGCAAGATCGGCGAACCGCCGCATCGTTATGTTTTGAATTGCCGGATTAAAGCGGCCCGTCAACTTCTGAACACGACTGAACATCCAATCGCCGATATCGCCTATGCAACAGGGTTTTCCTCGCAAAGCCATATGACCACGACATTCAAGAAAGAAATTGGCGTAACGCCGGCGCAGCTTCGCAGCGAAAACGTTTCATGATTAAAAATGATGATGTTTCGAGAGCACTGGTCTGCGAATTCACTCCCGGTAGATACGACATGCTCGGCTGTATTGCCGCCCGATCAGCTAGCGAACGAAAATCGGCGCCTATATTAGACTTCCATGGATTGGGCGATTTCACGCAGTGTGTATTTCAAGACCTTTCCCGTCGCAGTCTTCGGCAGTTTGCGAAAAACAAAGTTTCTTGGGATTTTGGACTCCGCGAGAAAGGAGCGGCAAAAATGCACCAGCTCGTCGGCGTTAATTGTGCTGCCAGCGACGCGATCAACAAATGCGCAAGGCGCTTCCACAAGCAATTTATCCGGTATTGCAACGACAGCAGCCTCAAAGACCTCCGGGTGTTGATAGAGGACTTCCTCGATTTCCACCGATGAAATGTTCTCGCCGCCCGAGATAATCATGTCTTTCGACCGGTCTTTGATTTCAATAGCGCCGTCGGAATGCCATACAGCAATGTCACCAGTGTGATACCACCCGTCGGCAAAGACTTTCCGGGAAGCCTCCTCATCGTCGAAGTAGCCGCTCATTACTGCATTGCCTCGCAACATGATTTCTCCTGTCGCAGCGCCGTCTCGCGGAATCAATTTCATTGTTTTCGGATCAGCGACGATCAAGTCATCCATGATAGGCGTGGGGACGCCCTGACGCGCAATTCTTTTATAGCGCTCCTGCTCGTCTAAATGTTCCCATTCTGATTGGCGCCATGCGACAGTCGCCGGACCGTGACACTCCGACGAACCATATTGATGCGTAACTTGCATGCCAAGTCTTTCCAGCTTGCATAATACGCTTGATGGCGGCGGCGACCCTCCTGTGATACAGTTTACGGCGTGTGAAAAACGCATGCCTGTCGCGCTTGTATCATTGGCAAGCATGTTCAAAACCAGCGGCGCGGCACAAAAATGACTGATCTTGTGGCGGCCAATCAAATCAAAGATCTTTCGCGCGTCAAAATTGCGCCCGCAAATGTGGGTTCCGCCGACTGCCGTTACCGACCAGATAAAGGATAGACCGTTTGAGTGAAACATCGGCCAGGTCCAAAGAAAAATATTATCGTGCGTAAGGCCGAAACTCAGCGCATTGGAAAGTCCGGCGAGATAAGCGCCGCGATGACTGTAAACAACGCCCTTCGGTGTTCCTGTTGTTCCCGAAGTGTAAAGAAGCGATATCGGCTGGGTTTCATCTTCGATGTCAGCCGTTTTAATGACTTCCGAGCCCTCGCTGATAAATTCCTCATAGTCGATAAAGCTGCGGTCAATCGGAAACCCGGCTGCTGGATCGTTGATGACGACATTTGGCAAGTTCAATGCTGCATGACTCTGCGCTTGCTGGGCGAGATCCAAAAATTCGCGGTCGCAAATTACCAGTCGAGCGCGGCTATGGCTCAGGGCTTGAGCAATCGTGGCAACGTCGAGCCTTACATTGAGCGGGTTTAAAACGCCGCCAATCATCGGAACGGCATAATGCGCTTCAAGCATTTCCGGCGTATTCAAAGCGAGGATGGCGACGATATCGCCGGCGCCGATATCAGCGTTCTTCAACGCTGCAGCCAGACCTCGCGCCCGGTTGCTGAACTTATGATAACTAAATCGCGTTTCGCCATAAATGACAGCGGTTCGATGCCCAAAGAAATTGGCGCCGCGCAACAAAAAGTTCACGGGAGAAAGCGGGGCAAAATTGGCTTTATGCTGAGTTGATTTCATAAAGATGATTCCAAATCTTTTTGAAACTCAACTGTCGAAAGCAATTCCATCTTCAAATTTCAGGAAATGCAGTGCCGCAAGATTTTGCGGATGAGGCTGGTGATATGTAACCACAAGACCGCCCTCTTGGGAAGCCTGTGGCGGCCGTCAGCACGCGTTCAGGCCGCATACGCCCAAATGATCTATACGAATGGACAAAGCGTCTCAGCAGCTGCTGCCAAAAATGGCGTGACGGGAATCAATAAATATAATCAACCGCGAGCGCCACGCGCCGGCAACCCGCGTCGGATTCTGAAAAGCAAAATTTTGAAAGCTGTAAATCGCTGCATCTGGCACGCTCACATCGAAGACAGAAATTGCATTAACCAGCGTCAAAATCGGCTTGTACATTTATACTTTTTTCGATCGGTCGAAAGATCAATCGATCCAGAATCGGACGGAGGCGTGGCCCCCTAACCCAGAAAAGCAGTGAATTCTCCTCCCTGTTGCTGCTGAACGATGCGCGCCTCCGCCCGAGCCTATTTGATAACGCTGCCGACGCCGCAACAAATAAACTATCCATCTGCGCCGAACTGTTTGGCGCCGAAGCGACAGAAAGATGAAACAATGATCTCTGCAAAAACCCTCGCTAATGTGTTTGGCGCAACTTTTATTCTTGTGGGCGTGTTGGGGTTTATTCCAAACCCGATCGTGTCGCCTAACGGCATATTCGTCGTCAACGCGATGCATAATATGGTGCACCTCCTCACCGGCATTGCCTTTCTCTTCGGCAGCGTTCTTGGGCGCCCGCGTAACACGACGCTCGGTCTCGGCGCTTATTATGTGCTTGTCGTAATTTTGGGGTTTTACACCAAGGGCGACATGTTGCTGGGCGTGATCCACATCAACGCTGCGGATCGATGGCTGCATGTGGCGCTCGCGCTGTTCATTCTGGCCGCAGGCTTAATCATGGCGCGCGACCCGCAGAAGGCAACGGTCAACGCCCCGATGGAATAACGCGTTCGCCTCACTAACAAACAGCGCTCCTGCTCGATTCTAAAGGATACTAAAATGGACAGTTACTTTCCCGACTATTTCCAAGACCGGCGCGTTCCGCGCTTGCGCGAAGTCAGGCCAGCAGTGCCACGGAATTCGCCCTGTTTTGCAAATATACCCTTCAGGGCATTGTCAGTGCGTTGCTGTCAATTATTGGTGGCGTTCAAGCCTTCAGTGCTGGACCATTACACGCAAGCCTTGATCATGACCTTAAGACGTGGATTATTGACGGACTTGCCGGCAGTCGTCTTATTGGCGGTATTGAGATTGCCGCCGCTGCGCTGCTTTTCCTGAGCACCACCCGAAGCATCGCGCGCACTCTCGGCGTCATTCTGCTCTTGGGTTTTATCACCTTCCAAAACGTCGGGCTCACCGGCCACGATATTATCTCCACCCTATCATACTCGTTTCGGGCGGTTGCAGATGTTTTCGATGCGGGCGCCGTGTTTTTGAACTGAGAACACGCTGCACGTGACGGAAAACATCGCCTTTTCAAAGTTGTTTTGCATGTCTTTCAACAAACTGAGTGTTCGTAAAGCAAAGAGGATAACATCATGATTGCAGCGAAAAATTCTGAAGCCGTCAAAACAATTGCGACACTCTTGAGAGATGCGCGTTCAACATACGAAAATGTCGGCGGCGTCTTTTTGGAGATTGCGAAAACGATAGGCGCCGTCGCGCTCATTATCGGTGTGGCGGAAGTCACAGCCATCACGCTGGTTCTAGGATAATTCCAATGAACAGCTCAACCCTGCAAACGTCGCTCGCTGCTTTTATTGAGACAGCCGCGGTCGATTTCCGCGCCAACCAAAATATTACCTGTTTCAACCCGGCAAAATTACGCAAAGCCCACATGCGCTACGTCAGCGCGTTCAATCACTTGCTATGGATGCGCCTGGAAATGGCGCCGTTTGTAAATAAAGGCGCAAATCGAAGCCCACAGAAGACTAAAGTTCGTTCATCTTTTCTTGAATGGCTCCGACAAAACATTACCGGTTATGTTCAGCAAAAAGAGGCGTGGAGCGTCCCATCGAAACTAGCATCGATTACAACGACTCCGGGTTACCGACTTTTCTACGGTGAATTGACGATAACGATATTGTTGAACACGCGCGACCTACGATCATGGTGCGCGCGCCAGCCTCAGTCTCGCTGTTGAGCAAACCACTCGATGCGTCACTGTAATCAAGATATGGCCAAAACATTATCTCCGTTTTTGGCCCGCCATATGCGGCCGCGTTAAAAAGACATTGGGACGATCTCAAAATGGATGTGTTGAATGATATTGTAGATACTATTCAGCTGAAAGGCGCTTTATACTTTCGAACTGACTCTGCGCCGCCATGGTCGATTGCTGTCCCGGCTTACCAAACTGCCGCACGGTTTCATCTCGTCGTTCAGGGCCGGTTTTATGCAACACTCAGTTCGGGCGCATCCGTCGAACTCAATGCCGGCGACATGATTTTAATTCCGGCAGGCGGAAAGCACACGATCTCTAGCCCACCGAACAAACAAGCAGCGCCTTTGAAAAAGGTCATAGAGGAAGCCGGCTATGGCGATGAGGGCGTCTTCACGCTCGGCGATGGCGACCCGACTGCCTCTGTCCAACTGATATGCGGTCACTTCACCTTTCGCCCCGGTGCAGACCACCCCTTGTTGCGCGCGCTGCCGGAGTATCTTGTCGTCACGAGCAGTACACGGGCCAAATACACCTGGCTCGATGAAGTATTAAGGCTCATTGTCCGTCGACTCTTTGCCGAGCCGGAGAGTTCTGCGGCGACGATTACACGGCTTTCGGAGGTAGTTTTTATCGAGACTTTACGTGCCTGCACCGATCAATCGCCCAAACTGGCTCTTATCATTGGGGCCTTAAAACGCCGACAGATCGGTGAAGCCTTGCTCTTGATGCATCAACGCCTTGATGAGCCATGGACGCTGGAAAAACTGGCGACCAACGTCGGCATGTCGCGAAGCCGCTTCGCAGAGCAATTCCGTGATGCTGTGGGCTGCGGGCCAATGTCCTATTTGACTGAATGGCGCATTCAAAAAGCGGTCAATTTGCTAAGTGCATCACAGCTCAGCGTTCAGCAAATTGCCGCCCAAACCGGATATCAGTCGCCGGCCGCCTTCACGCGTGCATTTTCACAAAAAATTGGTTGTTCGCCAAAGCAATATCGGAGCCAAGACGCGGCGATCGTTCACTAAAGCAGGATAATTGTAGTTTGAATCACATCCTGCTTTATATTTTTTGCTTACCGCGTGATCGAACCGGAAAACCGAAACTCACTATTCCTGATCACGCTCCTGCGAAATCCTGATATCCGACGATTTATCCCGCTACTGACGATATAATGTCGGCGAGCGCCTCAATATCCCGATTGAGCGCTCTATCTATACCTACCTTCCAGATTCGAAGCCAGATATTCAGCGTATTATTCAAAAGATTTACAAATCGTCCCAACTCAATTGCGCATCGTCCATGCTTGTCGCCAGCCGCTGGAATTGTGAATCTTTACACATAAATGAGCCCCATCAACTGTCATTGGACAGAATTCAAACCTATGGAGACAAACGATGTTTAACAGAAAAACCCTGGCTCTGGCTGCTTTGGTGATTGGCGCTGTAAGCGTCAATACCGCCATGGCTGAAGACGGACCGACTGATATGCAGATTGCGCATATCGCCTATACGGCTGGCAATCTCGATATTCGCTATGCGCATTTAGCGCTGGCGAAATCTGAAAACCCTGCTGTTCGCGACTTTGCCAATCTTATGCTGCGTGATCACGCAGCAGTGAATGAGCAAGCCGTTGCGCTATTGACGAAGCTGGGCGCGAGCCCGGAAGACAATCCGACCAGTCAGCAACTGGTAGCAAACGCAAAAGCAAAACGCGATGAACTGGCCGCGCTCGACGGTATTGCATTTGACCGCGCCTATGCCGCCAATGAGCTGGGTTATCACCAGTTCGTGAATGAAACTGTTGAAACAGCGTTCATTCCGGCAGCAGACAACAAAGAATTCAAATCGCTGCTGAAATCGGCCTTGGCAGTCTTTGAAGTGCACGAAAATCATGCCGCCAAAATGGTGAAATCGCTGAAAGCGCAGCGCTAGCACGAAGAGATTTTAACGTCATGACTATTTTGAATTCGAAACTCCCTGGTGCGGCGTTAAAGCAAGAAAGGCGCGTGCATCCGCGCGCCTTTCACCGCTTCGTGCTTATTGCAGCAATCGCCGCTGGGTCGCTGGCTCAAGCGTCTTGCGGCTCAGCATCAGATGACAGCGCCAATGGTGATGTCGATGCAGCAGTCCCTGTCGCAATGCAGGCGAACGTGGGGCAAATCGCCAGTGCTGCCGCGAATGAAACGATAACCACTCATATTGTCGAAATTAGGCAGTTCAAATTTGTGCCTGAGATTTTGACAGTCAAAGAAGGCGACCACATCATCTGGAAGAACCTCGACGTCGTACCTCACACCGCAACCGCAAATGATAAATCATGGGACTCCGGCAATTTGAATCGAACCGATGGCTGGCTGATGATAGTCGAAGAGATCGGTGAGAGCAGCTATATCTGCGCCTATCATCCAGCGATGAAAGGCAAGATTATCGTTAGCGAATAGTTTCTTTCGGAAGCGCTCAACCGCCAAGCGCAACCTCGAGGCGCTGCCTAACGTTCCGTATTTATACGCCGTGCGAATCTTCTGAACGTCGGCGCCAATCTACGGGGATAAACCAAACTCATCAATTTAAACCCTCGCTTGGCGCGAGGAAACAGGAAAAATCCATGCGCGACAAACAAACGATAAAGCCAAGCTGGCTGAAATTCGCCAAACTTGCCCCATCTATTGGGATATTCGCGAGCGTCATATTGGGCGACGCAATTGCGCATCATGTGTCCGTAAGCGGCCCGTCCGCCAGCGCCGGGCCGATTAACACCGTAAGTCCTGACACCATTGGCAAAGGCAAATGGTCTGTGGGCGTACGCACGCAACTCATCAATTACGATTCGTTTTCCGACACTGAGCTTGAAAATTTTGCTTTGACGGGGTTTGAGGAAGTTCATAATACCGACGCTGCTTATATCGCTTCTTTCGCGCTCGAATATGGTGTCGCCGATGATCTCAGCGTCGGCCTCATCACGCCTTATGTGTTGCGCTATGGCATTCGTGAAGGGGAATTGGAAAACGGAATTCCCGAAGCGCACGTGCTTGGCGATGTTCGCGGATTTGGCGATCTGACGCTGACAGCGAAATATCGCGTGTTGAACCACGATAAAAACCTGTTCAACCTCGCGCTGCTGGCGGGATTGCAGATCCCCACCGGTGAAACGAATGAGATCGCGGATGACGGCAGCCGCTTCGAAGCCGAATTCCAGCCCGGATCAGGATCATGGAATCCGATTTTCGGCGTCGCCGCCGGCCGGCCCGTTGGCCCAATATCCGTCAACGGAAATATCTCCTACACGCTGGCGACCGACGGCGCTCAAAATACGAATCTCGGCGACAATCTCGCTTATAATCTCGGCGTTTCCTATCGGATCGGCAAAGGCGCCCATACCCATGATGACGGCGTCTTCGAACGGCATCAGGCGCTCGATCTGGTTCTGGAACTCAACGGAGAATGGCAAGAGCGGGAACGCATTGGCGCGGCGCTGGATGAAAATAGCGGCGGCACGCAGTTATTTATAGCGCCGGGCCTTCGTTATGTCTCGGCGCAAGGCTGGAATAGCCATGTGTCCGTCGGCTTCCCAATTCAAGAAGACCTCAACGGTATCCAGAACGACACTGATGTTCGCGTCACCTTTGGTGTTGGCGCTTCATTTTAAGCGCGCAAACCGGGGCAATTGAAGCGCGCGCACTGATCCGGTGCGCCATACCGATAACGTCGGATTCTGAAACGCATAAATTCGAAAGAATCGCGCGCATCGAGATTGCATTTATGTGGATGTCTTCATCGTGCGCAATATGCTCCCGGCTTCCATGCGCAGCTCTGACGACGCAGCAAACGGTCCGATGTTTGTTGTTTCAACATCGACCAGACAGGAAGGGTAAATAGCGATGAGCGGGTTGGACAATAAGATTGCGGTCATCACCGGCGGCAGCAGTGGCATTGGATTAGCGACAGCGCGCCGTTTCATAGCGGACGGCGCCCAGGTGATTATCACCGGCAGAAAAAAGGAAGCGCTGAATGAGGCTGTCTCTGAACTCGGCGCCCAAGCAACGGGTTTTCGCAGCGATGTCACAAAATTTGAAGATCTGGATTATTTGTTTGCCGAGATCGAAAAACAGTTCGACCGCATCGATATTCTTTTTGCCAATGCGGGCGTCGCTCCTCTCGCGCCATTTGAAATGGTGACCGAGGCGGAATTTGATACGCTATTCAATATCAATGTTCGTGGCCTTTTCTTTACGATTCAAAAAGCGCTGCCGCTCCTCGCTGAAAGCGCCTCGGTTATTCTCAATGCATCCGTCGTAGCGCAAAAGGGGTTTGCGAATACGAGCGTCTATTCGGCAACAAAAGCGGCGGTCCGTTCGCTCGGCCGCACGCTCGCGGCTGAATTGTCGCCACGCGGCATCCGCGTCAATGTCATTAGTCCGGGACTTACCGAAACACCGTTCTGGGGCAAAGTCGGTCTCAGCGAGGCGGACGTTACAGCATTCGGCGCCGCAGTAGTTGAACAGACGCCGCTTGGCCGCGCCGGGAGACCCGAGGAAATCGCGGCGGTCGCTGCCTTTCTTGCTTCAGATGACGCGAGCTACTTCACCGGCGCCGATCTCGTCGCCGATGGCGGCCAGATCCATGTCTAGGCGATCACCGATAATGATATCCATTGCACAAACCAAGGAACGAAAATCGTGAGCAACCCACCAGCCGTCAGCGAATATGACACGATTACTAATGTCATCGAGCACTATCTCGACGGCGCCAGGGCCGGCAAAGGCGCTGAGATGAAGCCGTCTTTCCACGAGGACGCAACCATCTTCGGGTATGTCGGCGATGATTTGTTCGCAGGACCGATCGAAAAGCTCGTCGCCTGGACCGACAATAACGGCGCTGCGACCGGGATTTATCCGCGCATCTCCAGCATCGATTTGATCGGCACGGCCGCAACCGTGCGAATCGAAATCGAAAATTGGTACGGTCACCGGTTTACTGATTTATTTACACTCCTGAAGGTCGATGGCGACTGGAAGATCATGAACAAGGTCTTTCATCTGCACCCCTCGGAAGAAAAGTCATCATGACCAAACCGGTT
>JAJFGC010000074.1 GCA_021776345.1 Hyphococcus sp. | reverse complement strand
ACGACGGCATCGTCATTGCCCATATCGACCATCAGCCGGATAGGTTCGCCATGGCCTCGCCCACCGGGGAGTTGCGCCACATCAAGCGCATAAAACTTTCCGTTTGTCACGAACAACATCAGCTTATCAGTGGTCTGTGCGTGGACGATAAAACCCTCGTGATCACCGTCTTTATATTTGATCGATTTTTTGTCTTCGACATGGCCCTTCATCGTCCGCACCCATCCCTTTTCAGAGATGACAACCGTTATCGGCTCTTTTTCGACAAGAATATCGAGATCAATATCTTCAATGTCGGGCGCATCAGCGATATCAGTGCGCCGGCGTCCGAGATCGGATTTCGGGTCAAACGCTTTTTTGACGTCGCGAAGTTGATCTGCAATTTTCTTCCATTGCGCATCATCGGATTTCAGGAGCGCACACAATTCTTTTTGTTCTTTCTTGAGCGCCTTGTGTTCGGTCTGTATCTCCATTTCCTCAAGCTTGCGTAGAGAGCGCAGGCGCATATTGAGGATCGCTTCGGCCTGGACATCAGAAAGCTTGAACACCTTCATCAGCTCAGCCTTCGGCTCATCCTCATAACGGATGATGCGGATGACCTCATCAAGATTGAGATAAGCGACAAGGAAACCATCGAGAATTTCAAGACGATGGGCGATCTTTTGCAAACGGAATTTTGTACCGCGCACCAGCACGTCTTTGCGATGATCAAGATAGGACTGAAGCACCTCACGCAAGCCCATCACGCGCGGAGCGCCGTTCGCATCCAGAACATTGAGGTTGAGCGAGAAGCGAGACTCCAAGTCTGTCAGCTTGAAGATATTCTCCATAAGCGCCGCCGGGTCTACGGCGCCCGATCGCGGCTCGAGGATAAGGCGGATGTCTTCTGCGCTTTCGTCACGGACATCAGCAAGCACCTGCAGTTTCTTTGACTGGATGAGCTCCGCGATCTTCTCGATCAGCCTGGACTTTTGTACCTGATAAGGAATTTCCGTGATAACAATGTGATACTTACCGCGGCCAAGATCTTCCTGTTCCCAGCGCGCGCGAACTCGGAAACCGCCCCGACCCGTGGCGTAGGCTTCTTCCATGGACGCCGCGTCTTCGACGCAAATGCCGCCTGTCGGGAAGTCGGGGCCTTTGACAAAATTTAACAGCGTTTGCGTGCGCGCATTCGGTGTCTTGATGAGATGCAGCGACGCGTCGATCAGCTCCGCCACATTATGGGGCGGGATCGATGTCGCCATGCCGACGGCAATGCCGCTGGCGCCATTGGCAAGAAGGTTCGGAAACGCCGCCGGCAGAACAACCGGCTCTCTTCCCTCACCGTCATAGGTTTCACGAAAATCAACAGTGTCATTATCAATGCCATCAAGGAGAAGCTGCGCCGCTTGTGTCAGGCGGCTCTCCGTGTAGCGCATCGCAGCGGCGTTATCACCGTCGATATTGCCGAAATTCCCCTGCCCGTCGACAAGCGGGACGCGCACCGAAAAATCCTGCACAAGACGCACCATCGCATCATATATCGCCTGATCGCCATGGGGGTGAAAGTTGCCCATCACCTCCCCGACCACTTTCGCGGATTTCTTGAAGCTTCCGCTCGGATTGAGCTTCATTTGCCGCATTGCATAGAGAATGCGCCGATGCACTGGCTTCAAGCCATCGCGGACATCGGGGAGCGCCCGCGATGTGATCGTCGATAGCGCATAAGCGAGATAGCGCTGCGAGAGCGCCTCATCGAACGGTTCGAGAAAGATTTCCTCCGGCTTCGCCGGCGCATCGGTTTTTGCGGTTTTGCGTTTTTTCGTACGTGCCATGGGCATTCCCATAGCAGAGTCTTGAGGTCCCGCCAGCCATCTATTTCAGTGAATGACTTGATCAATGAACGTAATAGGCTATGGCGAAATGATGCAGGCTGTATTCGCTGACCTACTGGCGTTCCCGTTGATGCTAATCGCCCTCGCGACAGCGTCGATCGGGTTTTCCACAGGCGCCTTCGACGCCGTAACCCAGTCCGCGCAGGCACAGACCGCGGCATTGACGATTGCCTTTCTTGCAGGCGTTTCGGAGATGCTAGGCCAAAGCGTAATCCTCGTTGTCAATCGGGTGGCGCTGTATCGCTTTCTGGCGAGTCTTGCCTTTACCGGCGCTTCCTACGTCCTCACCGCGCTGATCTGGGCATTGAGCGCCTTCGCCGTCGCGCCGCTCACCCGGGTCGGGACGCTTGGACCCGGTGACATCACGGCTGTAACCGGCATCGTCGCCCTTGCTTTTTCGCCGCGTCTCCTCGGCGTCTTTGCCATCGCCCCTTACTTTGGCGCCGCCCTTGGCAATTTCCTTGAAGCCTGGGCGCTGGCGCTTGTGATATTCGGCTTGCGGGTTGGTCTAGACTTGCCACTCGGCGCTGCGGTTTTTTGCGGCAGCGCCGGATGGATTGTCTCTTACGCGCTTCGGGGCTTTTTTGGCCATGCCCTCGCCAAGCCGCTCGGTCGCTTACGCATTATGATTAGCGGTTCGCCGCTCGATCGCTCACCGCAGCAAATCATCAACGATCTCATTCAAGCGCTAAAAGAAGAGACGCGCCCATGATTTCGACGATCCTTCTTGTTGCGCTTTCTCTCGGCGGCATCGCGCTCCTCATCACCGCCGCGCTGTCGCCGATTGAAACTTTAAGCTGGTGGGCTGGCTGGACCGAGGAGGAAATTGATGAGGAAAGCCCCCCTCACCCCACCGACCCCGCGCCGGCTCATGATGAGAATAGACTATTCGTCGTCTATCTCTCTGGCATCGCATCGCTGTCAGGTCGTTTTATCCTGCCGCGCGAAAAAGCCTTTATCAAGGGGCTTGAACAACGCTTTCCTGAGGCGACGATTATCGATGATGTCTTCCCCTATTCTCCGGCGGGACTGCCTCTCCTCGCATCGCCGCGCCTGTTTGATCGGGTCTGGCGCTTTGTCCAACGAATAAAACTCGAAGGGCGCAGTACAATCCTCTCAATGCTGATCAATATGCGTAATATTTTTCAAGTGATGATATCTGCTGACCACCGATATGGTCCGATCTTTAATCAGGGCGCTGCGACGGTGATTGAAGCAGCGCTCCTTCGCGCCGGTTATGAGCAAGGCAGCCGCGCGCCCATTACAATCATCGGCTATAGCGGCGGCGGACAAGTCGCTATTGGCGCGTCTACATTCTTGAAGAACCGCCTAGGGGCGCCAATCGACGTCATTTCAATTGGCGGCGTTATGGCCTCCGATCCGGGATTGCATTTCTTGCGCCGCCTCACCCATATCCGCGGCGCCGGCGACAGGTTTGAAAAGATTGGCGCTATCGTGTTTCCCGAACGATGGAGCGTGATGGCGCATTCAGAGTGGAACGCCGCCAAGCGCGACGGCCGGATCACCATCCGCAAAATGGAGCCGATGAGCCATGCCGGCATCCGCGGCTATTTCGGCCTCGTCAAATTTGACGGCATAACAAATAATGAACGGACGCTCGATGAAGTCACGGACATATTGTCAACCGTTATTGCGCCTTCAACAGCTCAATAACCCGCAACCGCGCTTCCGGCAGCTGTTTATCTGACACGTGCAAAATGCGCGTTTCGATAAAAAAGCCCGTCGTGTGAAGCGCGTCTAACGCATCGGCCATTTCAATCTCGCCGCTTTTTCCCCGCAAGAATGCCGGCAATGGTAACATTTTATCCTTATACGGTTCGCCTGCTTCGGCAGATACGGCGCAGGCCGAACGCGGTGATACGTAAATAAGATCATCGCGCACGCCGGTCGACGCGCACCGGTCCAGCGTCAGGCCAAACCCTAGCTCAGCGAGCAGGCCCAACTCCCACCGCGCCATCAGCGCCGGCCAGAAATCGAGATCGTCAAGATTATCCAGCAATACCGCCATCGCCGTATAAGCGCGCTTGTGCGCTTCGCGTTCCGGCAAGGTCGCGAGCGCCAACGCGCAGGCCGCCGACAATCCTGCAAGCGAGAGGCGATCCTGCATCGCCTCGCCGGCACGCGCGCGCATCATCTCCAGCGAAAAATGGCCCAGCGAATCCTCGCCGCGCCCCTTCCAGTCGACTTTGACTTCATTGCCCGGTTGCAGGATCGGCCGCATCCGCTTGCCCTGCCCGCCATAAACCAGTCCCGCCCAGCGCCCATGTTCTTCGGTAAAAATATTGACCACCGCCGCCGTCTCACCATGGGCGCGCGCATCAAGAACAATGCCTTGGTCAATGAAGTTCATGGAACGATAATCGGCGCGTTCAGGACGGAGTCAACGGCGCGCGCTCGCCAAAACTGACATTCATTCAATCAAACGTTCTACACTTAATAATCCTAGGACGGATCAGAATTCCAGATATTAAGCCGGCATTTCCACCCGCCGTCCGCTTGTCTTGCCCATACCTTTGCCCACTTGCTGTCAACATGGGTCTTTTCGCTATTGGCGTCGCTAAACGTAGCGCTGCACTTTCCTGTCGACCATGCAATGTCGCCAGACTCAGCGATTTCAACAGAGATCTGCTCGCACTTTATGGTAAAGTGCGGGTCTTCAAAGAGCTCCAAATAGTATTGGCGAATCGCATCATATGTACCGAGAGCTTCATGGTCAGGCGGAAGGAATAGCGCGTCAGGCGTCAAAAACGTGACCCAGCGCTCAATATCCTTGGCGTTCGTCACCTCCGCCCATGCGTGATAAGCATCTTCAATTGCCAATTGATCGCTTGTTTGCGCAATTGCTGACCCATGGGAGACAAGTCCGGCAGCAACACACATTATCAAATAATTCTTCATCGACGAATCTCCAAAAAATGTGATTGTAGACTTACGAATGAGGAACGAGGGCGAGGATACCAGCGATAGGTCCTGTGGGTCAAAGGATATGCGCCGCCCTGCCCGCCATAGACAAGCCCCGTCCAACGGCCGTGATGACCACCGCCGCTGTCTCGTCATGGGCGCGCGCGTCTAGAACAATGCCGTGGTCGGTGAAGTTCATTACTGTACGTCGTCAGCCGAACAGACGATTAAACATTTGTGGATCATAAGACTTAATAAGGTCGGCAAATTGATTTACGTAAAACATATCAGGGTTCGATGCACGCGCGCGCAACATGACTTCAAAACTTGGATCAACAGTATCTAAAGTAAAAACTAAAACTCCCATTCCCGCTAGGTGACATTGAGCTAAAAGGCGATCTAAATCTTTCTGGGAAGTCTCCTTAGGAATGGCGACATAAACTTTGTGAGAGAACAAATTATATGAAGATGCTTGCCCAAAAGCTGTGCTGACCTCGGATGAATTGGTTTTTAATTCCGCTGTTATCAGCTCCCAAGAAAATCTAAAAACATGACCGGCCTTTGGTTTATTAATACCGACCACATCAGGATTGCCCCAGCGCCCACCCCCACGCATTGCTCCAATAGATTCCGCATAAATACACTCATTCAACTCATTTATTAGGAAGTCTCTCAACGCATCGTAATAATCTGACTCAATAACTGCCGACGAAGATGTGCCACTCTGACCATTTGGAACAATGTCTAAATCAATTTCGGTAGCAGCTGGAATAAACAATCCGCGAGACGGTTTCGTTACGTCATTCGGTCGGTTATCAGCTAAAGCTGAAAGCCAGCTCGCAAGCGAGTCTTTATTCGGCTTAAAGCCTTCCTGATCTAATATAGGAAACGCTTTTTGTAGCAAGTCTTTGTGTCTAATACCTTGGGGATGTTCATTTACAATTGAAACCGCTATTTCATAAAGACGATCCTTTTGATTAATAGACATTCGCATTCCTTCCGCAATGTTCCGATCTAAGTTTTACTCCACAACATCCAGCCCCATATTTCTGAGCCTTGCCGCTTCATTGGCCCAGCCTTCGCGGACTTTGACGTGGAGAAAGAGATGCGCTGGTTTGCCCAGAAGCTCGCTGAGTTCCTCGCGCGCTGCTTGGCCAATGATCTTTAATGTCGCTCCGCCCTTGCCGAGGACGATACCTTTTTGACTGTCGCGGGCGACATAGATGGTCTGCTCGATCCGCACGCCCTTTTTGGTTTCCTTCCAATCGTCAGTTTCGACCGTCGAGTCGTAAGGCAATTCCTGCGGCAGGCGCAGAAAGAGTTTTTCGCGCGTCTCCTCCGCCGCCATCAGGCGGTCGGATCTCACCGAAAGCTGATCTGCCGGATAAAGCCATGGCCCCGGCGGGGCTTTCTCCGCCAGAAATGATTTGAGGTCTTTGAGCCCATCGCCATTTTTGGCGGAGATCATGAAAATATCGGTGAAAACGCCTGCGCCGTTCAGCTCCTGCGCCAAGGCGAGAAGTTTCGGGCGCGCCAGATCGTCGATCTTATTCAGCGCCAGCAAGGCTTTGGCGTTTGTTTTTTGCAAGCCTTCAATAATACGGTCGGCGTCCTTGCGGGATTTCCCGGCCTGGCCTTTTTCGTTTTCGCCCGTGAGATAGGCAGGCGCGTCAATAATCAGCAATGTCTGATCGGCGCCGTCAATCCCGTCCCATGCGGCGGCGACCATGGCGCGGTCGAGCCGCCGCTTCGGCGTAAAAATGCCTGGCGTATCGATAAAGATAAGCTGAGCGTCGCCATCGATGGCAATACCGCGCACGCGCGCGCGCGTCGTCTGCACTTTCTGCGTCACGATAGAGACTTTGGCGCCGACAAGCGCATTCACCAGCGTCGACTTGCCGGCGTTGGGCGCCCCAACTACCGCAATCATCGCGCATCTTTTTTTCTCAGTTTCAGTCATTCTTGTTCCAAACCCCTTCACGGGTCAAAAAGGCCTTCGCCGCTTCCATCTGCGCCTTGCGTTTGGATTTTCCTTGCCCGCGCGCTGGTTTCTTCCCCTTGACGCGCACTTCAATTTCGAAAGCTGGCGCATGGGCCGGTCCATTCGCCTCCAACACAACATAGTCCGGCGTGCCGAGCTTTTTTTGTTGCGACCACTCCTGCAATGCGGTTTTTGAATCGCGATGAAACTTTGACAGATCTTCAAGGTTCGGCGTCCAGTATTGATCGTATACGCCGCGCGCAGCGCCAAGCCCGCCATCAACATAGAGCGCGCCCAGAAGCGCTTCCATCACATCGCCAAGGATCGCCTTTTTCTTACGACCGCCGGCGCCCTCTTCCCATTCGGACATCAAAATGAATAGATCGAGGCCAAAATGAAGCGCTGCTTTTGCGCATGTTTCTTTGCGCACCAGCACGTTAAGGCGCGGCGCCAACTGCCCTTCCTCAAAGTCCGGATAACGCCGCCAAAGCTCTTCAGCAGTCAAAAGGCCCAACACCCGGTCGCCAAGGAACTCGAGGCGCTCAAGGTCACGAACCGTCCGCTTGCCGCCGGAAAGGCTGGAATGGGTGAGCGCACGAACCAACAGCGTCTTATCGTCGAACTCGTGCCCGAGCCGTTTTTCCAAGACTGAAAGGTCGGGCTTGGTCATTCAACCGATGAGAGGATGCGGCCGTAACGGATCGAAAACGGCCATTTCCAAATTTGCCAAATTGCCGCCTCTGATCCGTCTACAGAGAAAAAGAGACGTTCGGCGCGACCGACTATATCGTCCAACGGCACATAGCCGACCTGGGCAGTTACGCGGCTATCTTGAGACTGGTCGCGATTGTCACCCATCATGAAATAATGTCCCGCCGGCACTTGATAAGGCCCAACATTGTCGAGACGGCTATTGTCGCCGTTGCATTCTTGAACAATGTAGGAAACGCCGTTGTCGAGTGTTTCCTTATATTGAGGCGCCGTATAACCGCCGCAGTCGCCGCCATTATCATTGATCTTCTGTTTCGGAACGGCACTGCCATTAATATGCAGCCGTCCGCCGATCATGCGGATTTCATCGCCCGGCATGCCGATGACGCGTTTGATATAGTCCTTATTGCCGTCCTTCTGGTTTTTAAATACCACGACGTCGCCGCGATCCGGCTCGCCGGAGAAGATACGCCCTTCCATCGGCAGGCGTGTCAGGGGATAGACGAGCGAGGCCCGCGAATAACCAAAGGTCGGCTTTGAAACGACGAGAAAATCGCCGACAAGCAGGTTGGGCTTCATCGAGCCGGACGGAATATTAAACGGCTGGAAGATCACGATCCGCAAGACCAGCGCAATCGCGACTGCGAAGAACACGGTTTTGGCAAGATCCCATGCCTCTTCGGCGGGGGTCATTTTCGGGGCTTCGACTTTTATCGTATCGCCCTCAACTCCTTTTTCGCCGCCAAATATACTCTTCAGGGAAAACCCCATAACCGAACCCTTTCGCTGCCCCGCCCGTAATAATTTACCGGGGTTCTATTTAGCCCGCGCCTCGATAATGACAATGGCCTGAGCCAGCGGAAAATCATCGGTAATGGTGAGATGAACGAAGGCTTGTGAGCCCGCCGGCGTGATTTCCTTAAGCCTTTCAGCGGCTCCGCCGGTTAGCGCCATGGTCGGCTTGCCGCCGGGCAGGTTCACAACCCCCATATCACGCCAGAATACGCCGCGCGATAGCCCGGTGCCAAGCGCCTTGGAACAGGCCTCTTTGGCGGCGAATCGTTTGGCGTAGGACGCGGCCCGGTTGAGCCGCTTGTCAGATTTCGCCTTTTCGATGTCGGTGAACAATCGGTTAGTGAAGCGCTCGCCGTGTCGCTCAAGCGTCTTTTCGATGCGACGAATGTCCATGAGATCGTTGCCGATGCCTAGGATCATGATGCCTCCGAATTGGCAATCAAGCTGATCGAACCCAACAAAAATAGTGCGCTGGGAACGACAATTAGGCTAACGCCAATGAGAGAAAGGACTTTCGGGTAATTCGCTTCAACCATATGGCCCTGTCGCCTGCGTAGAATTATGACTGCACTTATCATTGCCGAAACCAAGAGAAGCACCAACCCAAACAAAGGCAGGCCAAAAGTCCCCAAAAGATACCAAGGCAGAATTTCCATTCTCAATACATCCCGCCCGTGCGCGCATCCTGCATCAGGCGTTTCATTTGTTTCACAACTTCAGCGAGGCCCATGAAGACCGACTCGCCGATGAGAAAGTGGCCGATATTCAGTTCAACGATTTGCGGTATTGCCGCAACCGGTTGCACATTGTGAAAGGTCAGCCCATGACCGGCATGCACTTCAAGGCCGAGACTATCGGCTAGCTCGGCGCTGGACTTGATCTTGTCAAACTCTGCCTGAATGCGATCAGGCGTGGTTGAGGCCGTCGCCTCATAATAGGCGCCCGTGTGAATTTCGATCACCGGCGCACCAAGTGATTTTGCCGCTTCAATCTGCGGCGTTTCCGGATCAATAAACAGCGAGACGCGAATGCCCGCATCCATCAGCTCACGAACAACGGGCGCAATGAAATTATGCTGCCCGGCAACATCAAGGCCGCCTTCCGTTGTCCGCTCTTCCCGGTTTTCCGGCACCAAACAGGCTGCATGCGGGCGAACTTCAAGACAGATTTTCAGCATCTCAGCGGTCGCCGCCATCTCAAAATTGAGCGGCAGGTCGATCTCGTTTTGCAGCCGGCGCATATCGTCATCAAGCATATGCCGGCGGTCTCCGCGCAAATGCGCGGTGATGCCATCAGCGCCCACTGACGCAACGAGTTCGGCTGCACGCACCGGGTCCGGATGCGGGCCGCCACGCGCGTTTCTGATTGTCGCCACGTGGTCGATATTGACGCCAAGGCGGAGCGGCTTTTTCGTCATTGACTGACCCCGCGACTGCCGGGCTTGACGGCAGGAATGTTTTTCAAATGGTCGGGCAATTCATCAGCCGGCCAGGCGTCTACTTTCAGTTCCGCCAGCGGCAGAACGGGTGCGCCGACATCCACCGCCCCGGCGGAGCGATCAACCAGGCAGGCAAGCGCCAACACCTCGCCGCCCGCTTTGCGCACAGCGTCAATTGCCTCTCGCGCGGAAAGCCCCGTCGAAACGATGTCCTCCACCACTAACACGCCTGCGCCCGGTTCAATGGAAAATCCGCGCCGCAACTGAAACTCGCCATCGACACGCTCTAAAAACATGAAGGGGACATCCAGATGCCGCGCCGTCTCATACCCATAGATGATGGCGCCCATCGCTGGAGAGATAACGTAATCAATCGTCCCGCTGATTGCGTCGCACGCTTTTGCCGCCAGCGCCTTGCACAAACGCTCCGTTCGATCGGGAAATTTCGAAACGATCGACTTGTTTAAATAGGTATCGCTGTGAAGGCCCGAGGACAGAACAAAATGACCCTTTTGCAAGGCGCCCGCCTCTTCAAACTCGCGCAAGGCCTCAGAGCTGTTCATCATTATCTGTTCCTATTCTTTCCGCGGCCAAGACTGTTGGCGCAGCGCGCACACCCGCAAGGGCTTGCGCCAATTGTTTGGCGTCTTTCACTTCCACATCCATGACGATATCGATGAATTCTCTTGAGCGGTTCTGCAAGCGCATGCTGGCAATTGATATGCCATAGCGCGCGATAATCCCGGCGATTTCGCTCAATACGCCAACGCCGTTTTGCACCGTAACATTCAACCTTGCGAACGCGGTGTGCTGCTCGTCATCGTTCTTGCGCCATTTCAGATCAAGCCAGCGGCTTTGCGGCGGATCGTCTTGCGCCAGGCGCTCACAATGGATTGTGTGGACAGTTATATTCCCTGCATCGCCGCGGATGCCGACAATGCGCTCGCCCGGCAGCGGCGTACAGCACTGCGCCATGCGCACCGACACACCCGGTGTGAGGCCAGCGATCGCAACACTTGGCTTGAATTCGCTGAGGCTTGCCGGTCGAATTTCTCCTTCACTCGCCGCGGATGCGCCGGGATAGACTGCCTCAATCAGGTCATTCACCGGCAAATCACCGCGTCCAACGCTGACGAGGACATCCTCAACCGACTTCTTCTCAAGCTTTCTAAGGCCTGCGCGCACCCCCTTGAGGGAAAACTGCAAATGTGCGCCAGTGAAGACGCTTTCGGCGATGGATCGCCCGAGCGCCAAATGCTCATTATACTGCATTTTCTTGATTCGTCGACGAATGGCGGAACGCGCCCTACCCGTTACAGCAAGGCTTTCCCATTCCGCCTGCACCGGCGCATTGTCAGATCGTAAGACCTCAACCACATCGCCAGTCTCTAACGGCGTACGCAAAGGGCGCTGAATACCATTGACCTTGGCCCCTATACATTGATCCCCGACATCTGTGTGCACGCCATAGGCAAAATCGAGTGCGGTCGATCCTTTCGGCAAGGCGATGACCCGGCTCTTTGGCGTAAAACAAAAAACCTGATCCTGAAAAAGCTCGAGCTTGGCGTATTGCAACGCCTCATCAAGATCTTCGCCACCCTGAAACATTTCAACCAACCGCCGCGGCGTTTCATAAGGATCATATTGCTTCGGGCCGACAATCTCGACGCTGGCGCCATTGGCGCCCGGATCCTTATATTGCCAATGGGCGGCAACGCCTCGTTCAGCAGTTTCGTGCATCTCATAGGTGCGAATTTGGATCTCGATCCGTTGCCGGCGGCCGTCTCGCCAGGGTGGTCCGACCACCGCTGTGTGGATCGAGCGATAATTATTGGGCTTGGCCGCGGAGATATAATCGTCAAATTCCGACGGGATCATTCGCCAGTTTGAATGAATAATACCAAGCGCGCGATAACAATCCTGCACATTGTCAACCAGAACGCGGAATGCATAAATATCGGCGAGCTCATCGAAGGACACGTTCTTCTGCTGCATCTTTCGCCAGATCGAATAGGCGCGTTTTTCCCGGCTATACACTTGCGCTCGCAGGCCATCCGCTTCCAGTTTTTGCCGCAACACATTTGCAAGCTCGACAACGCCGCTCACTGAGTGCTGATGCAACTCATCAAGGCGCTTGCTGATCGTTGCAAATGCGTCCGGGCTTAACTCGCGGAAGGCAATGTCCTCCAGCTCCTCGCGAAAGCGCTGCACGCCAATGCGTCCGGCAAGGGGCGCGTAAATTTCCATTGTTTCAAGAGAAATGCGCCGCCGCTTGTCAGCTTTCTCGATGAAATGAAGCGTGCGCATATTGTGCAAACGGTCAGCGAGTTTGACCAACAGCACACGCACATCGTCCGCCATGGCGACCACGAATTTGCGAAAATTCTCAGCCTGTTTGCTTGCTTCGTCACGCAATTCGATTTGTGAGAGCTTGGTGACGCCGTCGACAAGTTGCGCGACTTCGCTGCCAAAATGCTCTTCAATATCATCTATCGAATGGTCAGTGTCCTCAACCACATCGTGCAACAACGCTGTTGCAACCGTCGCCGGGTCGGCGCGCAACTCGGTTAGGATTGCGGCGACGGCAAGCGGATGAGAAAAATAAGGATCGCCCGACTGACGCGTTTGCCCGCCATGAGCCTTCATCGCAAAGATGTAGGCACGGTTGAGCATATTTTCATCAGCGTTTGGATCATACGCTTTTACAAGATCGATCAGCTCGGTCTGCCGGATAAAACCAACAGGATGTTGCGGCGTTTTTTGCGGCGACCCATTGGTCGCCGCGATAAGATTATCAGTGTTGGGGCTGGAAGAACTCGTAGGCTGCCCTTGCGGGGCGTCCGCTGGTTGTGGGTCGGTTTTTTCTTCGGCCGTCAATTTCTCAGCCATTTCCCACCGGCCTCATCCGCGTCTTGGCCGAACGATGAATGTTCGGCGGCGTCGCCGAGTTTGTTGGCGCCCTATCCTTTTGGCAATGTCTGCGGGCTAGTTATGCCGGCCGCCTGAATCGCCTTGAGGTAATCATCCTCATTCATCGAATCGAATTCAGGCGTATCGGCTTTTTCCGAACCTGCTTCCGCCTCTTCGCCTTCATCGACTTCAACCTGTTTTTGCAGCGACTGCACCAGATCTTCATCGAGTTGTTCGGTCTCGAGCGCCATTTCGGCAATTTCACGAAGCGCCACTACCGGGTTCTTGTCGTTATCGCGGTCTAGGAGCAATGGAGCGCCCGACGCCAAGACCCGTGCGCGGTGAGCGGCCAAAAGGACCAGATCAAAGCGGTTGGTAACTTGTTCGACGCAATCTTCTACGGTGACGCGGGCCATCAATGTCTCCTGGACGGATAAAAGCAAGCTAGGTGAAATATCGCTCCTCACCGGCAGATACAAGCGCTGCAATGCAAAAAAATCATGAATTAGACGGAAATTCGCCGCGCCGACCGTATGGGCAGCGCTTCCAGCATCTCCCGCACCGATTTTCCCGTTTCTGGGTGGGTCCAATCCGGGGCGATATCACTGAGGGGCGCCAACACAAATTCCCGCTCCGCAAGCCTCGCATGGGGTATATGAAGCCTTCCCGCCGCGCTGTCTCGGCGCTCATGACCATAGGCGATCAGATCGAGATCCAGGGTCCTCGGCTCATTTTTTTGAAGGCGTTGGCGGCCAAATCCCGCCTCTATCGCATGCAGCGAGGACATCAACACTTCTGGCGAGAGGTCCGTCCTAACGCTGCAGGCCGCATTCACAAAGGCGGGCGCCGTTGGATCCGGCCATGCTGGAGTATTATACAATGAGGATTGTGCGTCCAGCTCAGCGATCCGACCAATGGCAAAAAAGGCGCTTAAAACAATCTGTTGCGAATCAATGCCGCAAAAAGGCAAACTTGAACCGACAGCGATTAAAATCATATTTAAACCGATGGACCGTCCACAGCGGGCGAGACGATAAGCGATATTATTTGAGGCGATTATGGCAGATTTTTTAGGGCTCCGAGAAGGAGAAAGAACCGCATTTTTTATTGATGGGGCCAATCTCTACAAAGCCGCACGCAATCTTGGTTTTGACATCGATTACAAAAGCTTGCTGGCGAAAACGCAGTCGAGCTGCCAACTCGTGCGAGCATCATATTATACGGCAATCCAGGAAGACCGTGATCAGGATTACTCACCTCTTCGCCCGCTCGTCGATTGGCTGGATTACAATGGCTATACGATGGTCACCAAAACGACGCGCGAATTTACCGATCAACAAGGCCGCAAGCGCTTCAAAGGCTCGACCGATATCGAGCTGGTTGTTGATATGATGCTTCTTGCCGATCGGCTCGACCACATCGTTATCTTCAGCGGTAATGGCGATTTCAGGCGCGCCATCGAAGCCGTGCAAGCCAAAGGATTGCGCGTGAGCGTTGTCTCGACCGTAAAGTCCTCACCGCCCATGGCGTCGGACGAATTACGCCGCCAGGCAGACAGCTTCCTCGACCTAGCAGACCTTGAAAAGGCGATTGGCCGGTCGGGCGGACCGCAGCGCAAACCTGCACGGGAACAAAATGACTACGACGATGATATTGAAAACAACTTCGAAGATGATTTTGAAGAAGTGGATTAGTGGCTTCATTGCGTGCTTTAGACGCCACCGAGCCGCCGACTGATTGCAAGCGCTGTCCGCGTCTTGTGGGTCTAAGGCGTCGAAACAAAAAGACCCATCCCGATTATTTTAACGGGCCCGCGCCAAATTTTGGACCGCAAAATGCATCTTTATTGATCGTCGGGCTCGCGCCGGGCCTGCATGGCGCAAACCGAACCGGCATACCGTTTACGGGCGATCATTCCGGCGACTTGCTGTTTGCGACCTTGGAAAAATTCGGCTTATCGAATGCGCAATATGGCTCGCTCGACAATGGCAAACTGCGCCTGAAAGCAACAATGATCACTAACGCCGTCCGCTGCCTGCCGCCGCAAAACAAACCGTCGGCCTTAGAGATAAGGACTTGCAGGCAGTTTCTCACAAACCAAATCAAGCGCATGACAAAGCTTAAGGCGATCTTGTGCCTCGGCCGCATCGCGCATGACTCCACTCTTGCCGCGCTCGATGTCCCTAGCTCATCTGCCCCGTTCCGTCATGGCGCTCGACACCCTGTTGCAGACGCCAAGTTTCGGGTTTTCGACAGTTATCACTGCTCGCGGTACAATATAAATACGCGCCGCCTAACCGAGAAAATGTTCGAAGCCGTATTCGAAGACATAAAGTCCTCTATCATGGAAACGACCGTCTGACAGGGGAAGCGAGTGCACCCCAAAGCTCCCTAATTTCGTATTAAGAGACTATAACGAGCTTGAATGTTTGAATCGGCTTGATTGCGATACTGAATGAATTCTTGAACATGATCAGAAAACCATGCCCAGAGACCACGAGTCTGTGCTCGTACGATCGCACGATGGCCTACCCCAACCCAGGACGTTGTTTTACGAATTGGATTTCAGTAAAATCATACTCCAATCCTAAAACAAGGATCTGATATACGCCAAAAATTCTGCATTTGGTTATGATGACGCTTTTTTTGGTTGTATCCGCTCCGACTGCGGCCGCTCAACAAAATACGGGCCCGACAATTGACTATGAGTCTCACAAAATGAGTGAGACATTGTACGTCTTGAAAGGGGCGGTAGGATATGGACCTAATGTGGGTCTTGTCATTGGCGAAAATTATGCCGTCATAATTGACGGCCCCCATCGTGAGGCCGCAAAATCTGCGCTTCTTTCAGCGATCCGAAAAGTAACAAGCCTGCCAATAAGATATGCAATTTTACCAGATGGTGATTATTTCTTAAGAGAGCGCAACATCTTCTTTGAGACTATCGGCGCCGACATTATCACGCAGGAAAATGCAAGATATGGCTACACAAATAGCCACATTCAATTCAACAAAAAGATGTCTTTGCACCTTAGCAACGACGATCTCCACCTTTATCATGTAACGGTCAATTCACACGACGATGTCATCGTACATTTTCCCAAGAGCAACGTGATTTTCATCGGAAACTTATATGATAAAGGCGGCCCACCTGCATTCTTTGTTGGCGGCGTCGATGGAGTAATTGAAGCAGCGGATTTTATATCCGAACTTAGCGATGACAAGACGGTGATAATCCCTCGTATTGGAGACCCGACGAATTCTCTCGCCATAAGGAAGGACCGAGATAACAAGATTGCCTTACGACGCAGATTGAAGGCTTTACATGCAAGCGGCGCCTCAGCGAAACTAATGGTAAAAGATAAAGAATTTTTGGGCATACTGGAAAAATTTACGGGACCAGAGCCTCTCACAGATCAGCGCTTATCCCGTCTTATCAACCGCGTTATCTCAACGGAATTTGTCACGCCATATGATTTGTCCAGATCTGCCATCAAATCTTACCTTGGAACATATGAGGCCGAGAACGGTCATCCCATGGAGTTGTTCACACAAGACGGAAAATTCTTTGCCCGGCGTGAAGGCGATTTCCTACTTGAGCTGATACCAGTTGCTGATGATACATTTCACGTTCGAGGAGAATTAGGCGACACAGTCACTTTTTTAGCGAATGACAATGGCGCATTGCACCTCGAACTCTCCTTGTATGGAGAACGCACAAAATTTAGAAAACAAGTTTGAGGCGCCTAAACGGTCGCATTTCATCATGTCTGTTTTTCCTCAATGGCGTCATCGGCATATCGTAGGCGAAGGTCGCCTTCTGGCGAGAATCGTCGGTTATTTTCAACCTGAGGCGCTGCCAAGATGTTCGAAGAGGTTTTCGCAGACGTAAACTCCTGTATATAAGACAGGACCGCTGGCGCCGTCCAGAAAGAGGCGGCTGGAGAGAACTTGTTATGACCCGAAACTGGGGCATACCAGCTAAGAACGAACACACGGCTTTTCTTGACGCGAAAACCGCCAAGCCATTGCTGACACTTTTCGTTTCCGCTGTCTTTGGCGTGATCGGCGCTTCAGTTGCTGCAATCAGCTTTGCTGCCGCACGAGATCTATTGGTCAATCTGTTTCACGGGGTCAGCCTGGTCGTCGCGGTGGTTTCCGCTGGCTTTGGCTGCTGGGGATATATCTGGCTCGCACGCCCGCGCTTTGCCGCACAATTTTCGGGGCACGGCGACGCCTTCTCCAGCCTGCTGCGGTTTTATGCGAAAGCAGTAGTGGCTTTATTTGTGGCGTTGATCATAGCGCGTAATGCCGGCGTCGTGGCGCCCGATATTATCGGCGTCTTGCTGTTATGCATCACTGGCGGCGCCGGCGCGGCGGCGGCGTTCCAAACGGTCCTCGCCTTTGTACCGTATTACGAGTAGTCGCCACTAAACCCACCGCCGGGTTTTCGTTTTATAGTGACCGTAATCAGGTCCGAATCGACGACCAAGGTAAGCCTCTTCCGGCGGGATCACAAAAAAGTTGAAAATAATACCGGCGCCAATCGTTGTCAGAATAATCCAGAGATTAAGCGTCGCGACACCGAAACCGACGCCAAACAATACCATGGCAAGATAAATCGGATTACGGGAATAACGATAAACACCGCCGGTAAATAGCTGCCGCGATGGCGTCGCCGGCGGTAATGTTTCCCCCGCTTCAGCAAAGGCGGAAATCGCAGACACCGCAAAGGACAGACCTGCCAACATCAAAAGACCGCCGGCGCCTTCCGCCAAAACATGCGGCACTGCAAGCCAGCCGCCTGCAAAAACGCGAATGATAAAGCCGATCAACAGCGCCGCGAAAAACACCGTCGGCGGATGAATGGCGACGTCCGGATGGTCTTCCATATTCTCAGTCATACTTACCCTCTATCACGCATCAACCGCTGTTTCTGCCGTGACCAATCGCGATCTTTTTGGGTATCGCGCTTGTCGTGCAGTTTTTTCCCTTCGCCGATCCCAAGCTCCAGTTTGGCGATGCCGCGCTCGTTAAAATAGAGCCGCAACGGAACCAACGTAAAACCCTTGCGTTCCACCGATTGGACCATGCGCGCCATTTCCTTCTTATGAAGAAGCAACTTTCGCGGTCGCTTCGGTATGTGATTTTGCCGGTTGCCTGCGGAATATTCCGGAATATTAGCATTGATCAGCCAGAGTTCTCCATTTTCCGGAGACGCATAGCTCTCGGCTATGGTTGCTTTGCCCTCGCGCAATGCTTTGACTTCCGTGCCGACAAGCATAATGCCCGCTTCCAGAACATCACCAATTCGATAATCGAAACGCGCGCGGCGGTTTTCTGCAACCACCTTTTTGTTGTCAGTCTTTTTCGGCGCCATCAGCCAATGAGATCCAGCTCTTCAAGCGCCGCACGAACTTTCGCCTGGGCGGCCTCGTTGGCCGCAAGCATTGGCAGACGCACATCGCATTCACAAAGCTCTAGCAAAGACAGGGCATATTTCGTCGGCCCTGGAGAGGCGTCGGAAAAGAGCGCGTCATGAAGCGGCGCAAGCCGGTCTTGCAACGCCAACGCCTTCGTATAGTCGCCCTCAAGCGTCGCATTTTGCATATCGGCGCATAAGGCCGGCGCGACGTTTGATGCGACGGATATGCAACCGCGCCCTCCCATCGCATTGAACCCGACTGCGGTCATATCTTCACCGGAAAGTTGCACAAAACTGTCATTGCAATGGCGGCGTTGCAGCGCAACACGGGCGAGATCGCCTGTAGCGTCTTTAAGCCCAGCGATCCTCGGCAAGGCGGAGAGCGTGGCGAGGGTTTCAATAGAAATGTTGACCGCTGTCCGCGCTGGAATGTTGTAGATGATAATCGGTATCTCTGTGGCGTCGTGGAGCGCCTCATAGTGAGCAATCAATCCGGCCTGATTGGGGCGATTATAATAGCCCGTGACCACCAGAATGGCATCGGCGCCATAGTTTTGGACCCGCTTCGCCATTGAGATGGCGTAGGCCGTATCGTTGGACCCGGCCCCGGCAATCACAGGCACGCGCCCGGCTGCCGTTTCAATGCAAAGCCGTACGACCCGCTCATGTTCTTCATCGCTCAGGGTCGCGGATTCCCCTGTTGTCCCCACCGGCACCAGCCCGTGGGTTCCTGCCTCAATCTGGCGGTTAACCAGATTTTGGAAGGCGTCATCATCGATCTGGCCGTTTTTGAACGGCGTCACGAGGGCGGTAATTGACCCTTTAAATTGTTCCATTGGCTCGTATTTCTTAAATGTGACCGATCGATAACGTCCTATTTCGAAATCAGCAAGGGACAGCCTATTTTGATACTGCCCGGTTTGGGCTATTCTAAGGCGAGCTGCGTTTCGTATAGTGGGAGTCGTGGGATATGATGAGATCAGCGCGCAAGCGACTGATGATATTTTTCTTCGTTGTAGTGACAGCGTTCTCGAGCAGTTTTAGCGCGAGCGCGACTGCCGTTCCGCGAATAAAACCTCCCGCGCCCGGCCCGACTTATCTGTCCGTTGCCGACCAGGCGCAACTGTTAGAAGCCGCCGACCATCTAAAACACAAGCGATTTTCAGCAGCGCAAAGCCAAATCGCCTTGATCAATGATCCGATCGCAAAAAGCCTGGGCGAATGGATGTATTTCAGAGCTGAGGACCCGCTGGTTGACTTTGTTAAAGCGGATGCATTCCTCGACAACCACAGCGACTGGCCGGCTCGCAGCCGCATTCAAGTCTTTGTTGAAGATCGGATTCCCAACAACGCGCCGGCTGATGCGGTCCTAGCCTTTTTCGATTCCCGCGATCCGGTCAGTGGGGAAGGCAAAATTCAGCTTGCCCGAGCGCTCTTTGCAAAAGGTGAAAATGAAGCAGGCGAAATCCACCTGCGTGACGCCTGGGTCAATCATAATTTCAATGTAAAGGAAGAACAACGCATTCTTTCAACATACGGCAAGCGTCTGACCAAAGAAGATCATGCAGCCCGCGTGGACAGGCTTTTGTGGGCGCGGCAGGTAACAAACGCGCGGCGCATATTTTCTAAACTAACTTCGAATGAGCGAAGAAAAGCCGAAGCGCGCGCTGCCCTCCTTCTAAGGGCTGCCAACGCAACAAGGCTTTATCAAAACCTTTCCCGCGACAGCCAGCTGGACTCTGGCGTCTTGATGGCGGCGGTTCGGTATTATCGGCGCACAGGCAATGAACAATATGCGATCTCGCTTTCCGGCGATGCGCCAAAGGGGGCAATAGGGCTGCGCAATGCTGAGCGCTGGTGGTACGAACGCCAACTTTTAATGCGCTGGGCGCTCAAACAAGGACGATTTGGCGACGCCTATGCGCTCGCCGCTAATCATAGCCTTGATGAAGGCGGCTCGTTAAGCGAGGCGGAATTTAACGCCGGCTGGATCGCGTTGCGCTTTGTGAATGAACCAGAACGCGCAGAAACACACTTCCTCGCGCTGGCTTCCGCCGTCGGCACACCGATCTCATTATCACGCGCCTATTATTGGCTTGGGCGCGCCGCCGAAGCGCGCAATGAGTCAGCCCTTGCCGTTTCCTATTATCAGGACGCCGCGCCATATTATTACTCTTTTTACGGACAATTAGCAGCCGAAAAACTCGGCGGTGCGGCGTTGCAAAACAAATTCGGCCCTGTTGCTGTCGCAACACCGGAAGACAAGGCCCTATTTTCTTCACGCCCAACTGTTGCCGCCCTGCGCATGCTTTCCGATCTCGGGCTTGAGTATGAATTTATGGTCTTCGCATACCATATTGATGACCAGCTTGAGCGTCCCGGTGAGTATGTAGAATTTGCTAAGCTCACAAATGGCGAAGGCGCCCCGCATTTGACTGTCCGCGCAGGCAAGGTTGCGATCAAGCGCAACGCCTTCGCCGCAAATGTCGCCTATCCAACTGTCTTTGTTCCGGATGAAGCGAAGCGTTTTGTCTCGCCGGAGATAATCTTGGGCCTGTCGCGGCAGGAAAGTGAGTTTAACCCTCGCGCCTTTTCCCGCGCCGGGGCACGGGGGATGATGCAACTCATTCCTTCAACTGCGCAGATTACGGCGCGCAAAGAAGGATTGCGCTATTCACGCACTGCTCTGCTTGACGATCCAATTTACAATTTGACGCTCGGCTCGGCGCACTTATCTCATCTGCTTGACCGTTTTGATGGTTCGCTGATCCTGACCTTCGCGGCCTACAATGCGGGTGCTCATCGAGCGAGCCAGTGGATTGAGACATATGGCGACCCACGCGGAGCTGACGTTGATCCCGTAGATTGGATCGAGCTTGTCCCTTTTTCGGAAACCCGCAACTACATCCAGCGCGTCCTGGAAAATACGCAAGTTTATCGCGGCCAGATCAATGATGTTCCTATACCCGGTCGTCTAGCCAAGGATATTGAGCGCGGCGGACCGAAGGGACGTATTGCGGCGACGCAATCACCGTCTTCACACCTTGTCGCTCTTGTTAGCGGTTCGCAGAAATTGACCCCGCTGCCTGCAAAAACAGCTTCCCGCGTTGCAGAGTTCCGCCTCGCGCAAGCCGAACCGAGCGCCAATGTCGAAGCCTCACAAGGTGATATTGATCGTGAGGCTGATGACAGCGCGGCCTTAAACGAGCCCAAGGCAAGCAGAATACGCTCAAAAAGGCGCGACAAAACCCGCAACCAGCAAGAGCCTACGGCCGAACCAGCGATCAGCCCCGCCCCCATTGCTTTGGCGACGAATAAACAATCCGCGCCCTCTGAAATCGACGATTTGCTGACGGCGCCCGTTGAAATTTTGACCGAACAG
>JAJFGC010000073.1 GCA_021776345.1 Hyphococcus sp. | reverse complement strand
TCGCGTTCGTGACGATCATCGCCTGGCAGTTTACTGCTTATGCGATCGACGCTCGCGGACAGACAACGCTGATTTTGCGGTTGCCGGTGGCGCCTTCGTTGTACGTGTCGTCCCTGATCCTGATCGCCTGCGTGCCGATTCAGGCGTTTGTCCTGATGTGTGAAATTCGCGATGCGATGGCGTCGGCGTCAAAGAGCAAAGTTTAAGCAAATGGACCCGGTTGTAATTGCCATACTTGGCCTTCTAGCGATGTTCATTCTGATCGCCGCGCACACGCCGGTCGGCGCCGCAATGGGCATTGCAGGCGTCCTGGCGTTTGCAGCGCTGGCGGGCGTCGGCCCGGGTTTCGCTGTGCTTGGCGTTGAAGCCATCACATCCATCACCAGTCTCGACTTCGCCATCATCCCCTTATTCATTTTGATGGGCAGCTTTGCGGTTGCAGGCGGATTGTCGACAGATCTTTATGCGCTCGCGAATGCTTTTCTGGGCCACCGTCGGGGCGGCCTCGCCATGGCGACGATTGGCGTCTGCGCGCTCTTTGGCGCGGTATGCGGATCGGCGATTGCGACCGTCGCAACGATAACGCGCGTTGCATTGCCGGAGATGCTGGCGAAAAATTATCAGGCGAGCTTCGCCGCGGGATCCATCGTCGCCGGCGGCACATTAGGCGTCATCATTCCGCCGTCGCTGATCCTGGTCATTTATGCGATATTGACCGAAATTGACGTGCTGACGCTTTTTGCCGCGGCGATTGTGCCGGGGATCGTCGCAACGCTTTTCCAACTTGCTGCGGCGGCGATTTATGCGCGGATGAAACCGCTCGCGGCGCCGCCGGCGCCGCGGGTCGGATGGTCCCGGCGCCGCGCCGCCGCGTTTCGCGCATGGGCGATTATTTTGCTCGGGCTGATCGTGACCGCTGGGATTTATGGCGGCGTCTTTACGGTCACGGAAGCCGCCGCCGTCGGCGCGGCGGGCGCTTTTCTCATTTGCTTGATGCGGGGACGGCTGACAAAGACTGTTTTTGGCGAGGTTGCACGTGAAACTGCGCGCAATGCCGGCATTATTTATTTAATCGTCATTGGCGCGTTTGCGATGACGTATTTTCTCGCTGCATCAGGACTGACCGAACAGATCGTCACCGGCATCCAGTCGCTTGGCCTGCCGCCGATCGCTGTCATCTTTTGCCTTTACGTCATGTATCTTATTCTGGGCGCGGTATTTGAATCCCTCGCGGTGCTCGTTGTCACGCTGCCCTTCGTTTTGCCGGTTGTTTTGGGGCTTGGCTATGATCCGGTCTGGTGGGGCGTCATGCTGGTGATGATTTCAGGCATCGGCATGGTGACGCCGCCCATCGGGATCAACGTATTTGTATTGCACGGCATGATGGAGGAGGTTTCTCTCGGAGAGATTTTTAAAGGCGTGACGCCGTTTTTCATCGCTGATCTTTTACGTATGGCCGTGCTGACCCTGGCGCCGGCATTGACCTTGTGGCTGCCGAAGGCGATGGGGCTGATGTAAAGCGCCTTAAGCTTGCTCAATTGCGATATCCAGCAGAACGGTCTTCCTGTCTTCTTGCACTTTTTTGAGCGCGTCGGCGATCGCGCCGGGCAAGTCCGCGGGGTCCTTAACGCGCACGCCGTCGGCGCCGCATGCGCGCGCGACGCCCGCATAGTCCGGAGACGGAGCGAGCGATGTCAACGGCGCTGCGTTACTCTTCGACGTAGCGCCGTCCGGATAGACTTGTAGAGTTGACGACTTGACCGAGTGCCATGCCTCGTTGTTGAGAACGGCAATCAATATTGGCAGGTCCTGCGCGACAGCCGTTTGCAGACAGGCGACGGGATTGTTGAATATGCACGATCCGTCGCCCAGCGCGGCGGCGACGGTGCGGCTTGGGTCCGCAATTTTGATCCCCAGCGCGACGCCGATGCTGGCGCCCAGTCCGCCAGCGATGGTGGGTCCGAAAAACGTCCCGGCTTTTGAAAAACTCATGGCCTCCCGAAGGCAGCCTCGTTCGTTCACCAGAATGGCGTCCTCTCCGAGCGCCTGATTGAGGCAATAGCTCGCATAGTCGTGCGTTATTGCGGCGCCCGGTTTCGACGCCTTGCTCACGCGTTTTGCTCGCGCCGCCGCCAGCTCGGGTTCAAGTTTTGCGCGTCTGGCGTCAATCGCTTTACGGTCGACGTCGTCGTTAACCTCCATCGCGCCTGCAAGCTGTTCGAGGCCGATGGCGACATCTGCGCCGATTGTTAAATCCGACCGGTAACCGCGAAAGGGGAGTTGCTGATAGAGCGGGTCAGAACCGATATGAATCACCGGACAGTCATGGGACGGATTAATGCGCGTTGGCGGCCATGGAACAGGCGCGTCAGCGACAATCACGAGGTCGGCGTCTTTTAACAGCGGCGCCGGAGAAAACCCCGCATGCATCGGATGGTTCGTCGCGAGGCACATATAATTCGCAGCGAACTCGACGACCGGAATTGCGTAATCGCCCGCAAGCTTGCTGAGGGCGGCAACGCCGCGTGCTGTTCGGCCGGCGCGCGAGGTGATGATCAGCGGCGCTTTGGCGCCGGCGAGCATGCGCGCCGCATTGGCAATGCTTTCCGGGTCGGCATGGGCGGCGGTAGCGGGCGAGGAGGGCGCCGCCGATATGTTGCCAAGATTAACGGGGGCGGCCAGCACTTCCCGCGGCAAGCTCATATAGACCGGGCCCCGCGGTTCTGACATCGCGATCGCGTGGGCGCGGTTCACCATGCTTTGAGCTTGTTCCGGATAGCGCAGTTCATAATCCCATTTCACAAACTCCCGGAGCATCGCGGCCTGATCATACATTTCCTGGCCCCAATGAATGAAGTTATCCCGGGAGCCGAGACGCCCGTGTTCCGTAACCGGCGTGCGCCCGGAGGCAAAGAGCACCGGGACATTGTCGCGGGCGGCGTTTAAGAGTGCGCACATCGCATTAGCGACGCCGACATTCACATGCACCATCGCCGCCTGAGGCCGCCCGGTCGCAAGGTAGAACCCTTGCGCCATGGAGACTGCGAGGTTCTCATGCGGGCAAATGATGAACGCCGGGATATCTTGCGTATGCCCGCTGGTGAGAATGGATTCCACGATCGGGGCAAAATCAGTGCCTGCGTTGGCGAACACGTAATCCACGCCGTTTGCTTTTAGCGATTTCAAATAGAGGTCTGCAGCGGTCGGTAAGGGCTGGGCCATGGCGTTGCTCATGTTAATTGCTGCGCCACTCATTACCGCAAACACAGATTGTTGGCAATGCCAACAATCTGTGTTAGGAGGGAAATAGACGCCACACGCTCGCCGGAAGGCTGACCAATAATCGGAGACAAGCTCACATGCGATCCGCTGCATTAAAAACGGCTGCGCGCGAAACATCGGGCGCGGCGAGGAATCTCGAGGACCTCGTCGGCTATCGGTTGCGCCGCGTGGGCGCGCTGGTGATCAAGGAACTTGGCGGAATATTTGGCGCTGTCGGTCTTGCGCCGGGCCAGTTCAGCATTTTGATGCTGATCGGCGCGCATCCTCATAGCTCGCAATCGGATCTTGCCCTTCTTGCCGGCGTTGACCGGTCAACGCTGGTGCCGGTGATCGAACGGCTCCTGACGCTCGGCTACATCACGCGTCTTCAAAACGAAAGCGATCGCCGCGCTTATCGCCTTCAGATATCAACCGCGGGCAGAAGGGCGGTCGAAAAAGCGACGCCTTTGGCTGAAAGTTTTGAACGTCGCGTGACAAAGGGATTTGCCGCCGATGACAAACGGCGTTTGTTGATAGCTTTGCAACAGATAGAAGAAAGCCTCACCAGCGCCGGGTAGTTCAAAACGTCAAGGCGCCGAAGGCGGATATTTATGGATTTTGGGCTTTACTGGTTCATGTTGCCGGTGTCGATGTTGGTGGCGACGATAGCGATGCTCTCGGGTATCGGCGGCGCCGCGCTGTTCACCCCAATTTTCATTATTATTTTCCCATTGCTTGGCCCGCAATATCTGCTGGAAAGCACTGTAGCGGCGATCGGCACGGCGCTTCTTACCGAAACCTTCGGATTTTCCTCCGGTTTCATTGGATATTATCGAAAACGCATTGTCGATTTTGCGCTTGCATTCAAGTTCTCGCGGGTTTCCGTTCCTGTCGCGATTCTTGGTGCGCTTGTCGCGCCTATGATGGCGGAAGCTTTTCTTGTCGCTGGCTACTCATTGCTTATTTTCATTCTTGCAGGCGTGCTGATTTTTTTTCATCACGGAGCCGTTGAGAATGGCGCGGAGTTGGTTGGGCAGCGATCTGGCGCCCTGCACCGAAAAGCTGACAACAAGGGACGCGAATATGTTTACAAGCGACCGAAACTTGGCCTGAGCAGCAGCTTGATTACAAGCACGGGCGCATTTTTGACCGGCCTTTTGTCGGTTGGCATTGGAGAGGTCATTGTTCCGCAACTGACGAAGAGGGGCGTTCCGGTTGCGGTGGCTGCTGCGACCTCAGTGGCGGTGGTGATAGTCACTGTAGCTTCGGCGTCGTTCACGCTTATTGGGCAGCTGATGCGGGAAGGCGGGCTTTCCGCAGTCCCGTGGAACCTCGTTTGTTATACAATTCCCGGTGTCATCATCGGCGGCCAGATCGGCCCGCGTCTTCAGGGCCTTGTTTCGCAGCACGTCATGGAGCGGGCGATCGGCGGACTCTTTATCCTTATTTCGTTTGCAATGGTTTTTGTTGCTGCACAGAAATTTGAAGCCTGATGTTGTTTTCGATACGATAAGCCAACGTTTGAAAGCACAAGTCTGATGTTGAAGATATAAAAGAAAGTTATCATCTCCGCCATTCCGGATAAAGGCTGAAGAATTTACGTTGATTTATAAACGACCAGTGTTTGACGGAGTATAATTTTAATTTTTCGAAACCGAAAAAGGGGACTGATGATTGATGACGCCGGCGCCGAATTTCAGTTCTATGTTTTGTTGCGGCGCGCGCCGTCCCATCGCTTTATGAAATCGCACTCAATATCGAGAAGGTCGAGCACGCGGCCAACCGAGTGATCGATAATGTCGTCCACCGTTTCCGGACGCGCATACATGGCGGGCATGGGCGGCGCGATGATTGCGCCAAGCATCGCGGCTTCGTGCATCAGCTTGCAGTGACCCGCATGGAGCGGCGTTTCGCGCGGCATCAGGATCAGCGGTCGGCGATCTTTCAGGCAAACATCGGCGGCGCGAACAAGGAGATTGTCTGCGTAGGAATGCGCAATCGCGGACAGCGTCTTCATTGAACAGGCGGCGACAACCATGCCGTCCGTCCTGAACGAACCGCTCGCAATTGATGCGGCCACATCTGTGTTTTTGTAGACGGAGTCGGCGAGCGCGCGAACGTCCTCTGGCTTCCGGTCCGTTTCAAAACCCAAATTCATTTGCGCGGTTTTAGACATAACGAGATGGGTCTCGACGTCTTTAGCTTCACGGAGTTTTTCCAACAGCCGGACCCCGTAAATGACGCCGCTGGCGCCGCCAATGCCGACAATGATCTTTTTCATAAGCGTTCCTCGCCAGCGGACGTAAGCATTGCGATCAGAAGGCTCGCGTTCCGCACAGCGATCCTGCGGATTTCCATCTTTGATGGCGGTGTTGCGTCCGTGCAAAATTGCCGGAACAGTTGATGGTGCAAAATCATGCCGGTGTAACTCTCAACCAGCTCTTCGGGCCTGGCGACAGCGAGGCCTTCACTGTCGGCCCGCGCGGCGAGAAATGCCGTCAACACCTTACAAATATGCTGCGGCGTGTGTTCATAATAAATCCGGCCGATTTCCGGAAAACGCTCCGCTTCGGCGATGACAATGCGGGCGAGCGCCAGATGGCGCGGCGATGTTGCGATTTCGAGAAGCCGTGCGCTGATTGCGATCAACCCTTCTCGCAGATCCAGATCGTCCAGTTGCACGGCGTTAATAAATATCGGGACTTCTTCGACAATACTCTCAACGACAGCTTCGAACAAATGCTCCTTATTCTGAAAATGTGCGTAAACGGTGGCTTTGGAGCCGCCGACGCGCTCAATAATCTTGTTGATGCTGGTCGCGCCATATCCCTCGGTCAGGAAGATAGCGCCGGCCGCGCCCAAAATAATGTCGCGTTTGCCGGCCGGTTTACGTGCTGAGATCGCGGGGTTGGCTTTCATAGACCTGCTTTTGAAAAAGGGCGGGCCCTCCCGCCAGTTTTGTTTGCGGAAATGATGGGCTTCGGCGCCCGGCAAGAGATCGGCTCTTTTTGCTGGTTTTCCACTTGTTTTTGACTGTAACAGATGGTACAGTTGGTTGCAACTGCACCGGTATTGCAAACGATCGCAACGCGAGGCTAACGGCCTACATACAAGGACTGATTTTATGGCGCATATCAGCTTTCGCCAGTTTCTGGACGATCTCGAAGCCCGCGGCGATCTCTGGCGGATCACCGAAGAAATCGATCCGATTGATGAAATCGGCGCTTTCATCGCCCGCGCTGACTACGCCCATATTGAAAAAGGGCTGCTGTTTGAAAATCCCAAGGGCTCGGACATACCGGTTTTCGCGAATACGATTGGACCCAGTTACAAACGCATCGCCGAAACTTTTGACGTTCCGGTTGATTCCGCTGTCGCCGCTGCTGGCGAAAAGGTGATGAAAGCGTTGAAGACCGGCGGCATTCCGCCGGAATATATCGACCCTCAGGATGCGCCGTGTAAAGAGGTTATATTGAAGGGCGAAGAGGCGGATTTATCGCTATTGCCGATCCTGCGGATGAACCCTCAGGATGGGACAAAAACATCAGCGTTTCTCGAAGGCCGGTTTATTTGCGCGCCAGCGTTTTCAAAGCCTTCGAAAGAAGGCCGCAACATATCCTACCACCGTTTTGAAGTGACCGGTCCGCAGGACGGTTCGGTGTGGATTTTCCGCGGTACGGGCGACGCGCGATCCATGGAAGAGGCGTGGGGCGCGAAAATCGACGATCCATCCTCAAGCTGGAACCCGGAAGAGGGCAAGCCATTTCCGACCGCATTTGTCATGGGTGTGTCGCCGCACTTTATTCTAGCCGGCGCGAATTCCGCACTGCCCTACAATAACAATGATTTCGCGACAATGGGCGGCCTGCACGGCGAGCCTGTGAAAATGGTGAAATGCGAGACCATCGATGTCGACGTACCGGCTGACGCCGAAATTGTCGTCGAGGGCGTCTTTCATCCGTTCAAATGGGCGAAGCAGGGCCGCTTTGCGTCGTTTAACGGATTTTACGATGACTCTCGCCGCCGTCCCGCTTTTGAGGTGACGGCGATCACCATGCGCAAAAAGCCTATTTACCAGCACATTCATATTGGACGGCCGCTCAATGAGACGAACAATATCGCCGCGTTTTTCCGCGGCGTGCGTGTTTACAACGATCTCAAGGCCGTATTGCCGAATGTGATCGACGTTTATGTCGATCCGTCTGCGGGATGCGGGTTTACCGTCCATGTCAAAATCGACAAGCGCCGGGTCGGTGAGCCGAAGCTCGCCATGATGCGCGCCTATACGGCGCTGCAAGGATTTTGCAAACACGTCTTTATCTACGACAAGGACATCGACATCCGTGATCCGCATGAGCGTGACTGGGCGCTGGCGCACCGGTTCATGGCCGACCGCGATCTCCTGATTGTTCCGGAGGCGCTCGGCATGAATATCGATCCGTTGGCGCAGGGTAAAATGGGCATGCCCGCCAAGCTCGGCGTCTATGATGGCCGGAGTGAAATCCTCCTCAATACGCGGACTTTCATGGGCGTCGACTGCACGGAGCCGCTGGGGCTGAAAGTGATGGAGCGGGTCACGCCCGAACCCGCCGTTGAGGCCAGAGTCGATAAAATCTGGGAGAAGGCGGCGTCCACGCGGTAATGCGCCTGCCGGCGAAGTGACCATTCACGCGATATTTGAGATTGCAGATCAATTTAGTTGCAGATGCAAGCATATTGCGCTATACCTCGCCCGCAGGGTGCTTTGAAGCAGCCTGCAGAATCCGGAGGTTCGCATGCTTTTCAAAAAATTGGTTATTACCGCCGCCGCTGTTGGTCTCACGTCGGGTGCGGCGCTGGCGGATGATTTTGTCGAATGGTGTGTCGCGGCGGCGCCGGCGGATGCGCAAAACGCTGAAGAAACGTGCGCCTGTATGGCGGACGCAACGGAGGGCGACGAAGATGCGCGCGCCAGCATGCAGGACGCCGGCGATATTGAAGATCGCAATGAACGCTTCGCGGCATTGAGTGTAGACGCGCAGGATGCAGTCGCCGCCTGCCGCTGATCGCGTGCATTGGATTAGTCGCCAAGACATATGATTTTGCCTGTCGAGGGGGATCGTTTTCGCTAGCGAGGAGCACCAAAAATGGCTTTGAAGTCGAAATTCAAAATTGCGCCCCATATGCGGTTGCACGAATGGGTCGCCGATGAAAAAGGATACTTTGCCGATGAGGGGCTGGAGTATGAGTTTGTTCAGGAACTCGTCTCCCCTGACGGCAAGGTTCACGATCTTGGCGATAAGGTCGGCGCTTACCAGACCTTCGAAAAAGGCCGCGACAGCAATGTTTGTTCTGCGTGCCATTGGACGGTGAACGCCGCGGCGTCCGCCGGGCACGGAAAGTTGTATCCAAAGGCGTATTCGGTCGCGAATTGCTGCGTCTTCGTCGCCGCCGATTCGAAAATACGCAAGCCCGCCGACCTTTCCGGTGTGCCGGTGTCCGTCGGCTATCAGTCAGGCAGTCATTATTCGACCGTGCAGGCGCTTGAACAGTTTTTGCCTCGGGACGAAATCAAACTGTCGTTCGGCGACGGTCTTTTGTTCCGGCGGTTGGAAAAACTGGTGGATGGCGAGGTTGCGGCGGCAAGCCTTTTCAGCGCTGCCTATTACGCAGCGGAGCAGCTGGGTTTTCGCAAGATTTGCGACACGAGTTTCATGATGGCGGGCATGGTTCAGCCCGGCTCTGATACGGACGACGTGGAAAAGTTTTACCGCGCGCTGCGCCGCGCGCAGACGGATATCGATTTGCGGCCCGAACTCTACGTCAAATACTATTTGAATGAACTGCCGAAACGGTTTCACGGCGACGTGGACGTTCAGACATTTGGTCCGGGCGAACGGATCGTTTTTGAACCCTATACGCGCGAAACCTATGATGAGTCGCAGCAATGGATTGCTGAACGGGATATTTTTCCGGAGGACGGCCTCGTTCAGTCGCGCTACCAGGATGCGGTGTTTCAATAGCCCAACTCGGCGGAGTGTAAGCGCGGCGGCGCAGCGGATCGGAAAATCATGTCGCATTTCAGCTTTCTCAAGCAGACCGACGCAATGGCGAACATCCTGATGTCGGATCTTGAGAAATTCAAACCGTATCTCGAGTTCGCCAATAACGTTATGCGCGGCGCTTCGGAGTTAAGCGAACGGGAACGCGAATTGATGGTCGCTTATGTGGCCGCACTGAACGCCTGCAGCTTTTGCTTTGAAGCCCATAAGGCGACGGCGCAAGCTTTCGGCGCCGATCCGGGCGTCATTGAGGCGTTGGTCGGCGAGGACTATTCTGTGCTGGACGAAAAGCAGCGCCCGTTATTTGCGCTCATCAGAAAACTCACCCTGGAGCCGTCGAAAGTCGTCAAAAACGATATTTCCGCGATCATTGATGCTGGCTGGAAGGAGAAAACAGCGCAGGATGTCATCGTCGTGGCGGCATTCATGAACTGCTCCAACCGCATTGTCAGCGGTCACGGAATTGAGGGCTCGCCGGCGGCGTTTGCGATGGCGGCGAGCGCGATGGGCCCCGGCGGCGGCTACAGTCCGAAATCTGTGCGGCTAGGCAGCGGCAAGACGTAACAAACTCGCTATGCGTTGATTGCTTTTAGCGCGGCCATCGCAGCGGCGCCGTTGTCAACGGGAATGATGGCGCTTTTGATCGACGTGGCGTCCTTTGACGCGAGAAAGACGATCGTCGCGGCGACCGCTTCCGGCGAAACGACCCCGATTGATTTGATCCGGTCCGCCGACTTCTCGCCAAAGCTTGTTAAAAAATCCCGCAAAATTGGCGTATCGACCCCGCCCGCTGAAACGGCGTTCATGCGCAGATGATGTTTTTCCATCTGGCCGTGAGACTGCACCGTCCACAAGTTGACCAGCTGTTTGCTTAATGGATATGCGCAATCGTCACCGAGGCCGTTGACCTGTATGTTGCGCTGCTGCACGAGCGCAGGCAGGTCGCCGAAGTTTTCGATCGCCAGAAACTCCTGCGCCGTGTGGGCGTTTTCACGCCAGCGATGACCGGCATGAGACGACATGTTGATGACCGCCGCATTCGGCGCAAGCCGCTCGATAAAATGATTGGT
The DNA here is from genome assembly GCA_021776345.1 of Hyphococcus sp. Taxonomy (GTDB): domain Bacteria; phylum Pseudomonadota; class Alphaproteobacteria; order Caulobacterales; family Parvularculaceae; genus Hyphococcus. Next base: position 8,663 of record JAJFGC010000073.1, on the reverse strand, counting down.
TAGGCTGCGCAGACCAAAAAAATTGATCGATAACAACCGCGCGGCGGAAATGTCGCCGCCGGGCGCTACGCCGGCGATGTTCATCAGGCCGTCAATGCGCGCCGGCGCCCGGGCGACAGCGTTGGCGATAGACGCCTCGTCGCCCTGATCGAATTCAATGAAATCGTCCGCCGCATGTGCGTCCGGTTCACGCATATCCAGCGCGATGACGCGGGCGCCCAGTTTTTTCAGTACAACCGCCGTCGCCTCGCCGATGCCAGACGCTGCGCCGGTGACCGCAAACTGTAATTTGCTGAAGTCCAACGACATTGCGTGTATTCATAGCCGGCGAAGACGCGTTGCGTTATTGAAAAGCGAGGTTACGGCATTCGAAATTGGTGAATCCGGCGAAAAGTCGATAGTGGCCGGGAAAAGCAGGCGTTAGTGTATCCGAAATTGGATTGGGCGCCGTTATCAATGAATTATTGCCGCCAGTGTTTTTCCGTTCTCTTGCGCGCCGCTCTAGCGGCGATGTGCGTCGCTGTCATCGCTGGCTGCGCGAGGGATACAGGCGCAAATACCGGCGTGCTGACATTTTCCTCCGTAGACATCGCCACCGATTATGACGGGGCGTATCTCACCCGGATCGCGGATCTAAACGGTGATACGCGTCCCGACGTCATCGTCCTGTCGATTCGTTCAGGCGATGTTTTCTGGTTCGAGAACCCCACATGGGCGCGTCACCCTCTCGCAGAGAATATTTTGCCGGCAGCGGTCGGCTCCGCGGTCGATCACCGCGCGGATGAGACCATGATTGTTCTCCTGACCGGCTTCAACCGTGATCGCTATGCTGACAACAAGGGCGAAGTGGTGTTGCTTCGGCCCGACAGCGATGGGTTTACGCAAACGCTGTTCGCCATCGAACCGGGCGCGCACCGCGCAGCGTTCGCCGATGTCGACGGCGATGGCGCACGGGAGCTGATTGTCGCGCCGATTTCAGGCCCCGGCGACGATGCGCCGATTGCATCTCTGTCGGAAACGCCGCTTGTTTATTTCGATCCGCCGGACCCACAACGGCGTATCATTACGCCTTCGCTGGCGGGAACTGTCCACGGTCTCGCTATCATCGACTGGGATCTAAACGGAACCGATGAAATTTTGACCGCAGGGTTCGATGGGGTGTGGTTGCACCGCCTGGCCGGCGAGGAGACCAGCGATAACGCATGGCGCAGCACACAATTGACAAGCGGCCGGGAAAGCGACGACCCGCGCCAGCGCGGCGCGGGCGACATCGGTGTTGGAACGCTGAAAAGCGGCAAGCGATTTCTGGCGACCATTGAAAGCGTCCATGGCGGCGATGTCGCGGTCTATCTTCAAAACGCTGACGGCGCATGGATCAGGAACCTGATCGACGACGGATTTGAGCTGGCGCACGGATTCGCGGTGGCGGATTTTGACAGCGACGGCGCCGACGAGATCGTTGTCAGCGACAGCCGCGGCGAGGGCGGCGTCTTCTTGTACAAAGCGGCGGACGATCAGGGCCGGTCATGGACGCGCCTGACAATCGACGAAGACGGGATGGCGGCCGGCGCTTGCGAGGCGGCGGAGATGACCGGCGACGATCTTGTCGATCTTGTTTGCGCTGGCTTCCAGACGAAAAACGCGAAACTCTACGTCAACAAAGGACAAGCCAGATGAATGAATTGTCGGCGCCCCGGCAGTTTTCGTTTTCCCGCAGAGACTTTGTGCTTACGGCGTCGGCGCTTGCCGGCGTTGGCGTGCTGTCCGGCTGCGCGCGAAAGGAAAGTGAAACCTCCCCGGAAGCGCAAGACTTTGACGCTGTAACGGCGCTTATCCGTCAGATGTTTCCCCATGACGGTATCGCCCAATCCACCTACGCGGATATAGCGGTGATCGTTCGGCAAAAGCTGAACTCAGAGGCCAACTGGCCATCGCTGCAGGCGGAAGGCGCCGCAGCATTTGAAGCGCAAGGCGACTGGGCTGCGCTTGACGACGCAGGACGCGTCGCGGCGGCAAAGGTCATTAGCGACACGGCGTTCTTTAAGACGGTCTACCAAACGGCGCTCTTTGAGTTTTATTCGCATTCCGATGTCTGGCGGCATCTCGGCTATCCCGGCGCGTCATGGCCGGAGGGCGGTTACATCAATCGCGGCTTTGACGACATCAATTGGTTGCCGGAGGACCCGCAATGACAGTGTTTGAACAGTCGGACGACAGCGTCATTGTCGTCATTGGTTCGGGCGCCGGCGGCGGCGTCCTGGCGAATGAGCTGGCGCAGGCCGGCGTCAACGTTGTTTGCCTGGAGGCCGGGCGGCGGCTGACGTTCGGCGATATTGTCAATGACGAACGCGCCATGGACGAGAAAATGACCTGGCATGATCGCCGGATAGGAGAGGGGCTGCTCAACCCTTATTTTCCCGCCTGGATGTGTAAGACAGTCGGCGGCACGACAATGCACTGGACCGCGACATCCGTTCGCCTGCAGCCCCATGAGTTTCGCGCGAAGACTACTTATGGCATTCCCAACACGAGCGCCATCGACTGGCCGCTCGGGTATGAAGAACTGGAGCCGTTTTACACGCTTGCGGAAACAAAGATGGGCGTTTCGGGCACGAACGGCCTGCCGCCGCTGCCGATGAACAACAATATGAAAGTCCTTGCGGCCGGTGCGCGGCGGCTCGGTTACAAGGAAATCAAGTCGACGGGCGTTGCGATCAATTCCGCGCCCTATGACGGACGGCCCCAATGTCAGCAAATCGGCTTTTGCAAAAGCGGCTGCGTAATCGGCGCCAAATGGTCGACGCTGTACACGGAGATACCGAAAGCAGAAGACACCGGCCATTTTGAACTGCGCCCCAATGCAATGGCCTTGAATCTGGAGCATGATCAGAACGGTCGCGTGACCAGCGTTCTTTATTCAGGCGAGAACGGTGCAATTCAGCGCCAGCGCGCCCGCGCGGTGTGCGTCGCCGGCAATGCGATTGAGACGTCTCGCTTGTTACTGAATTCGCAAACTTCGATGTTTCCGGATGGTCTCGCCAACGGCGCCGGACAGGTTGGGAAGAATTATCTGAAACATGTGGTGCTTGGGGCCCTCGGGTTTATGCCGGGCGAGGTGAATTTTTACCGGGGCGCCCAGCAGGGCGGACATATCGCCGATGAACAGCGCAATGACGAAAGCCGAGGCTTCGCCGGCGGCTACCAAATAGAATCGGCGGCGTTTTCGCCGCTTTCCGTGGCGCGCATCGCTTTCGGCGGCGAATGGGGCGAGGAACTAACGTCGGCGCTGGAAGACTATACCCGCATCGCCGCAACGTTCATCACCGGCGAAGACGCGTCACAATCCAAAAATGGCGTCCGTCTTCATGGCGAGGAAAAGGATGCGTATGGCCTGCCAGTCCCCATTGTGCGCTATGAAGACCACGACAATGCTACGCCGATGCGCAAACACGCAAATGCATCGGCGCGCGGCCTGTTCGAAACGTTGGGAGCGACACGCGTCGTGCCGTTCAAAGTCAATATGGCGACGCATAATCTGGGCACATGCAGAATGAGCGAAAACCCGGCTGACGGCGTTTGCAACAAATGGGGGCGGGCTCATGAAATCGACAATTTATATATTTCAGACGGCAGCCAGTTTTCATCGAGCGGGTCGGCCAATCCGACGCTGACGATTGTCGCGCTGGCGATCCGTCAGGCAGGGCACATTCGCGACCGCATGGCAGCTGGCGAGCTATAAGCCGCACACACAATGATTCTGAGGGAGGAAGAGCGTATGGTGAATAGATTTTTGGGTCTCTCGCTCTCGGTTGGGGCGCTCGCATTTTCTCCAGTAGTTGCCTTTGCGGAAGAGGATTTAATCGTGACCGTTGGCAGCGGCGGCGCCAATTGTCTCGAAGACCCCCATTGCATAAACCGGCTGCATCCCGACGTCGAAATGACGACCGTCGCTGCGCCGGGCCAGATGATTGCCTTTCACACCCGCAACGCCAGCGATTTCAATCTCGATCCGGCCGTGACCGCGACGGATCCGCGTGCCGCGGGGCCGCGCGCGAGCACGGTGCATCCGCTTGCGGGGCCGGTGCGCATCAAAGGCGCAAAGCGAGGCGACGTTCTGGCGGTGCGCATAGAGAAAATCGATCCCGGTCGTTTCGGCTACACGGAAATCGGCGGGATCGGATTCGTGTCCGATAAGATTAAGGGTCCGTTGCGCGTCGCGTGGCGGATGAATGATGACTATGCGATTTCCGACGCGCTACCCGGCGTGCGCATTCCGAATGCAAGCTTTCCGGGTGTGGTGACCGTTCTTCCGGGAAAAGAAGAGCACGCAAAAATACTGGCGCGCGAAGCCGCGCTTGCTGCAACAGGGGCCGCAGTGATGGGGCCGCTGCCGGTTTTTGCATCGCCCGCTGAGCTTTGCGGAGAAAATGGCGCAAAGGCGAATGAGTGCTTGCGCACTATTCCGCCGCGTGAACATGGCGGCAATATGGATATTCGATACATAGGCGAGGGCGCGACACTCTATTTACCGTGTCAGGTGGACGGCTGCGGTCTCGCGATCGGCGACGCTCATTATGCACAGGGCGACGGCGAAGTCGCGGGCACCGCAATCGAAATGGACGCCATCGTGACTGTATCGACGCGCGTGATACCGCGGGGCGGAGAGAAGTTGACCGGGCCGCAATTTGAAGGCCCCGCGCGCCTTCTGGATATTCCATCGCGGCGGTTTTATGCGACCACGGGCTTTCCGTTTAAGCCTGCCGGTGAAACGCCGCCCGACATGACCTATCTCGAATCGCCGCACGCCGCTGAACTCGAAAATCTGTCGAAGGACATATCGCTTGCCGCCCGTAATGCGCTTCTGGCGATGATTGACTATATTTCGCTGACATACGGGCTGACCCGGGAGCAGGCATATATCGTTGCAAGTGTTTCGGTTGATCTGCGAATTGGCCAACTTGTCGATACGCCGAATGTCGGCGTCACAGCTATTCTTCCGGTCGATATATTTGTGGAAGAATAGACCGGGGTTTTGCGCTGCACCTAATTTTACATCGGGTCGAGTGAGGTGTTAGTAGTTTAATGTATTACAAACAATTGCTTATGAGGTCTCTTTTGAGCGGTTACGCCGTTGCGCTGGGCGCAGACCGGGAAAATTTAAGATTGATCTCTGTGCGGAGGGCGTGACGGTAAGCGTGTGGTGCAATAATATCACTATCAGAATCCGATATTTTGGGGGGCTTACAAATAGTTGCATGTTCAAGTATATTCGAGACCTCTGACGGAATACGCCGCAGCCGTCGGCGGTGCGACGTCACTAACCGAGCGCGCGACGGGCTGCGCGATAACGATTTGTTCGATAGGGAGGATCCGACGATGCGTCAGGTTAAAAAATCAATCTTAATGGCGGGCGTATCAGCAATGGTTGCGCCCTTGATGGCCTCTTCAGCGGCGCTTGCGCAGCCTGAAGCGGGAGAGCGCGCCACGTCGGCGGGGCAAGACGTCATTACGGTGACCGCGCAACGCCGCGAGGAATCTGCGCAGGACGTGCCGATTTCGCTGGCCGCTCAGACCGAGCTTGATTTGCGCCGCTCCGGCGCGACCTCGCTCGCCGACGTTGTTGAAGCGGTTCCGAATTTCACGTTTCTCAATCAGGGCTCCATTCTCGGCAATTTCTCCGTGCGCGGCATTACCAACCAGTTCGTTGTCGGAGAGGCGTCAGGCGCCACGGTTTATGTCGATGGCGTGCTGACCGGTCGATCCGCGTCTTTTGACACCGGGCTTTTCGGCGTCCAGCAGGTTGAAGTCCTGCGCGGTCCACAAGGGACGTTCTTCGGCGCCAACACCATCGCCGGCGCGGTCAACATAACGACAAAGAGACCGACAGAGGAGTTTGGCGGTGAAGTGAAGCTCGAAGCCGGCAATTATGAACGCGGCTATGCAGCCGGCGCCCTCAACGTGCCGATCACCGAAAATCTGCTGACACGATCGACGATCGCCGTGGAGCGTCAGGACGGATGGATCGAAAACGCGTTTGATGACCGCCAGTTCAATGGAGAGAACAACTGGTCCGGCAGATTTCAGGCAATAGCGACACCGACAGAGGGACTCGAATTTTACTGGACAATCGACCGCTTTAAAGAAGAGCGCGATTTTGTCCGTCAGGTGAATGACGACCCGGACGATCTTAAACAACCGGATTTCGTCGATCTCGCTGAAGGCATTGTCGATATAGATTCCCCGTCGACATCCGATCGCGATTTGTGGGGTTCGTCGCTTGAGTTCAATGCCGAATTACCCGGTGATTTTTTGCTGACAGGGATAGGCGCATATCGTTCAAACGACATCACCAGTCTTTTTGACGGCGACACGACCCGGCAGCGGCTGTCCGATACCTTTTTGGTGGAAAAACTCGATCAGTGGTCGGGCGAGCTCCGCATTGCTTCGCCTGCGGACAGGCGGTTCGATTTCATCGCCGGCGCTTTTTATCTGTCGCAAGGACAGGACGCCAGCTCCGAGACACGGTTCTTCCCGCAGGACATTTTGGCCGGCTGCACCGCCGGTGTGACGACGTCGACTTTCCGTGGATTCCCGCCGCCGCCGCCATTCGAAAATACGTCGCGGATTGCGGGATTTAACGCAGCCGGCCTGCCGGTGTGGGATTTCGATCTCAATGCCAACGGCGTGTTTAATGAAAACGTTACGGTTTTCGGCGCCAACGAAGCGACGATCGGATGCCACAATCCGGACTTGATCGCCTTCGGTCGCCACCTGCCAGGCGGTCAGGCGGAAGATTTCTTCCTGCCATTCGGATTTGAAACGGAACTAGGGCCGGCGACGGTCGCCGGCTCGCCGGATACGGCGTCGGTTCGTGAGGAAGGGACTCTAAAGACAGAATCATTCTCGCTGTTTTTCCATTCGAATTTCCACCTGACCGATACGCTAACGCTGACCGGCGGCATTCGGCATACATGGGAAGACAAAGATCTGAATATGGATCAGATCGGGATGATCAATATTTTGCGGCCGAGTTTTTCGACCGTGAATTCACGCAGCGATAACGAATTTTCCTATACCGGTTCGTTAACCTGGCAACCGAGTGACGATGTCACGGCCTATGTGAAATACGCTCACGGTTTTAAGTCTGGTGGATTCCAGTTTGACATCACGCAAGGTGAAAATGTCACGGCATTCCAGCAATTCATATTGGGGGCCGGCAATCTCGCTTCAGTAAACGGTGATCTGACCGGATCGCTGGGGCGTGCGCCGACAAAGGATGAGATGATCGCGGAAATCATCACCCGTTCGGCGGACCCGAACGATGCGCCGGCGAATATCGCTTTTGATCCAGAGACGGTTAATGTTTATGAAGGCGGCATCAAGACCAGTTTAGCAAACGGGCGTGCACGGATCAATCTCGCCGGTTATTATACTGACTATAATGACCGTCAGCAGGGCGTTACTCAGTTGGCGACTGGCATCATCATTCTCAATGTTCCTGATTCTCAAGTTTGGGGATTTGAGGCGGATATTTTTGCGGCCATTACTGATGAGCTGACCTTTACCGGCGGCGTCGGCACGGCATTCAGTGAAATCAACAGCGGCGTGCCGGTGCCGGCGGCGCAAGCCGGGGTCGGGCCTGCGGTTATCGGCGAGGAGTTTATCGGCCAGCGATTCCCGCTGGCGCCGGAAGTGACGGCGAATGCGTCGCTCGCCTATCAGCGCCAAATTACGAATGACGGCGACATGGTGTTGAAAGTCGACTGGTCTTATACCGGGTCGATCCTGCACGAACTGGTGGCAACCGGCAGCGCAGACGAAGCGAAGCTGACAGAGGACGCATATAATCTGCTCAATGCGCGTCTTGGCTACGTATCTCAACAGAACGCCTGGGAAGTGTTCTTCTGGGTCCGTAACCTGACGAACGAGCGTTATGCGGCGTTCCGCCGTGAAAATCCGATCATCCGAACATTCGGCATAGACGGCATGGGCAACGGTCCGGGCGGATTCCCGGGCGCGACCACGTCGCAAGCTTTGTTTGGGCCGCCGCGGATGTGGGGTGTCACCTTCCAGAAGCAATTCTGAGCGGCGTTGCGCCCATTCTATAGGAACCTTAAAAAAGCCGGGAATACGAATGGTCCCGGCTTTTTTCCGTTAAACTGTTTTCGCAGGGCGAATAAAAATCGCTCCCGGGGGATCGGTTGTTTGCCCAACGTTGCACGACAGCTCAAAAATCGACCTTGTCAATCGGCAAGCCAGGAGATCACAGCATGAACCGAATAAATGCGTTGCTTCTTTCGTCCGCCGTCCTGTTTGTCAGCGGAACTGCGACAGCCCAGAATCCGGATTTTCAGTATCTCGAGCCTGAGGGCGTGGAATTGCCGCAAGCATCATTCGGACTCGGCGTCGTTATCGAGCCTGGATCCAGGCTGGCGTTTTTGACGGGCAGAACGGGCGTGAGCGCGGATGGCGTCTACTCGGAAGATTTTGAAACGCAGGCGAGAAATGCGCTCGCGTCAGTTGGCGTTTTGCTGAACGAAGCAGGCATGAGCTGGTCTGACGTCGTCAAGATCAATGTTTACCTGACAGACCGTGCCGACGTTCCGGTGTGGGGCAAAGTGCGCGACGAGGTTGTCGGCGCCGCCAGGCCGTCGGGCACGGGG
>JAJFGC010000072.1 GCA_021776345.1 Hyphococcus sp. | reverse complement strand
CCGCTCAAGCTAGGCCAGCTGTCGCGCATGGTTTCTGCAAAAGACGCCAACGCGGTACGCGAAGGGCTGACATCCGGCCAAATTGACATCGTGATCGGCACCCATGCGCTTCTTGCCAAGACGATTAAGTTCCGCGATCTCGGCTTGATCATTGTTGATGAGGAGCAACATTTTGGCGTCAAACATAAAGAACGCCTGAAGGAATATCGCGGCGACACCCACGTATTGACGCTGACAGCAACGCCGATCCCGCGAACCCTGCAGCTTGCCATGTCCGGGATTCGCGATCTCTCGCTTATCGCGACGCCGCCTGTGGACAGGCTTGCGGTGCGGACAACCGTTGGGCCGTTTGATCCGGTTGTCGCGCGCGAGACCTTGCTGCGGGAACATTATCGCGGCGGGCAGAGCTTTTACGTTGCGCCGCGGATACGGGACCTTAACGGTATCGCCGAGTTTCTGCGCGATGAACTTCCCGAACTCAAATTCAAAATCGCCCATGGCCAAATGGGTTCCGGCGAGCTGGAAGACGTCATGACTGCTTTTTATGAAGGCAAGTTCGATGTTCTCGCTTCGACGACCATCATTGAGTCCGGTCTCGATATCCCGACGGCAAACACGATGCTTATTCATCATGCAGACATGTTCGGGCTTTCGCAGCTTTATCAACTGCGAGGCAGAGTGGGGCGCTCCAAACAACGCGCCTATGCCTATCTCACCACCAGCCCGCGCAAAAAGCTGACCGATAGCGCCGAACGTCGGCTCAAGGTTATGCAATCGCTGGATACGTTAGGCGCCGGGTTTACGCTTGCTTCTCACGATCTCGATATCCGCGGCGCCGGCAATTTGCTGGGTGAAGAGCAGTCGGGGCATGTTAAAGAAGTCGGGGTCGAGCTGTATCAGCACATGCTGGAGGAAGCTGTCGCTGAATTGAGGGAAGGCGGCGCACCGAGCGAAGAGACCTGGTCGCCGCAGATCAATATCGGCACCTCGGTTCTTATCCCTGACACCTATGTTGCTGATCTGGACGTTCGCATGGCGCTTTATCGTCGCCTGGGCGGGCTGGAAAATGAAGCCGAATTAGACGGCTTTGCCGCAGAACTGGTTGATCGCTTCGGATCGATGTCGTCGGAGGTTAAGCATCTGCTTGAGATCGTCGGCATTAAAATGGTGTGTCGCCGCGCCGGAATCGCCAAAATTGACGCCGGACCAAAAGGCGCGGTCATCACATTCCGCAATGATCAGTTCGTCAATCCCGCGGGTTTGGTAGAGTTCATTTCCCAGTCGCCGCTTGATGTGAAAGTGCGGCCAGACCAGAAATTCGTTTATCGCCAAACCTGGCCGGGTGATAAATTGCGTCTCAAGGGCGCCCGCAAAATCGCCGAAATTATTGCGGAGATCGCTGCCGAGGCGTGAGCACACTTTCTGTACGCATTTGCTTGATCGCCGCAGCAACAGTTTCCTCTATGGATGCGCCTTCCTCCCGCCGGGTCGTGATTGTATCAATCATTGCCGAGTAAGGCGTCTGGTTTTTCTTGCTGCGAAAAGCAGTGCTGGACAAGACGCCGCTGATTCTACGCCCGATTTTTTCTGCATCCACGGCTTGTGTTGCAGCGCTGAGAATGGCGAACTTATTTCGGGCAATTCTCGCCACCAAATCCTCAGCGCGGGTTATTCGATTGATCAGGCGTGCGGCTTGACTAAGCATTTCGCCGGAAAGCATCGATCGGTCTTGGTCGGTAAATTTTATCAGTGTCAACGATAGGGGCCGCCCGGTATGGTCGGTCCGCGCGCATAGCCTATTGCCGTGTTCGGTGAGAAACAGCGACGTAAATGCCCCTGAACTTGCATCTCTGATGGTGTCGCCAGTGCAACTGCGAAGAAATTGCCGCATAGATTTTTGTAATCGAGCGCGCCGGGCGCTTAATTGTGTTTTTGCCTTCAATTCTGACGGGATTTGTTCCGTCAGCATAAATTCTCGTGCGCCTTTTCTCGCATATACTGGAAAATCTTCCATACTATCCGCAAGCTGAATAATCGCCATACTTCCGAACCTGGGATGGCGGCGCAATGTTTTGCCGAACGCCAATAAGGGGTCGTTTTCGGATACCGGCAGAAAGATAGCGCAATCAAAGTAGTAATGTTCCATTGCCCGCATTGCTTGGCCAGCGGTCAAAACGCATACACACTCCTCAGCGATTTGCGTGACGGCGTTGATGGCGGCGATAGCAGATGGTCCGGGCTGTCCGGCAATAAGAATGCGGGCCGGATTTTTAGAAGTAATGACCAACGGAAAATCAGCAAGCCGGCTAAGGGCGGCGAGGCTTTTCAGTCGCTCTCCGGTCTCTTCTGCAAGATTGCGGAGCCGAATAATTTCTTTGCACCGAACCAATACATGATCAGTATTTTCACCAGCAAGAATGACCTCGCCAAAACGGCGCAGAGACGCCTGCGCCTGGTTTTCCATGTCGTGAGATACGAGAAAAATTACTGATGATTCCGGTGACTTGCGGCGTAGCACAGCGGCAATGGTTTTCGCCTTGCGCGTTGAAACCAGGCTCTTGCGCAAATCAATCAGCCCAATATCGGCCGGTGTTGCTGCGTCTGGTTTCGCAATGTGAAATCCGGCGCTGTTGAAGGATATGGTTAATTTTTCAAATGACTTCTTGTCGCCAGGGTAGCAGGCAACCCGCGCGCGGGGCGTACTCAACAAATCGCTGTTCATCACAACTCTGCTCTAAAACGGCCTTGCTGCTAGCTGGCCATTTATCGGCGACCGCGCGCTGCATGTGCGCTATCATTCAAAATACGCGCCGTTTCTGCGTTTTCGCCTATAGGTTGTTCATCGGCGCCTTCATTCGGGAATGCCGCAACAATCTTCGCATCTTCCTGACAAATATCAGGTTCACCAGCGGTCGGAAAAGAGCCATTGATCGCACGTTCCTGATAGCAAGGCAGGGCGGCGAGAAATTCCTGAGGTTGATTGTAAGGCCCCGCTTCCCGATAAAGCTGTGCTGTCTGAACACCGACATAACGCCAATGCCAGGGTTCATAACTGTCTTCACCGGGAAGATAATTATTGCCGGGCGGATAGGATAATATAAACCCGAAGCGAAACGCGTTTTCCTCAAAACACTGAAACGCGCGATCACTTTGGCGCATGAACCGATCATTAACGTTGATATCCGCGGCAAGACCGGTTTGGTGTTCAGAAATACCAGGGGGTGTTACCGTGCCGCGTGCGCCATTTCGCTCAAACAAAATATATTGGGTTTTATAAGATCGATAACCAGAACGCAGCGAAATGCGCTCGCCGGATTCGTTCCGACACAAAGAGATTAACTGCGCGAGACGAACAGGAAGGTTTGCCTCACGCGCGTCCGCGTTTGTATCCGGCGCCAGCCGTAACTTCATTTCGTCGATTGCTGGCAACTTGCTGGCCGGTACAGAATATTCAACAGCGGAAACAAGATCGCTTGGCGCATATTCTTCTTCCAGCGGGAAGAATTGAGATACCGGTCTATTTATATAAACACGCCGATCCTGCGCCCGATTGACTGCGTAGCGTTGAGCGCCGAAGGCGTCTCGAAACAGGCGACGCATGTGCTCGTACAGCGCCTGTGCTTCTGTGAAACGATTTTGTTTCTCGTAAACGCCAGCGAGCAACTTAATGTAAAGACTGAGATCTGGGCTGTTAGGGCCTTTCACTCTTTCTTGTGCATGAAAGGCATCCAGATACAGGTTTTCCGCGTCTTTAAGTCTTCCCATTTTGGCGTAAAGCGGGCCGAGGATCAGCGTTAACTGAACCGTATCTTGATGGTCGCCGCCAAGTATTTCCTTGCGCGTCTCATAAGCGGACGACAATAGACCGGCAGCGGCGTATTCCGACCCCGCCTGCATGCCATAATAACCACCAAGGCTCGCCATATGGCTTGCTGTCGCAAGTTTCTGCTGAACGCTGCTCGCGGCGATGTCATAAGCGTCAGTGTGGTTTAACGCGCCAGCGAATTCACTGTCTGCATCAGCCAGTAATTCCGCATAAAGCGCCTCGATACCCTCGGTTGCGCGTGTGTCGCCGTGAGACGCTGCGTCACCAGCAAGTTCCAGAAACGATGCGTAAATGGAAACAGCGTCTTCTATTTTGCCAGAACGAATATAGGCGCGGGCAAGTTGGTTTTCGATTTCAATCCGGGATCGTCGGTCAAGCGCTTTACCCCACGGCGTTGCGAGACCATCACGCATAAGCGTTGCGCCGCGTTCATATTTTTTACGAGCGAGTTGGGTCTTTGCAGTTTTTATTTTTAAAGAGGCAACGTCATTCGCACTTTCATTGCGTTTGAGGCGCATGGCGATCGTGCGCTCACCATGAGGCGCGGCGCGACGGAGGGAACCCGCTTCGTAGAGGGTTTCAAACCGTTGCTGCGCAGCATCCGGATTTATCCGGATGACAACATTGAAGTAAACGGTAAACGCTATTGCCAGACACAAAAAAGCGCCGGAAAAAAGCGTCGGAGAACGCAACCCCATCGCGATCTGTCTTCCCCTCTGCCACGAAAAAACCCCAGTAAGTGGAGACTTTAGCATCGCAATCCCCATCAGGCGAGCCTCAAACCAAACGATTTTGAGCGATTTCTGGCCTTTCGCCGGAAATTTGGCTAAGGCCGCTGAGAATTATCACCAAGGCGGTTAAGTTATGGATGGAGCAGGGCGTCGGCGGATCTATCTAATGCGGCACGGTCATGTCGATTATTTCACCGCAGAGATGACCGATCCGCGCCAAGTTTCACTGACACAAGAGGGCCGGGAACAAGCCGGAGCGGCGCGAGACGCCTTGCATAATATTGACTTTGATTTTGCGGTTTACTCAGGTCTTCCGCGCACGCTTGAAACAGCGGAAATTGTTCTTGCAAATCGCCGCCATTCACCAGATTTAATGATCAGTGAAGGGCTGGAAGAGCTAAAAAGCGGCTGGCTGACAGCCAAAACCCGAGAAGAATTGGCCGCGCGCCTCGCCTACTCGTTTGACGGCGCGAGCGAACCCGATGCTGCCTTTTTACCGGACGGCGAGCTATTCGCTGCAGCTGAGGCGCGAATTATCGCATCTCTTGAAAATCTTATTTTCCAACATCGTTGGAAAACCGCGCTTATCGTCGCCCATGAAGGCGTCAACCGGATAGCCCTTGGCTGGGTTTGCGGGGGCGGGCTCAAGACAATTTCTTCATTTGAGCAGGACCTCGGCTGTATCAACCTCATCGATTTAGATGTCACGCCAAGAGAAAATGGAGATGGGCTGCAAATTGAGCGCGCCCTCCTAAAAGCGGTGAATGTAACCCCCTATGATTTTGTAAAACATGGGCTATCGCGCACCAGCCTTGAACACCTCTTCGACATAGATTTCGGCGGCGTCAGACCAAAACCCGCCAAAATGTGAGGCTTCAGAGCTGTAAATTACTTAAAGTCGACGCAGCTTTGTGGTTAAGTGTACCTTGGGGTAATTCTTGAGGAGTATGATTATGTATGGCGTTAAACGGGGATTCAAATCGCCGGGCGAATTTGGAATAGGAGACATTACGGGATTGGGGCTCGCGGGCGCTACTGGCATCATTGCTGCTCTAGTCACGGATTACCAGCAGCAAGGCGAAGCGTCCGCGCTCTTCACCATCAATCAATGGGTGGTACAGCTTGGGACGATACTCGGATTTAGCGACATTCCCTTATGGATGGTCGTCATCGGCGTGACGGTCTTTGGCGCGGTTTCGATTTTTTATTTCCAGCCAATCACAAGGCAGGGCGCCTTTGCCCAGGGCTTTGGCCTGCTCGCAGTGGTTATGACGGCTATCCCGGGAGATCTCACGGGCGGTATTGAATCCATAAATGATAATCTTCCAGGCTTGCAGCCTGCAGAGACGCGTCAAGCCGGCATGGGCGCCCGAATTATCAATGCGGCATATTCCCCAAATGAAGCCGCTGTTTATCAGGTTCAAAACCGGACCGAAGCAGCTAAATATGATGTCCACCTCAAGATCAATTTTACCGAAGGTTTTTCATCTGATATCGATACACTAATACGTAAAGGGGAGATTCGTGGTCGACTACATAATGAAGATACGAATGAGACCTGGAATTTGTTTCGGTCAGCGGGCGGAACAATTCGCCGAAACGGCGATTTATTACTAATCCACGCGGGAGTCCCAGCACGATCCGAATCGGCCAGCCTTTGGGTTAGAATTGAATGCACGGGCTATGCAATTGAAGAACAGTCAGCAGTTGCGACGCTTGGTGAGACGTTAGAGTGGTCGATTGATATGCAGGCGGACTCGACACCGCTGTTCTTCCAACGACTGGGTAAGAGGTATTGGTTTTAGGGCGACGGCTTCAATCCAACGCGCATCGAACTTACATTTTTATTCCCCTTCGAATGATATGTTGAAAAATCTGCGCTACAGGAATTCTTGCTGTGAAAAAATGACCGGAACGCCTAGAATAATAACGGTTCTGCTCACCGCTATTTTGTGGCTAGGCGGCGCCGCCGGCATCGCTGGTACAGCTGCACAGCGTCCGACTATCGGTGTGCTCTGGCAAATCGACACCAATTCTTTCAAAGGCTGGGATGGCGACGGTGCGGTGATACCGGTGGTAAATGTCGCGCAAGAGATGGCGATGGAAGCGGGATATCAGCCGTCAGACGGGGGCCCAACCCCGGACCCTGCCCCTGACCCAGAGCCAACCCCTGACCCCGGCCCGGTCGAGCCAACGCCGCCAATCGCAGACGGCGTCAAATGGCAGCTCGGCATTAACAGATTTGACGAGTGGTCCGGTGAGGATGCGCTGATCAATCTTGCCTACCGGCTCGGGTCGGACGTCACCCCGGCGCAATTTGACCGTGAAACGCAAACGCTGCTCGCCGGCGGCGGTGATATTGGCCTTGGCATTATTCGCTATGGCGCCGTCTACAACAAAGAGCCTTATATCGGCGATTATATTTATGAGTGGGAAGGCGCGGGCCGCCTCAAGCGAAAGTTCGCCGGCGCTGACGGCCCGGTCACCCTTGAAACCCCGACCCGCATGCGGGAGACCTATGACGGCAATGTCCGGGCCGGTTATGTCGGGCTTGATGCTGCCGGCATTGGCGCCGGCGGCATGCGCAATCTGCGGATTTACCGCGCCGAGCATGAGAAATTGTTCAAGGCCGGGCAGATATTCACGCCGAAATTTCTGGACTATGCCGGTCAATACAAAATCATCCGCACCATGGACTGGCTCGGCTCGTCGGCGCCGCAAACCAGCATCGACCAGTTTTCCGTGCTTGATGATATGTTCTGGGATAACGGCGTGCCGCTGGAGGCGCATTTTATTCTGGCGCGCGAGGCGGACGTTGAGCTTTGGCTGAACGCCCCGGCGCGTCTTGGCGCGCCGGCGGGTTTAAATGACACCCTCGCGACCATGCAAAGCCAGCCGGCGCGTGTTGATCTTATCGCCGCCGCGTTTGACGCGATCGACGCCTCGCCTGAATGGGATAAATACGCCCGCGCGGTGGTCGCGGCCATGGCGGCCCAGGCCTACCCGGCCGGGAAGCATTTCTATCTGGAGATCGGCAACGAGACCTGGCATTGGGGCGGCGGCTTTTCCTACGGCACGGAATGGTTCTGGGCGTTAACGCGCGCGCTGAAAGAGCGGACCGGCTCGGTCTATCCGGCCAACCCGTCGCGCGGCGCCTATGGCTATTTTTCCGCACGGCTCGGCGAGGCGATGGCCAAGGCGCTCGCCGAGGCCGGGCGCTCCGATCAGGAATGGACCATGGTCATCGGCTCGCAGACGGCGTGGGACGATCAAAGCCGCGGCCCGCTGCAAGGGGTTAAAGACTATCAGGGCGGGGCATATGCTCAACCGATGTCGCGTTTTGGCGTGGCGACGACCGGGTATTATCGGGGCCTGTTTCATGACACTGGCGCCGGCCTGTTTGGCGCCGGCATACGCGGCGCTGAATGGCGCGCTGAATGGGTGCGCCGGTTTAACGACGACCCCGAGGCGCTGGCGCGGTATCTTTATGATTTCATGATTGCCGCTGCGCCGCGGCAACAAAACATCGCCTGGGTCGTTGATCAAAGCAAAAAGCACGCGGCGATTGCCGCCGATTTTGGCGCCTATTTCCTCGGTCAATATGAAGGCTCGTCGCATGATACGCTGGACCGGGAGCTTGCCAAAAACCCGCAATATGTGACGTTTTACAAAGACTTTTATCAGGGAGCGCGCGGCGCCGAAATCATCCGTCTGCACCACAAACGGATGAGCGAGGAATTTCCGGATGTGGTGTTGTCTGATTATCAGCACTGGTCGTTTCAAGGCATGCAGGACGATCGCCCGTGGATTGAAAACACGCCCTGGGGCGACGTGACGGAAGCCGAAAAAGCGCTGTTTAAGATCCTGGAGGCAGAGTGAGATGGCTGCTGGAAAATCTGATTGGCACCCTGAAACTCGGCGGTTTACGGCTTCACGGTAAAATTTATCCAACTCAGATATATGATTTACATTACTCAGAGTCTGCCGGTGCGACGCGACATAGTGCAGGCCTATCCTGACCAGATTCGGATGAGTGTGGTGCAAGATAAATCACCGACGAATTTTACTCACTTGGCTCAAATGTGAGGATTTTCCACGCGGGCTATGGCGCCCTCGCAAGTGCTTCTTTGTCAGAAGTGTTAACATTGGAAATCACGCCGGTGCCTTTTGCGCGTATAAGATTTCAAATGTATTCCGAGGTCTTGTTGCCGGGCGGAGATCTTTAGTGAGCTATTATGGCTTTGGAATATTATTAAAAAAATCATAGCTTTATCAGAAAAGGCTGGCGGAGGGGGTGGGATTCGAACCCACGGAACGCTCACACGCTCAACGGTTTTCAAGACCGCCGCATTCGACCACTCTGCCACCCCTCCGTACCGGGTGATGCGCCACGCGGGCGCCGCCGAAAAACGTGCAACGGGTTCTAGCGCCCCAAATCGAAATGACAAGGCTAAGGGGCTGCTTTGGTTTTGGTCACGCCACCGGGCAAAGAGTTAACGCAAGATTAAGGATTTCCATGACGTTGTGGCCTCGGTCGGACTGACTTGTTATTATAATCGTATAGGCATTGGCGGACCGGTATGAGTGGATTACAGTTTGATAGATCGATTGGCGTATTTGCCCTGTTTGCAGTGGCTTTAATCGTGGCCGGCTGTAGTACAACCTCCAGTCACCGCGCTGAGCCATCCCCTCATTACAAGATAGGAAAGCCATACAAGGTCAATGGTCGCTGGTATCAGCCTGCGGAAGAACCAGGCTATAGCCGGGTCGGAGTTGCCTCGTGGTATGGGCGCGATTTTCATGGCCGAAAAACCGCCAATGGCGAAATTTACAATATGAACGCGCTGACGGCGGCTCATACGACGCTGCCAATGCCGTCGATGGTGGAAGTCGAAAACCTCGAGAACCGCCGCCGCCTCGTC
>JAJFGC010000071.1 GCA_021776345.1 Hyphococcus sp. | reverse complement strand
CCATCAACCTCCTCAAAGAGCACCTGTTTTCCGATATGAACAACTTTGTCATCAAGCTTTGCTGAAACGCCGCGCCCGGTGATGCTTTTGAACTCGGTCGCGTCACGTTCAATATCGCCCAGACGCTTGCGAACATCCTCTACGATGGCTTCGGCAAGCGGATGATCGCTGAGCGCTTCGACTGCCCCGGCCACACGCAACAGTTCGGCTTCCTGAACACCGATAGCGGGTAAAATTTCGACGACGCGCGGCTCACCACGGGTCAGCGTCCCGGTTTTGTCGAAAGCAATCGCGTCAAGCCGGCCCAAGGCCTCAAGCGGCGCGCCGCCCTTGATCAAAACGCCGCCGCGGGCGGCGCGAGCTACACCGCTTAGGACGGCGCTTGGCGTTGCAATTGCGAGCGCGCACGGGCTTGCAGCAACCAGTACAGCCATCGATCGGTAGAAACTTTCGGCCGGCGACTCATTGATAACAAGCCAGGAGAACGCCGTCGCGAGCGCGAGCAGAATAACCCAAGGGACAAATATCTTCTCGAATTTCTTGGTGAAAGTCTGCGTCGGTGACTGTCGCGTCTCGGCTTCGCTGACCAGCTTTACGACACGCGCCAAAGTCGTTTCTGATGACAGCTTCGTTACTTGAATTTCAAGGCTTCCGGTCCCGTTTATTGATCCAGCAAAAACTCTGTGCGCCGCCTTCACCGCGTCGGTATTTCCGGCCGCAGTGGCAATGTCGTCAACCGGCGATTTGTCGACAGGCGCGCTTTCGCCGGTTATTGGCGCTTGGTTAACGCCGCTCTCTCCCTTTGTCACAAAGCCGTCCGCCGGAATGCGGTCATTCGAGCGTATGATAACGATATCGCCCGGTATCAGCTGGGCAATGGGAAGCGATTGTTCTTGCCCATTTCGGCGCACAATTGCCACATCTGGCTCAAGATCTGCCAATGCCGAAATTGCATTGCGCGCGCGCGTCATCGCGTAATTTTCAAGAGCGTGACCAATACTGAAGAGAAACAGAAGAAGCGCGCCCTCTGCCCATGCGCCGAGTAATGCGGCTCCAACCGCCGCCACAATCATCAGAAAATCAATCTCGAACGCGCCGCGCGCAATTCTGCCGATTGCCTCCTTAAGCGTAAAATAGCCCCCGAAAAAATAGGCAGCAACGAGAAAACCAAAGGCAACGCCTTGGGGAAGTGCGGCGATCCTCGGCCCCAACCACCCGATTAACAGCGCCGCGCCGCATAAAAGCGAAAAAACTAATTCAGCGCGCCCTGCTAGCAGAACATTGAGCGCATCATCATGTTGGTGTTCATTGTCATGTGACGCGTCTACATGCGTATCCCGACCGTTCATGCGGCGCGTTCCCTGTATTTAGTTTGAAATAAGCACACTCCAAATTCGTCGAAAATTGCAGTGTACATTTTGGCTTTTATAACAATGACGGTGTCACGATTGGCTTTCTGATCACAGGTTAATGCAATTATGTCTTTTCGAATTAGGCGACTTTGACAACGCATCATCCGACACCATGTACATGCGGATGTTTAAAACCTGCTTCTTTTTCTAACATATAGAGTTCCCACAATTCGTGGCGGGAAAATTGTAAATGCGCTCGCAATACCAAGTGACTTGTTTTTCCAATTTCAATTTCTGCCGCATCGAGCGATGAAAGTTTTTCTTTCATCTCGTTCTAGATAGCAGTCTTCTCACCCCGTTCGTGGGCGATCAGGATTTCCTCGGCAGCAAGAACAAGCTCTGTATGCAGTTCAATATAGGAGATAATCTTATTGACAATGTCGGAATCGAATCTTTTCCGCAATTCGTTGACGAGCATCCCGAGCTTCCCCTCGTAAAAGTTGCCCGAACGAATCTGCGCCAGCAATATGCGATGGTGGTCAAAATCAATGGCAATCCAATCATGGATCGATTTTTTGTCACGCCGTAACAGTGCTGTAAGTGCTGCGGACTGAATGAGCATCATTGAAATTGTGGAGGTGACCGGGAATTCAAGAAAGTAGTTGAACCCTGAATGAATTGTGATCGCAATGATGAACCCCGGTATATAGAAAAATGGATTCGGTCTGGCTTGCGTGACAGTCAACAGATGCGCCGCCATCGCGAAAATGGCTGTCGCGCCGCCATGCATAATAGCTGTGCCAAATCCACGAATTGTCCACACGGCGGTTTGATCCACTCCGAGAACTTGCAAATAATAGAAATTTTCGACGACCGCGAAGCCGGTTCCGACTGCAAATCCCAAAATTGCTGCGTCAAACGCAAAACCGATCCGATTTGTCCGCATCAACGCGATGATGATCAATGCTTTGAGCATTTCCTCAATCAGCGGCGCGACGAAAAGGCGATAGCGCGCGAGCTCAATAGCAAACTGCGTGAGCATTGCGCTATTCACAAAATACGCAGCGATCGCGGCGGCAGCGCCCAGAGCCGTTACATAGACGACGGTTTTTAATGGCACGAGTTTGAAGGAATCGAAATGAATCAATGCCGCCAGAAAAACGGTTACGGGCAATACACCGAGAATTGCATTCAGCAGATAGGCCATCACAAGCGCGGCCTTCCCACCATAGAGGCGCAACTCAATTGAGCATAATACTGCGACTCGTCGCGAATGCCGATGTCAAAGGTCAATTCAAGAAAAGCGCCCTCACTGTGAGCAGGCATTGGTCGCTGCAGTAACGCAATGTCGCAACTCCCTGCAAGCAGTTTCAATTCATCTACTTGGCTTTTGTCCGGTGAGGTGATGATCATTCGTATCACGAGCGTTTAGTTCTCCACTATTTTTCGACGTCACAATATACGGGGTATGCTAGAGCCGCCGGGCTTTGGGGGATGAACCCGGCGGCTCCTTCTGGTTACGCCGGACAATTATACACGCAGGAAGATTGCGCAATCGCCCGCTCGGAATTCAATCTTAATAAAATGAATTGCGAGACCAGAACTAGGAAATTCAAATCGGAATCACCTCAGTGATCTTGCTCACATAAATGAATCCCGATTCTTCCATATCGGTTTTTCCATTTGCTCGAATGAGGTCCGCAGCGTCCGAAAGCCGATCATCCTCGCAAACGAGTTCAAGCTTCACTTCGGTGATGACGCGATCGCCGAGTTCTGTTGAGTATTGTTGCTCTTTTTCGTCGAGGGCCTTGACCATGCCTTTGACGTCAACCGCCGTCATATTGGTGAAACCACCTTTTCGCAGGGCGCGAACGACGCTCGCGGCCCGGCTGCGGTGAACAAATGCCTTTATCTCGATCATCATAGGGTTCCTTTCATTCCGCCGCTTTTGCGTGAGCTCTGGCAAGCTCGAGATCGCCGCTGGTGGGTGACGCCTGCGACTTTCGCCCGCGCGTTTCCATCCATTCATAGATCACTGGCAACAGAATCAATGTGAGTGCGGTCGAAGTTAATAGTCCACCGACAACGACCGAAGCCAGAGGCCGCTGCGTTTCAGCGCCGACGCCCGTCGACAGGAGCATCGGGACAAGGCCTAATATCGCAACGCTTGCGGTCATCAGCACCGGACGCAGTCTCAATTCGACGCCGCGCTTGACAGCATCGCGGACATTGTAACCGGCGTCGCGC
>JAJFGC010000008.1 GCA_021776345.1 Hyphococcus sp. | reverse complement strand
AAGACGATGAATATCCAGCAGTTTTTCAAGCAGTTCCCCGATGATGACGCCTGCTTGGACCACCTTTTCCGCACCCGATATGGCTTGGAACCGGCCTGTGAGCGTTGCGGCGAAATTGGCGCTTTTCACCGTTTAGCGAATCACCCTGCCTACACCTGCAACTGCGGCCACCACATTCACCCGATGGCCGGAACGCCGTTTGAGCGCTCCAGAACACCCCTCCAGAAGTGGTATTACGCGATGTTTCTTTTCACCGCGACGCGCAACGGCGTCTCCGCAAAGGAAATCCAGCGACAGCTTGGCGTCACCTATAAATGCGCTTGGCGCATCGCTCATAAAATCCGCGAGTACATGGGCTGGGTAGACGGCAACGGCCCCATCGGCGGGCGTGGCCGCAAGGTTGTTGAAGCCGACAAGGCATTCATCGGCGGCAAGGACAAGCAAGGCCAAGACGATAAAGTCGTTGTTCTCGGCGCCGTTGAGCGCGAAGGCGAGGTCATTACGCAAGTCATTCCCAACCGCCGCGAAGCTACTGTAACGATGGCGCTTGAAAACATGGTCAATGTCGGTGCGTCTGTTGCGACCGACGAAGCGCGCGCATTCTCGAACCTAGTCGATTACGGCTACAATCACGGGACCGTAAATCACAGCAAGGGTGAATATGTTAGCGGCAACATCCACACCAACACGATTGAAGGTTTCTGGTCATGGGTGAAGCGCGGCATCAACGGGACGCATGTATGGGTTTCACCGCAACATTTGCCGAATTATCTCGGCGAGTTTGAATACCGCTTCAATCTTCGGAAGCGGGGTCACCTGATGTTTCCGGTTCTTCTGGCGTCTTTCCCGAGGCCATAGCTTTCATAAGGCGATCAAAAAGATCAGTGTCCGCCTCATTAGGATGCTCTTTGGCGAATTGGTCGAGAAGCCCCTCTTTGCGGGCTTCTTCAAGGCTGAGATGTTTACCGCGAGACATTCAGTTCCCAGAATCCTCCGGTGGCTTCGTCTCTTTCATTGTCTGCCGTTGCTGTTGAATTTCTCTAGCATACCGATTTTTGAATTGTTGTAGCTTTTGCATCACGTTTAGGTGGCGGTCGTACAACCTGCGATACTCTAACTTCCATCCAGCTTCTGGCAATCGTTCGAGAATTGGTAAATCTTCGTGCGCTGTGCGGTCGTTTTTGAGGTTGGGTAATTCGGATAGGTCTTCCTCAACGTCGAGAGTATCTTTCATAAACTGCTGAAGCGCTCGGCACGTATCCCGATGACTGTCGATATCAATTGCAATTTGGTTAGTCCACCGCGATCTCCATAAGGTATTATTACCCCGAACAAACTCCGAATTATTAATGCGTTCCTCTATTCTCTGACGTGTTTCGATAATTGATTTCTCAATCCCCTCCAAGTTCGCCGCCCTCGCTTCCAATTCCTGTAAGCGCATATAAGCGGCTTGAAATTTTTGGGTCTGCCTCAAGACAACGTCATCGATAGGCGTTGGAATTTCAGTTGAGGTGCTCACATGAGTGGCCGGCTGCGAGATTTTCTTGATTTGAGTCGGTTTCGTCGGCGTTTCATGCAGTATTGCAATATTATCGTAAAGTTTTTTTGCTAGCCGCCATTTCGCTTCAACGGCCCCCAAAATCGCAAAAGCAATTGCTGTGGCAACCCAAACAGCGTCACCGGCGCCGACATTTATGTCGAGAAGCTCACTCGACACATCGACGATCCAATCGTCCAGGGGAACACCCAAAGCAATCAGCAGCCTTGGTAATAGGTAGCCCAACAGCGCTTGCACAGCTATGCGTGCTATCCAAATGATAATCGACATATCCGCTACTCATGGCCGGACTCCGGGTTCGGAGTCGAATCGGCTGTCGAAATAGCCGATTCTTGGGCATACGCCAAGGGGATATATGCGCTTTTATTCGCATATATTCCCTTGGTGTATGCGCCGCCGAACGCTAACGAATCGCCCAGCGTCAATCCTGATAGCGGCGAAGCTGCGTGACGAGACCGTCATCATTGAATTCAATCACCATGATCGTGCGCCCTGAATAATTCCGGATTGCGCCATCCGCTTTCTTTTCCTGAGTCCGTTCATGATAGGCGACAACGGCGACATTCGTTCCCATCATGATCTGCGAAATTCGGCAGTCATAGGACAAGAGCGCCGCCGCTTTTTGCGGCATGTTTTTGCGAAAGTGGTCTTTGCCAGAAAATTCGCGGCCATAAGCGAAATGAACGTCCGTGATATCGTCGCTCATAAAGGCGACGAATCGCTCCACATTTTCCTCGCTCGCGTCACTGTAAATTGCAGCCTGCGCTTGAAGGAAATCATGCGCCGTTTCGGCAGTAAACTCGGCGCACGCAGGCATTGTGCTAGCGGCGGCAATGATGACCAGCGCAAATAGACCGGCGATTCTTTTCATGCCTACTTCTCCTTTTTTGACAACGACGAAGGATAGACTGAGCAAGCATACGCACAAAACGATTTTCGCGCAGCGGATCACTCAGCCTTATGATTTGGATTTGTCAGATATAACACCAAGTATTACGGGGGTTATCCTTTGGCGGGAGCAACAATGTGGGCCGTCGATCCGGGACCTGAGGCTTCCGTCCGCGCCAGCGTTTTCATGAGCCAACCGTCAAGCGACAACGCCGCGCGCGCGATCAGCACCACCGGAAAATGCCCAAGACAAAGCCAACAAGAATAATCACCACGGCGTCGGTCGAGCCCGTCTCAAGGCTGGCGCACATTCCAGGCGATGAACGGAACCAGGAGCAACGCCCAAGGCAAGCGCGAACCAGTCGCGGCCAGGCAGCCAAGTATTGAAAATGAGACCCTGTTCACCATCCGTTTAGGCTAGAGCGCCGGTCTAAGAATTGATTGTCGCTGCATGATGCGGCGACATAGCCAAAAATCACGAAACCGCCCAAGAAATTTCCCAATGATTTGATTACTTTATCGACATGGCGTCACAAGGGCGCCTTTATGGTGTGGTGTTCTGGGCGCCGCCCTATTATTTTGAGCGCTCAATCGACTAGAGCTAGCTGTCACCATCGTAATTTTGCAAGGTCCCCCATGAGCCGCATTCTTTTTTTTCTCGTTGCTGTCGTCGCCGTCATTCTTGCGGTGCTGGTTTTCGCACCCGGTATTGTTCCGACGGCGGCGTTCAAACCGCGCATTGAAGCTGCCGCCTCGAACGCTACAGGCCGTGAGGTGACAATTGGTGATGAACTCTCGTTCAAGCTGTTGCCTCGCGCGGCGTTTCACGTGGAAGAATTGATCATCGCGAACGCTGACGGCTTCGAAGGCGACTATTTAGTCAAAGTCGCCGAGGCCGATATTGGCGTCAATCTGTTCAAACTCCTGTCGAGCTCGGTTGAAGTGGATCGCTTCGTCCTGACGCAACCGGAGATCAACCTTGCAAGCGCCGCCAATGGCGCCGTTAACTGGAACCTCGCAGAAGGCGACGCGCCAGCCGATACTCCGGCAACGGAGGAAGCTGCCGGCAATCGCAGCTTTCGCGATGTCCGCCTCGGCGATGTTCGCATCATCGGCGGCAAGGCGCAGTTCCGCGACGGCGTAGCAAACAAGACCTATACGGCAAGCGATATCAATCTCGGTATCTTGTTAAAAAGCTTGAACGAGCCGCTCGAAGTTGAAGGCGACATGGTCTTTCAGGGCGAGCCGACGAAAGTCGATATCGTGCTGACCAACCTCGCCAATATTATGGCAAACGAGCCGAGCAATCTGAAACTCGACATGACGATCGGCAAGACCACCGCCGGCGCCGATCTTACTGTCGAGACAAAAGACGCGTTGCGCTATTATGGGCCAATTGATTTTAACGCTCCTGACCTGCCGGCATTTGCAGCGCTCGTTGGGACTGCGCTGGCTGATGCGCCGGGCTTTGATCGGCTGGCCTTTTCCGGCGACGTTGATGGCGGCGGCGATGCGCTACGCTTGTCCGGGGCCAATATTAGCTTCGACGATATCAATGCAGACGGCGCCCTTAATCTCAACTGGGCGGGCGCCAAGCCAAAAGCCGGTGGCGTCTTATCGACCGAGAAACTCGACCTACGACCGTATATGCCGCCGTCCACACAGTCTTCGGCAGGCTTTCCCGAATGGTCCACCGCGACAATGGACTTTACGTCCTTGCGCAATATCGATGCGGAATTCGACATTTCGACGGATGCGATTTTTTTAAACGACCTTGAGATTGGCGAGAGCCGTTTAAAGCTGCGTGTTGAGAACGGCCGGATGACCGCGGACATTCCCGAACTTGCCATGTATGGCGGGCAAGGCTCCGGCCGGCTTGTTGTGAACGTCGGCGGCGGCACGCCTTCCTTCTCCGGCAATCTCGATATGAATGCAGTTAACGCCCAGCCGCTCTCTCTAGACCTTTTAAAACACGATAATTTGCTAGGGCTCGGCTCGTTCAAGTTTGACTTCACCGCAACTGGCGCCAGCCAGGCGGCAATCATGGATTCTCTCAATGGCGATGGCGGGTTTGATATTGCGAACGGCGCCCTCAAAGGCGTGAATATCGCCAAGATGGCGCGCGCCGTGATGGCGTTTCAGGACGGCATTAATCCAATAGCGCTGTCACAAGCGGTTACGCAAGCACGCGGCGCAAACGAGACGACCGATTTCTCCGAATTTTTGTCGAACTTCAAAATTACCGATGGGCTGGTCAACGCCCCGACCATCTCATTGAACGGTCCTTACCTTACGATGTCTGGTAATGGCGCTATCAATTTGCCGCAGCAGACAATTGATCTGCGACTGTCGCCCCGCGCCACAACAACAGCTGACGGCGTTGATGGCCGCACGATTGCGATCCCCCTACGTATCGGCGGCACCTTCGCCAACCCTACCATCGGGATTGATGCCGAATCGCTTATCCGCTCCGGCGCCGAACAACAGATTCGCGGGCTGCTCGGCGGCCTTGGCAACCGCAACGAAGAACCAGCGGAAGGCGACGCCCCTGCCGAAGACGCAGACGCCGAACCAACAGAAGAAACGCCCGAGGATACAGCCTTGCGCGCTATACAGGGAATATTCGGCGCGCCGAAAAAAGACGAACAGGAAGGCGGCGGCGATGGCGGCGGCGGCGATGGCGGCTCCGCCTCAACCGAGGAAGACCTTGCCAGCGACGCCATCGGCGCGATCTTTGGCCAGATCGGAAAATCGGAAAAGCCGCAAGAGACAGAAAAATCTGAGTAAAATAAAAGCCGCTTTTCTTTCGAAAAGCGGCTCTTCTCTCCCCTTCACTGACTTGATCCGTTGCTACTCGTGAATAGCTGGATCAGGGCAGGATTTCGGGCGTCGCATCAATAAGACAATCAAGATAATCGCAATGATCGGCGATGCGACAATGAACAAGGTCATCGCGACGGCGCCGCCAGCGGCGACAAGGCCAATGAGCGCACCAATGAGACCAATGATAATGCCAATCGCAGCCGCTATCAGACCGATGATTAGCGCTGCCAAGCCGCCAAAGCCTGCGACCAGCGATTCAAGCATCGTGAGCTGCGGTTCGGTATAAAAATACGCACCAACGGAAAGCGCTCCGCCAAGAAACAAAATCAAAATAATCGGGGCGTAAAGCCATGCGGCGCTGCCGCGTTTTTGTCCGGTTTCGTGATAATCAACGGTCGCCATTTCAGCACCACTTCGAACAGCCAACTGCGATTCGCCTTTTTCTTATCTTTGGTTGCGGTTCTTTTAAATGAACTCTTTACGGGGAGCATACTCCCAATTTTTAGGCACGACATCAAGGCTGCCGGACGCGCGCCAAGGTCGGTCTATCGATTGCTTGCGAGAGACCTGGCGCTCTGCTACGCGTCGCGCCAATAGACAAAACACGAGGAATTCTATGCCGCCGCGGCGTTCAACCGCAAATAAAGACGCCGCCCCACGGGCCTGGCAAAGAATGCTGTCCGGGCGGCGGCTGGATCTGCTCGACCCATCGCCGGTTGATGTCGAAATCGAGGATATCGCTCATGGGTTATCTCGGGTCGCTAGATGGAACGGTCAAACATCGGGTCCATTGCCATTTAATGTCGCCCAGCATTCACTCCTCGTTGAAGAATTTTGCAGCGAATTAAAACCTGGCTGGCCAGTAAAATGGCGCCTTGCCGCACTTCTTCATGATGGTCCTGAATTTGTTATCGGCGATCTGATTTCACCTTTTAAGGCGCAACTCGGCGGGCACTATAAAGTCATCGAACGGCGCCTGCAGCAAGCCATTCATTTGCGCTTCGGGCTTGCCGCCAAGCTGCCGGAAACAATTGAGAAAACGATCAAGCGCGCCGACCGCGCCAGCGCGTTTTTCGAGGCGACACAGTTGGCGGGCTTTGATCATACCGAAGCGCGAAAATTTTTTGGCGCGCCGCGAGGCGTCACGCCGATTAACCTAAAAACAATGACCACCCGTCAGGCGCAAAGCGCATTTCTTGCGCGATTCAACGTGCTGATGAAAGCGTGCGAACAGCAAGACTGTTAATTTTCAACACAAACTCGCGATATCAAGAGTCTGTGATCTAAGGGTCCCTCCCGTATCATGGTCGTAGATCTTATTTATCTTTTACCGAATGAGGTATAATTTATTGCGGCGAGCTAGCGGATGCGAAGAGATTTCGAGCCTATGATAATTGTCAGTTCATTGGAACACGCAGAAGTCGCGTTTAAGGAATACGCGCCTGGCTACGTGATTTCAATTCTCGACAATGATGAACCGACACCGCCGGCATTTGATTGTGTTCCAGACGAAAACCATCTGAAACTCATTGAAGATTGCAGCCGTTCCAGTGATCCTATGGATTGCGAAAATCGCTGCGCAAAACTGCTGGCGATTGCGGAACGCTGGCGCGCTGAACCTGACCCAAGGGCGCCGATCCTTATCCACTGTCATCAGGGGGTCGCTCGGTCGATGGCGGTCGCTTATATTTTGATGTGCGCGATTGAGCAAGATACTTGCGAGCGTAGAATTGCTGACCGCCTGCGAAACGCCGCCCCGCATGCAGACCCTAATTTGATGCTCGTGTCCGAAGCCGACGCTTTGATGAACCGGGAAGATCGTATGGTTGAGGCCATTCTTGATCTTTGCCCCAGCTGCGGCGCCGTCGAAAATCAGGTTGTGACCCTTCCCGTCGCCGCCTGAATCCGTCAAAGATGAGTGGGCATGAAACAACCGCCCACCTCCCTCGCCACCAATGTTGCGATCGCGCTCAACGCTGTACTTGCGGCCGTTGACGACGAGCGGCCCAAAGTTTTGTGTGTGCGCGCCGGAGAGCTCGGCCTGCCCTATGGCCCTTTTGACCCGGAACGCCACCGCACCTTTGAAATCGGTATTCGCGAATGGGTGACGCGGCAGACCAGGATCACGCTCGGCTTCATTGAACAGCTTTACACTTTTGGCGATCAGGGCCGCGAAGCGCCAGCCGCAGCGCTGGCCGGAAGACCCAAGAGCGAGCGCGTCATTTCCATCGGTTATTTGGCGCTGGCGCCAGATCCATCCGACCTCCTTGCCGCAGATGCAACCTGGCGGGACTGGTATTCATTCTTTCCGTGGGAGGATTGGCGAGGCGGCGAGCCAACAGTTCTCCGTAACAAGATTATTCCGGCGCTTGATCAATGGATTAACAACAGTAAAGACACGCAGCGCCAATCGGTGCGGCAAACGCGGACGAATATTGCGTTTGGCCTCAACGGCCTCGCCTGGGAGGAAGAGCGAACCCTCGATCGGTACGAGCTGATGTACGAGGCTGGCCTTGTGGTTGAGGCTTGGCGCGATCGCGCTGTTGCGGGGCTTGAACCCCCATCAGCGCCGATGCCGGAACGGCGGGAAATTGGCGCCCCGATGATTTCCGATCACCGGCGCATTCTCGCCACCGCCATTGGCCGGCTTCGCGGTAAATTAAAATATCGTCCCGTCATTTTTGAAATGACGCCGCCGACCTTCACGCTCCTCCAGCTTCAGCGCACCGTCGAGGCGATTGTCGGTTTTGAATTCCACAAACAGAATTTTCGCCGCTCGGTGGAAAAATCCGGCTTTGTCGAAAGAACCGGCAAAACCACCCAACAAGCAGGCGGCCGACCGGCGGCGCTCTTCCGTGTTGACCGCGAGGGCTTGCGCAAGGGCGCCGCCAGCGGCCTCGTCATTCCGCGTTTGCGCCGAGCAGGCGAATAGACGATGATAGGCAAAACACCAATTAAGAGCCCCCTAACATGCACAAACTCACATCCTGTCTCGTCGCCAGCCTGTTTCTATTTGATATAGCCAGCGCCCACGATCACGCCACGGCAACTTATCTCGGCAATGAAGGTGTCTTGGTCAGCCATGGCGATACAAAAATTTTGTTCGATGCCTTTTATGCAGAAGGTTTTCGCAACTACACGCTAGTGCCTGACGACATTGCGAGCGCCATGTTGAAGGGCGAACCGCCCTATGACGGTGTTGATGCAATCTTTGTCAGTCACGTCCACGGAGATCATTTCACGGCGGCGCCGGCAATCGCTTATTTGCGTGCGCATCCGTCTGTTGAGCTTTACGGCTCGGTGCAGGTCAAAGAGGCGATCCTCAAGGCAGGTATTGCGCAAGACGATCCCGTGATGGCGCGCATTCACGGCTATGACATCGCGCCAGAACACGATCCGGTTGTGTTTGATATGGGCGGGCTGATGATTGACGTTGTTGCTGTCCCGCATACCGGTAATTGGACGAACATCCAGAACTTCGCCTGGCGGGTGACACTCGATGACAAGGCGACGGTGATGCATCTTGGCGATGCCGATCCGGTCGTGTCGAATTTTTCTCGCCATATGGAACATTTCAAGAAACGCAAAACCAATACCGCTTTTCCACCCTACTGGTTCATCGGCGACAAGAATGGCAAGATAATTCTTGACGATATTATCGGCGCCGACCAGGCGATTGGCATTCATGTTCCCAAACGCGCCTATGGCAAAGGCGACGAATGGCGCAAAAATGCCGGCGGTGACTTGTATACTGACCCCGGGGAAACCCGCACCATTCCTGACGAATAACCAATACAGGAACACCCATGGCTGCGGAACAATCCGGCGCACCCCGACCTCATGTCCTTGTCCTAGGGCGCGCAAAGACCGGCACCACCTTTATTGCAAAATCCATCGAAGCGACTTGCCCGGCGACGCCGGTCAGATTTGTGATGGAACCCAAGGCGGAACAAGATTTTGAAAAAGCTGGCGATGCCTCAGCCAGCGCAACCATCATTATGAAAGTCTTGTACGATGATTGGAGCAAACAAGGCGATATGCTCGACCGGCTAGCAAGTGGCGCAATAGCGCCGCGGTTTGCAACCCGGATTGCTATTCTCCGCGACCCGAGAGACGAAGTGATCAGTCGATTTATGTACCGCCCCTTTAGCTGGCTCCTAAAGGGACAGGCTACGACAAAAGATATTGATCGATGGGCTGGTGTTCTCGAGCAACGTGAAAAAAATGAGACGATGACTTTTTTTGATATCTATGACGAGTATACGTCGATCTTTTCTGGGAAACACGATCCGGCATATGAGATTAAAGCAGTAGCGCGTTTATGTCTTGACTATGCTGCTTACCTAAAAAGACATGAGTATGTTTATGAAATTCTGCGCTACGAAGACGCCGTCGAAAATAACTTTTCGGCGATTGAAAAAAAACTGGGCTGGCGCGTTTCAAAGACGAACGACCTTGGACGTTTTGCCCACACCAAGCGCTCAAGCGCATCAAAAAACTGGATGAAATGGTTTAATGCAAGTGATCTGGAAAAGATCAAGGCGCTGATGGAACCCGCTTGCGCCGCTTTAGGCTATGACGACTGGACCATAGAGGGCGACGTCGATCGGCGTATCGATCCGGAACATCACTCCGCCTATGCTCGTCGGCTAGTCCGTCAATATCGACGCCAGGGCGGGCCCGTACGCACCTATCTACAACGATTGAAAGGACGTTTCCTTGGGGTAAGATGACAATGCCGAAAGTGTGATTTTGTATCAATGCGTTAGCGGCAACGGCAGGCCTCCGATTGGTTGACGCACACATATATTTTGTTAATTTGCCGATCTCGGCCCCTTGCGGGGCAGTTTTTTGACACCATATATGCTCTATCTGAGCATAATGCTGGAGGCGACGATGCCTGATTCTTCTGGGCCTGATTTTGGCAATCACGAGACTGATATCAATTATCTGCCCTATACGGACGAGGTAAAAGCCAAGACCGATCACCTTTATCCGAAGGTCGCGAACGTCATTCCAGAGCTTGAATGGCGCGCCCATGCGCCGTTTATCGCCGCGATCAACGATCTCAAAAAACAA
This sequence comes from Hyphococcus sp., assembly GCA_021776345.1. Taxonomy (GTDB): domain Bacteria; phylum Pseudomonadota; class Alphaproteobacteria; order Caulobacterales; family Parvularculaceae; genus Hyphococcus. The sequence goes on along the minus strand of JAJFGC010000008.1, from coordinate 3,412 downwards.
AAAAACGCGGTCATTCTCGCGCATAATTATATGACGCCGGAAATCTTTAATTGTGTCGGCGATTTTGCCGGCGACAGTTTACAGCTCGCCAAAGAGGCCGCGCGCACTGACGCAGAAATTATCGTGCAGGCTGGTGTGCACTTTATGGCGGAAACGTCAAAAATTCTGTGCCCGGAAAAAACAGTCTTGATCCCTGATCTGCGCGCAGGCTGTTCCCTCGCCGCCTCTATCACTGGCGAGGATGTACGTCTTCTGAAGCAAAAATATCCAGGCGCGCCGGTCGTCACTTATGTCAACTCTACGGCGGATGTGAAAGCCGAAACCGATATCTGCTGTACATCGTCAAACGCTGTTGAAGTTGTTGAGTACGCTGCGAAAGAATTTAACGCCGACACCGTCTTGTTCCTGCCTGACCAGTATCTCGCCAAAAACGTCGCCGCGATGACCGACATCAAGATTGTCACCTGGGCCGGCGCTTGTGAAGTGCATGAGCGTTTTAGCGCCGAAGACATTCGCGAAATCCGCGAAGGCAACCCGGGCGTCATCGTTCTGGCTCATCCGGAATGTCCTCCGGACGTATTGGCCGAAGCCGATTTTGCCGGCTCTACCAGCGGCATGAGCAACTATGTCAAAGACAACCAGCCCGATCATGTCGTGCTGATTACCGAATGCTCTATGTCCGATAATGTCGCCTTGCAAAACCCCGGCGTAAACTTTGTCCGGCCATGTAACCTCTGCCCGCACATGAAGCGAATTTCCCTGCCGAAAATTTTACGCGCCCTGCAGACGATGGAACACAAGGTCGAGATCGACCCAGAAATCATCGACAAGGCCCGGGTCGCCATAGACCGCATGATCGCCCTGCCGCTGGTGCGCCAGTCCATGTACACCCATGAACGAGCGCCGGAAGTTGCCGCGATTGAGGCGCGGGTTTAGCTTTTATTTGAGCGAGAATTTTCTATCCCGCTCATCCCGGCGAAAGCCGGGATCCAGAAAGACAATAAAAATGGATCCCGGCTTTCGCCGGGATGAGCGGAGCAGAATTTGGCGACTAACTCTGACATCCTCATCATTGGCGCTGGCGTCGCGGGGCTTTATACGGCGCTGAAGCTTGGCCCCCGCCCCGTGACGGTCATCACCGCCCGCCCTCTCGGCAAAGGCGGCTCAACGCCTTGGGCCCAAGGCGGCATGGCCGCCGCGGTCGGCCCCGATGACACGCCCAACCTTCATTTTGCCGACACAATGGAAGCCGGCGCCGGCCTCGTCGATCCGGAAGCGGCCAGCATTCTCGTTGATGGCGGCGCGGCAGCGGTTGACGATCTCCAGCGCCTAGGCGTTGAGTTCGACAAAGACGAAGACGGCAATCTGAAACTCGGCCGCGAGGCCGCCCATTGCCGCGACCGGATCGTTCATGCCACCGGCGATCAGGCTGGCGTTGCAATCATGGACGCCCTAATCAAAGCTGCGCGCGCCAGCGGCCATATCGCCATTCTCGAACGCATTGTCGTTGAAGATCTGTTAACGGATGATAATGGCGCCGTTGGCGGCGCACTCATCTACGATGTTGAGGAAGGCGAACGGGCCGTCTTTGACGCCGCCGAAACCGTGATGGCCACAGGCGGGCTCGGCGGCCTTTACGCGGTCACCACCAATCCGACGCCAGCGCAAGGCCACGGCATGGCATTCGCCGCCCGCGCCGGCGCGGTTATTCGCGATCCGGAATTTGTTCAGTTTCACCCCACCGCCCTTGATATCGGCGTTGACCCTGCGCCGCTGGCGACCGAAGCCCTGCGCGGCAACGGCGCCCATCTCGTCAACAAGGACGGCTCGCGGTTTATGGAATCCTATCATAAAGCACTGGAGCTGGCGCCCCGGGACATCGTCGCCCGCGCCGTTGAAGCTGAGGTCAAAGCCGGACGCGGCGCCTTTCTCGATGCCCGCGAGGCGATTGGCGCGCACTTCCCGGACGCCTTCCCCACGGTCTTCGCCTCCTGCCAGAAAGCCGGCATTGATCCGCGAACGGAACTTGTGCCCGTCGCCCCGGCCGCGCATTATCATATGGGCGGCGTCATGACCGATCTTGACGGCAAGTCTTCCATTGAAGGCTTATGGGCGGTCGGCGAAGTCGCCTCCACCGGCGTTCATGGCGCTAATCGTCTCGCCTCAAACTCGCTTTTGGAAGCGGTCGTCTTCGGCGCGCGCATCGCTGATCAATTGCGCGAGAAAGAAGTCTCCCAACCGGTCGAGCCCGGCGCCCCGGCGGACAGAATGGAGCTGCCATCAAAACCAGCGCCGAAAGATGCCATGGCAACCTTGCGCAAGGCCATGTCGTCGGGGTGTGCGCTCATTCGGTCGGAGGAAAGCCTCGAAGACGTGATCGAAACCCTGCATGAACTTGAAACACATGAAGAGATGACCAGCGGTCTTAAAAGTGCGCTCATCACCGCCCAGCTGATTACCCAGGGCGCACTGATGCGCGAGGAATCCCGCGGCGGGCATTTCCGCAGTGACTATCCCCAAACCGAGAAAGAGATTTTTCATACCGAGATATGCGCGACCGACGCTTATGAGGAAGAAGAGGACAACGAAGAATGAGGCTACCCTCCTCATCACCCGCGCCGCTGTCTTCCTTACTTGTCGAAGACGCTGTCACACGTGCGCTAAAAGAAGATCTCGGCGATGCTGGCGACATAACGACAACCACGACCATCGCCGCAGAGGCAACTTCAAAGGCTGTCATCGCCGCCCGCAAAGACGGCGTGATCGCCGGTGTTGATGCAGCGCTTGCTGCGTTCCGTCTTGTTGATCCGACGATTAACGTCATCGTTGAGAATGGCGACGGCGCCCGGCTTAGCCAGGGCGACATTGTGTTGTCGCTTGAGGGGCCCTCGCGCGGTATTCTTTCCGCTGAACGCGTCGCACTTAATTTCCTGGGCCATCTCTCCGGCGTCGCGACAGCGACCGCGGCACTGGTCGACGCCGTAAAAGGAACGTATGCCAAAATCGTCTGCACCCGCAAGACGACGCCGGGCCTTAGAGCTTTTGAAAAATACGCTGTCCTTTGCGGCGGCGGCGCCAACCACCGGTTCGGGCTTTATGATGCAGTGATGATCAAAGACAATCACATCGCTGCAGCAGGCAGCATCGCCAAAGCGCTCGCAGCCGCCAAAAGAACTGTCGGCCACACGGTGAAGATCGAGGTGGAAATCGATCGCCTTGACCAACTTGAAGAAGCGCTCAGTGGCGGGGCGGACATCATCATGCTCGATAATATGTCCACGGAAGAGATGAGGCGCGCTGTCTCAATCAACCAAGGGCGCGCTGTTCTGGAAGCCTCAGGCAATGTGACGGTGGAGACCGTTCGCGCCATTGCCGAGACCGGCGTTGATGTCATTTCCTCAGGCTGGATAAC
>JAJFGC010000070.1 GCA_021776345.1 Hyphococcus sp. | reverse complement strand
CGACCTGAAATGAAAACGATGAGGTCGATCGCTTGGGCGATCAGGGTGCGCGGAATATTGGACGATGCTTCGCCGCAGAGCTGTTCCAAGCGCTGCAGGCCGCTAATGCCGCAATTACCGTGAATAGTGCTGATCCCGCCCGGATGACCGGTGTTCCAGGCTTTCAGCATGTCGAGGGCTTCTGGTCCGCGAACCTCGCCGATGATAATGCGGTCCGGGCGTAAGCGCAGCGTTGACTTCACAAGATCAGCCATCGTCACCGACCCGGCTTGTGTACGAAGAGCGACTTGATCGGGCGCGGCGCATTGCAGCTCGCGGGTGTCTTCGAGAATAACAACGCGGTCGCCGGTCTGTGCGACTTCAAAGAGTAGTGCGTTGGCGAGCGTCGTTTTGCCTGACCCTGTGCCGCCGACAATCAGAATGTTGTTTCTGTCGCGAACGGCTTTTTTTAGAACGTCGCGCCGCAAGGGTGAGATCGCTCCCGCCGCCACATAGTCATCGAGCGTATATATCTGCGCGGCGGCTTTGCGAATGGCGAAGCATGGAGTCCTGACGACGGGTGGAATGATCCCCTCGAAACGTTCGCCGCCGCCTGGCAGTTCGGCGCTGACAACTGGATGGGCGCGCGTCACTTCCTGGCCGATATGGCTTCCAACGACCCGCACGACGCGTTCAGCCTCCGACGCCGACATCATGGCGTCAGTTTTGATGCGGCCTTCGCCATGGCGATCAAGCCAGACAGCGCCGTCCGGATTGACCATCACTTCAACCACTTTGGGATCGGCAAGCGCGTCAACGATAATCGGGCCCATAGCCGTCTTCAGCATGATCTCGGTACGGAGTGTGGTTTCGGATAGAATATCAGGCATCACTTCGCGCCCTTTCCGGTCTGTTTTCCGGTAAGGGCTCATTGAGACGCATCAATTCGTCTTTGGTGAAAAACGCCGTCTCATCGACCATAATGTCTTCAAGGGCGGCGAAGAGAACGGTTTCCCCATCTGCAAGCACCGTCTGCAGACTTTCGATATAGCGCTCAAAACGCGCTGAGCCTTGCGCTTGCGCAGCGGCCTTGTCTTTGTCGGGAACCGGGGGAATGACGGTCAGGAAGTAGCGCATGAACAGCGCAAAGGCTTCGGCCGCGATAATCTGGTTGCGCTTTAAAACTTCCGATTGCCGGGTCATGCGATCAAGGCGCCGGATCAACGCCGCGTCACGTTTGACTTCGTGTTCCTGCGCAAAGAATGCTGACAGTGCATTATTGACCACTTGCGATTCATTGCTGCCGGGACGCTTCGCCAACGCTTGAAGGCGGGCGTGATTTAAGGGATCGATATATGACCAGATGCGGGGTTTGGTGGAGGGCATGATCAAAAATCCATGAGGTCGATGTTTGGGGCGCCTTTATCGAGGCCGTATGCGCGCGTTGCGGTTTTGGCGGCGCGTGCAAGATCGGCCGCGCGCTTGGCTTCAAGATCGCTAGTCTCATGCTCGACGGCGCCATCATCACCGCGATCGTCGCCTTCTACCTCCACCGAAAGCGCCGCAGCGATTTCGGGTTTGAGTTCTTTGCCGCCATCATCCGTGCCGGTGGTTTGATCGACGCCAGGCTGCGCAAGGCGCGCATCGACACCGCGTGTTTGACGTCCCCAATCTTCCGAACGGGCCGGCGGGAAGTCTGCGGGTGGCGCATCAAGACGGTTCAGGGCAGGCGGCGCCGTCACGCGATCTGCGAAATTCGCGTCCTCGTAGTATTTGAGTTTTCTGGCTTTGATGGGCGGCAGGCCTGAGACCAACACCACTTCATCATCCGCGGGGAGCTGCATGACTTCGCCCGGCGTTAAGAGCTGACGCGCGGTTTCCTGTCGCGAGACCATGACATGCGCCAGCCACGGCGCTAGACGATGGCCCGCATAGTTCCGCATCGCACGCATTTCGGTCTTGGTGCCGAGCGCGTCGGATATGCGTTTTGCTGTGCGTTCGTCATTGGTGGCGAAGGCGACGCGCACATGGCAATTGTCGAGGATCGAATTGTTCGGCCCATACGCCTTTTCAATCTGGTTGAGTGATTGGGCGATTAAGAACGCGCGCAACCCATAGCCGGCCATGAACGCAAGCGCGCTTTCAAAGAAGTCGAGCCGCCCGAGCGCTGGAAACTCATCAAGCATTAAGAGCACTTGGCGCTGGTTCGCTTGGCCTGCATCGCCTTCGAGCTTTTCCGTCAACCGGCGGCCGATTTGATTTAGGATCAACCGCACGAGCGGTTTCGTGCGCGAGATGTCGGAGGGCGGGACAACGAGGTAGAGCGAAACAGGCTTCTCGCCGTCGATAAGGTCGGCAATGCGCCAATCGCATTTGGATGTCACTTCGGCGACAGTGGGGTCGCGATAAAGACCAAGAAAACTCATTGCCGTTGACAAGACGCCGGAGCGTTCATTTTCTGATTTGTTCATGAGTTCGCGCGCCGCTTGCGCGACGACGGGATGGGTTCGGGCGCCGCCGGTCTCTCCGAGATGATTGGTGCTCATCATCACCCAAAGGGTGCGCTCGAAAGAACGGCCCGGGTCAGAGAGGAAACTTGCAACGCGCGCCAGGGTCTTTTCTTCTTCGGCATAAAGAACATGAAGAATGGCGCCGACGAGCAAAGCGTGACCCGTTTTCTCCCAATGGCTGCGCCGCTCTAAGGCTCCCTCCGGATCAACCAGAATGTCTGCGATATTTTGAACATCGCGAACCTCGTTGGCGCCTTTGCGCACTTCGAGAAGGGGGTTGTACTTTGCGCTCGACGCATTCGTCGGATCGAATAATAGGCAATAGGAGAATTTCGAGCGCCAACCTGCTGTGAGGCGCCAATTTTCGCCTTTAATGTCGTGAATGACGGCGCTGCCGGTCCAACTTAATAATGTGGGAACAACGAGACCGACGCCTTTGCCTGAGCGCGTCGGCGCAAAGGTAAGCACATGTTCAGGGCCATCATGACGGAGATAGTGATCGTCAAAGCGGCCCAGGAAAACACCGGAGGGTGACAACATGCCGGCTTTGGCGAGGTCTTTGTGAGCCGCCCAGCGTGACGATCCGTATGTGGTGAGATTTTTCGCCTGCCGTCCGCGCCACACTGATCCGATCGCCGCGACTAGAGCGGCGACAAAACCGCTGCCGCTGGCGATCATTCCGCCTTTCAGGAAAATGCCTGGCGCGTACGCGTCGAATGCGTACCACCATTCAAATAAACGCCATGGATAGTAAACGGGCTGATCGCGAATGATGAACCATGCGGGCCCAAGATAGGCGTCATAGGCGAATTGCGCCGCGACCCACTGCGTTGCGATCCAAACACCGCAAACAATCGTGACGAATACGATTGCGATCTGTCCAATGAGTATTGATTGCGGCGACATGCTTTTTCTCAACTAAGTTTGTTGAGCTGAGCATGACGTAGCGATTGTTATTCCGTCTACTGCGGAAAGAATACAGAAATTTGAATGTATTTTGGTCGTTTACGGAGAATTTTAGACGCCAGAATTAATGACGTCGACTTTTTGAGTTTTATTGCGCCAATCAGCGGCGCTAATTTGTACTCCATTATTAAAATTGAGGAACAAAGAGGAATTTTGTTTGACGAGCGCCGCTAGCGATAATTTGTTGTTCAGGGATTGTGGAGTGATCCAATCAGCTATGCGACAAGCCCACGCTTTGTTGGATAATAGAAAAGCTCTTTAGGTTGGTGCGTTTATTCTGCGATGTTTCGGGGGCTTCAATAGCGAATACGTTTTTGCGCGATTGCGCCATCAAGTCGTGCTGGCGATTTGAAGTGCGCTTGGCGGCGTCCAACTAACCGCCGTAGCGGTGATGGCTTCTATGTCTGGCTGAGAGAGGCGACCGCAATGGCTTTGCTTGTAAGCAATTTTCATAAAAATAGACCACAGTCTATCATTTTTCATTGATTGTAAGCATTTTTCATGAAATACTCCCCTAGTAATAGAAATG
>JAJFGC010000069.1 GCA_021776345.1 Hyphococcus sp. | reverse complement strand
ACTGGATATAAGCCTGACGCGAGATGTCGATGTTGATCTTGCTCGGCGCGCCCTTGTCGGTGCACTTATGTTTTACTCCAGTGAGACAAACGCCCAGATCGTTGCTGAAGGTATCGAAACAAAAAACGAACTCGAGACATTAAGAGCGTTGGGTGTTGACAAAGGCCAGGGGTACTTTCTCGCGCGCCCGGCTGAAAACATAGTCGACGTCAATGGCGCTGAGTTGAGCCAGCAGGCTGGCTGAACAATATTACACTCACTCCGCCGCCGCGGTCGCCTCGACATTTTCTTTAAGGCCTGGCGGCTCGTAAATGCGCCAGGACCAATAATGATTGCCGCCGGCGCGTTCGGTGCGCGCCCAGCCTTCTTTGCGAAGGCGCTGATCAATCATCCAGTTGAGATAGCCATGGGCGCAAAGCAGGACATCGCCGTCGCGTGCATAATCAGTAAGGCGCGCGGTAATCTTCCGTACACGGCCCCAACTTTCCATATGGCTTTCAACCCCGTCCGGGGCATAGCCCCAGAACCAGAAAGAGCGCGAGACGACGCCCCAGGCGCCGGGTTTGAGCTTGACGAAATTTGGCAGGGGCGGCGGCGGCAGCGGCGCCTCAACGAACATCGGGTCGGCCGGAACATCCCGTGCGCCGCCAGTGGCCTGGCGTGCAGTTTCGATCGCGCGCGGTAAAGTCGACGACAGCACCGTCGTCGCAGCTTTCGCAAGTTTTTTCAGCCCTTCCGGCGGGCGCTCATCGGGCGCGAGGCCGCTCGCATCATAGCGCATCCACCAACCGCCATATTCCTTCGCCGTGATCTTGAGATCACGAGAAAGATCGGGGCGCCCGTGGCGCGCAGTGATAATCCGGCCTGTCATTATGAATTGTGTCGCCCTTTTCCCCGCGCTTTATGGCGTTGTTTCTAAGCGGCCATCAAGGCTTTAACATGGGCGGCCGCGCTTTGCGCCAGCGCCGGCAGGTCATAGCCGCCCTCAAGCACCGCAATCAAGCGACCTCGCGCCTGGTCCCGGGCAACGCCAGCGATTTCGCGGGTCGCCCAGGTGAAATCGCCTTCTGTAAGGTTCAGCCCGCCCAAAGGGTCCGCCATGTGGGCGTCAAACCCGGCGGAAATGACGATGAAATCCGGATCGAAATCAGACAAGGCCGGGAGCAGTTTTTCTCCCCAGGCGCGGCGAAAAGCATCGCCGCCTTCGCCGGTCGCAAGCGGCGCATTGGCGATATTGTCAAAGGCGCCGCGGTCGCTCTCCCGGCCGGTGCCCGGATATTGCGGCCATTCATGCGACGACGCGTAAAACGCGTTTTCATCATGCCAGAAGGCGGCCTGCGTGCCATTGCCGTGATGGACATCAAAATCGAGGACGGCAACCCGCTTTGCCCCGTGCCCGCGCGCATGAAGCGCGGCGATGGCGGCGGCGTTAAAAAAGCAAAATCCCATCGCCCGTTCCGGCTCTGCATGATGGCCTGGCGGCCGCGCTGCGACAAACGCATTCGATGCTTCGCCAGCAAATACAGCGTCAACCGCCGCGCAGGCGCCGCCCGCAGCGCGCAACGTCGCTTCCAAAGAGGACGGCCCCATAAAGGTGTCGGCGTCAAATTGTGCAAGACCGGTCTTTGGCGCGGTTTCTTCTACAGCCAGGCGAAACCGCTTCGGGTGCACCAGTTCGATCTGGTCTATGGTCGCCAGCGGCGGCGCGCGCCGGTCAAGGCCTTCAAACTCCTCCGCCCCAAGAGCTTTTTCAACGACCTGATAGCGGCCGGGATGTTCGACATGGCCCGGCGGGACTTCGTGACGGCCAAAGACGGCATGGGAAAAAAGCAATGTTGTCATGGGGGATGCCTAGCACCATCGACGCGATTTGAAAAATACTATAAACAAGAACGCTGCCTTAATACTCACACTGCGCCCAATCGAAAGCTCAAAATATGAAAAATGCCTTCCTGGTGCTCGCAGGCCTATTCCTTGGGCTTTTGTTCATTGCTGTTGGTCGGACATTGCTTAGCGGCAGCGCATCGGACATCGCGGTCACCAGCGCCAGCTATAATGTCTATGACAGCGAGAAAATCGCGAAGCATCTCAGTCGCGCAATCACCTTTAAAACGATCTCCGACGATGGCGACTGGACGCCTGACGCCGAAGTCTTTGGCGGGTTCGCGGACTTCCTGGCGACTACCTATCCGGCGGCGCATAGCGCCATGGAGCGCGAACGCGTCAATGGCCACTCGCTGGTGTTGCGATGGCCTGGCGCCGGCGCCGCGGGCAAAAAACCAATTGCCTTTCTTGCGCATCTGGATGTCGTGCCGATTGAGACGGGTACGGAAGGTGAATGGGCGCAAGCGCCGTTTTCCGGCGTTGTCAAGGATGGGCTCGTCTGGGGACGCGGCGCCCTCGACAATAAGGGTCAGATCATTGCGCTGATGGAAGCGGCGGAACGCCTTGCAGCCGAAGGCTTTACCCCTTCCCGTGATGTTTATTTTCTCTTTGGCCATGACGAAGAAATCGGCGGCGGCGGCGGCGCGGCAAAGATTGTGAAAACGTTGGCTGCGCGCGGGGTTCGCTTCGCCTGGACGATGGATGAAGGCTCCGGCCTCGTGCAAGGCATCATTCCCGGCGTTGAAAAACCCGTCGCGCTGATCTCCACCGCAGAAAAAGGCTCGGTTACGTTAAAGCTGACGGCGCGGGGCCAGGGCGGGCATTCGTCAACGCCGGCGCCGGACACGGCGGTCAGTATTTTATCGCGCGCGGTTCTGGCCGTTAACGACAATCCTCATCCGTTAAAACTCGACGACAATGTCGTCGCTTTCATGCATGCGCTAGCCGGGGAAATGGCGTTCGCGCAACGTCTCGTCTTGACCAACATGTGGCTGACAGGACCGATCGTGAAGAAACAGCTGAGCGCCAATCCGCTCACTGCGGCGTCTCTCCACACAACGACGGCGCCAACGATGATTGACGGCGGACAGAAACTGAACATCCTGCCGCAACAAGCGAGCGCGATTGTGAACTATCGCATTCATCCGCGTGACAGCGTCGCCAGCGTCAGGGAGCGTGCAGAGCGGTTGATTAATGATGAACGCGTGACCGTTGAGATTGTCGGCAGCAAAGAGCCGAGCCCGCAATCATCAGCAACGTCTGAGGGCTATCAAGCGATTACGAAAACAACCGCCCTTATCTTCGGCGACATTCCTGTCGCGCCGACGCTGACGCTGCAGGGCACAGACAGTCACCACTACATGGAAATTGCCGACGATAATTACCGCTTCACGCCGTTCATCTATCAACCGGATGATCTTCAGCGGATGCACGGCACGGATGAGCGCATTAATGTTGAAAACCTCGCACGCGCCGCCGCCTGGTATGAAGCTTTTATTCGCGATACGGCGTGATTTTGCGACGAGGCCGCCGGGTCCGGCAAGGAAGAGCGACATCGCTGCCGGCAGCGGATTTTCAGACACTGTAAAGACGCGGATGTAATCGCCCGGCGAAGGTGCGTGGTAAGCGACCGGAATGCCGGGCAACCCGTCAGTTTATTGAAAATAAAACCTTGAGGAGAGAACGCGTTTTTGCGCTCATCTCAGAGCGGTAGTATCATCATCGGTTGGTGAATTTCGATTAGAAGAAAATGGCTTTGCCGTCATCATTTTATGCGATCGGCCAGCCATCCGGACGGTCTTCAATGATCGTAGCCTGATCGCCAGTCTTGATCCCTCCAACGTCACGCGCAAACCCATTCCATCCAAACAATACGCCGTTCAGATCCGGATGGGCGGAGCGGCGAATTTTTGCGAGCGTTTTTAATGGCTCCTTGCCGAGTTTTTCCCCGGTCACTTGGTCTTTGGTCGTCACTTCACAGCGCGCGCACGGCTTTACCAGTTCAATGACCACATCGCCAATCTTAATTGCCGCCCATCGATCCTCCGTCCAGGGATCATTGCCGTCGACGACGATGTTGGGGCGAAACCGGTCCATCCCGACGCTCGCCCCGCCATTGTTTTTTATTTCATCGTTAAGCGCGTCAAGCGACGCCGTGGTCGTCACCAAAAACGGATAGCCATCTGCAAAACTGACGGGGGAAACGGCGCCCCACCGACCGGAGGTGTGGCGTATCGCAGGATCATCCATAAAATAAAGCCTGACGTCACGGCGAAGCACATCTGATAGCCAGGCTTCCGCCTTGGCGTCGGCGCGCATCGCCGCCACCTTGTCTCCCCAAACCGTAACCCGATTGCGCTCGCGCTCTATTGGGTGGGCGACGTTACAGTCACCGCCCCCTTCGATCGAGAGGCGGAGCTGTTGTGAGGTTGGCGTCGCCTCTAGCCGCGCCAGATCGGGGCAGGTCCGTTGGCTCAGAAACTGATCGCCCTCATCCGTGATGAGCCAGCGGCGGTCGCCGGCAAATCCGCGCGGGCGCACCTCGGCATGATCGCAAGACACGCCACGCACGCCCTTGACCGGATAAATATGTAACGAGTGAACCCGCATGGATGCGCGTTATCCGCCCATGAAATTCCGTGTCAGAGTTTCTTCAACGCCCGGCGGCGGTGTTGCGTCATCCGGTACGAAAAAATCGACCAGTAATTTTTGTGACGGATCGTGCCGGTATTTTTCAAAGTCGGTAACGCCGTTTTCATAGAGCACCGTGTCGTCGATAAAGAAATTACCCGTGCACTCTCGCGCCGGCTTGGTGAAAATTGCATGGGCGGCGTCAGCCATAATCTCCGGCGTGCGCGACATGTTGATCATAGTGTCGCCGCCAAGCGCAAACTGCACCGCCGCGGTTGCAATCGTCGTGCGCGGCCACAGCGCATTAAAGGCGATCCCGTCATGTTTGAACTCCTCGGCCATGCCAAGCACGCACATCGACATATTAAACTTCGCCATGGAATAGGCGACATGGCCGCCAAACCATTTGGGGCTCATATCCAGCGGCGGCGAGAGATTGAGAACATGCGGGTTCTCGGATTTCTTCAAATATGGAACGCAGGTTTTTGACGTGAGGAACGTGCCGCGGCCATTGACCTGGTGCATCAGATCGTAGCGCTTCATTTCCGTCGCCTCCGTACCGGTCAACATAATCGCCGACGCGTTGTTGACGCAGATATCAATGCCGCCGAATTCTTCCGCTGTTTTTTCAACCGCCTCATTGACGCTGTGTTCGTCGCGCACATCGACAATTAATGGCAGCGCCTTGCCGCCGGCAGCCTCGATCTCTTCGGCCGCCGTATAGATGGTGCCCGGCAAATGTTTGTGAGGTTCGGCTGTCTTGGCGGCAACCGCGACATTGGCGCCGTCTTTGGCCGCCCTCTTGGCAATAGCGAGCCCGATGCCGCGGCTGGCGCCCGTGATAAAAAGTGTTTTGCCGTTGAGCGTTGCCATATGGCAGTCCTCCTGTTTGTCGCGAATGTTGCGCGACAATAGACGACTGTGCCCGGACTTGTAAGCAGCTTTGCGCAGCTACATCGCCTCAGCCGGTTTCGACTCGTCGCAATGACAGCCGATCACCCCGCAAGCCTCCTGAAACGACGTCACGCGATGGGCGACTTCCGCAAGCCGTTCTTCACCGTCCAACGCCTTTGACGTCCACAAAGTCGAGATCGCCACACGATCGCCCATAATCACGCATCCGATCCCATGATCGCCAACATGGCGCTTAATCACATCCAACTTTTCCATTTCCAAAAAATTCCATATTTATCCATATGAGCCGAAACGATTGTTCCGGCCGCCAGAGCCAACCACCATCAAACGGCGCATAAAGCGGCGTCTTTTACTATTCCTGAGAGACGAAAAGCGATCCCTTAGGAAGCCGCGCCCGCCTTAACGCAATATGGCGCATTGGTTTGGAAACATCAAGATTAATCTTTGAACGGAATTAATTTCAATTTTACACAAATGCGAGCTTTACTCGCAGGCGCGCCATGCGAGCGACAAAACATCAATGCGCGGCGGCACGCGGAAGCGCATCGGCAGACCGACCATGCCTGTGCCGGAAGTTGTGAATATTTTGACGCCCTTCTGCTCGCGCAAGCCATAGGCGATGTCGCCGCAAACACCGGTCAAAAGGCAAGTCAGAAAAGGCAGTTGAATCTGACCGCCATGAGTGTGGCCGGCGACCAACAGATCCGCATGCATGCCGGGCCGGAAATCGCGTACCGTCGCCGGGTTATGTGTCAGCACAAGGCGCGGCTCATCTATCTTGCTTTCCAACAAAGATAACTCTTGATTGAGGCCCCATTGATCAGACAACCCGACAAGCTCGAGCGCAAAACCGCTATTGGAAAGGCTCAGCGGCTTATTATCGATCATGTGAATGCCAAGCGACGGCAAAACCTGATTGAGCGGCGCGCTTAAATCCGGCCCGGGCAATCCAAGGTCATGATTGCCGAGCACGGCGAAGACCGGCGCTTTTATCTCTTCAAAAGAGCGAAAGGTTTTTTCGAATCGGTGCGGATGCAAAAAGTAAATATAGTCGCCGGGGACAAACACCATATCGGGGCGCGAATCGTTAACAGCCGCCGCAATCCGAGCGATCGGCATGGCGTTGCCAAACAATCCATTATGGGTATCGGAGAAAACAGCAATACGCACGGCGCCGGCTTTTTCAAAGCACTCCTCCAAAGCTATGGCATGTTCGGCGGTGACAAGGATGCGCGGCTCAACAAAACGCCCGTAAGCGAATAGCGAAATTACGGTGAGAAACGCTGCCGAAAGATATCGCAGCGCCCCGTGGCGACGACTGCACAACCAAAGCGCAATCGGCGCGGCTATAAAGTAACCATAGCTCGCATAGTAAATTGCGAGCTTGATCCATTCGAGGGGGCCAATGCCGGTCATAAAGCCACCTGCTAGTCTTGAAAATCGTCAGGCTTGCGGCAATTGCATGACCAGCTTCGGGCTTTTACCGCCAGCGCTTGTTTCTCGCCTCCTCGACTTCTTCCCAGACACGCATGGCGTTGCCGCTGAGGATTTTCTCAATCGCCACATCATCATAGCCGCGCGCGATCAGGCCATCGATGAGGGCCGGAAAGGTCGAGACGTCTTTGAGGCCGATGGGCAGCGAATCGCCGACGCCGTCATAGTCAGAGCCGATGCCGACATGGTCGATGCCGGCAAGCTCGACGGTGCGATCAATATGATTGAGGACATCGTCAAGCGTTGCGAACGGGTATGGATTTTCCGAAAGGTAAGTTGTGGCAAATGCCGCGACTTCCTCTTCGTTCATCTTGCGCCCCATGCGTTTTTCTTCCGCTTCACGGGCGGCGGTTCCTTTCCCGCGATAGCCATTGGCTTCTTCCGTCAAAAAGGAGGAGCCGAAATTGATCATGATAACGCCGCCATTTTCGCCGATTTTTTTGACCAGCTCATCGGGCAGATTTCGGTGAAAATCGGGCGTGAAATGCCGCAAGGACGAGTGCGACGCCATTACCGGCACCCGCGTGACGGAGAGAACATCCTCCAGCGCTGCATCGGTGATATGGCTGACATCAACCATCATGCCAAGATTGTTCATAACGCGGACAACTTCAAAACCGAACGGCGACAGCCCATCCCATTTCTCGTTTTCATCGTAAGAGGAATCTGAGATATGGTTTGTTTTTGAATGCGCGAGTGTGATGTAGCGAACGCCGCGATCATAAAAATGTTTGAGATTGTCGAGATCACCTTCGATAGGCGAGCCGTTTTCCATGCCCAGCGGCATGGCAATTTTGCCTTCCGCCGCAATCCGGCGCACGTCTTGCGGCGAGGTCGCGATCTCAAATTTGTCCGGGTGCTGCGCGGCGAGCCCTTCCATCAGGCCAATCAAAATGCCTGCTCGGGCTTTGGCGCCGCCTTTTTCCTCGTAATCTGCGGCGACATATATTGACATAAACGGCGCATCGAGGCCGCCTGCTTTCGCCCGCACATAATCGAAATCCACCGCCTTCTTGCCGTCCGACATATCGGCGCCGGCTTCTGCGATGGTGGACGGCGCATCCACATGACCATCGACAATAAGCAGCGATTGCGCCAGCGACACAGCGCGCTCAGACGGTTCAGCCGCCGCTGAGAATGGGGCCATTGCCAATAACAGGAGTGAGGATAGTTTGATCATAACGCGCCCTTATATTTTTGTGGAAATCCAGAGGAAGGTGATTTGAGGCAAAGATAGCCTATCACGCGCCGCCAAGCGAGACCTTGCATCTTATTGCTTTTGCCGTGAAAAAACCTTCCGATGATTATTTCCCACAAATATAAGTTCATTTTTCTGCGGACCGAAAAGACCGCCGGCACCAGCCTCACCGCCGCGCTCGCCAGGCTTGTCGATCCGGGCGATATGGTCGCAGATATGGCGCGTCCGCCATGGGCGAAATATTCACCGGTCCATCACGGCGCCTTGAAGCGCAACATTCCGCAGCTCTTCGGCCTTCATGTTCATGGGACGGCCGCACAGGCAAAATCGATCATCGGCGCCGAAAAATTTAACAGCTATTTCAAATTTGCCGTGGAGCGAAACCCGTGGGACCGGCAGGCCTCGCTTTATTTTCAGCGCAAGAACAAGGTCGGGAAAGGCGACGACGCGGATTTTGATCGCGACATGCGGTCTTGGTTGTATCGCTCAACCGAATATGTGCGCCTCAACAATTGGTCGATCTATGCGATCGACAATAAGATCGTCGCCGATAAAATTATCCGCTATGAAAATCTGAAAGAGGGTCTGGATGAGGTGATAAAAGAAGTTGGCCTTGTCGGCGATCTGGATATGCCGCGTTTGCGGTCCGGTTTTCGCGAGGACGAGAAACACTACCGCCAGCATTATACCGATGAGACACGGGACATGGTCGCGCGATGGTACAAGCGCGAAATTGATGCGCTCGGCTTTGAGTTTTGAGGGCCGCCGGCAAGACGGCCCTCTCCGCTTTTGTCTTATGCAATCTCTAATGTTGCATTGAGCGCTACGGCGCGAGACAAATTGTAGAAATTTGGCGATGTTTTCATCACTGCCTGATGAATTTCTTCAAACTGCGCCGGCGAGGCGTCGCCTCTAATCCGCACGGTATAATCGAGGCTCTCATAACCGGGCGCCACAGCCTCATCGAGACCAAAAAAGCCGCGCAGGTCAATATCACCCTCAACGTCGATTTCAAGGCTGTCGATGCGAATGCCATTAAGCGAGCAAAGCGCGACATAGCCGACCATCATGCACGAGTTGAGTGCGGCCAGAAGATGTTCCTGCGGGTTGGCGAAATTGTTGCCGCCGCCAAGCTCTTCCGGCTCGTCAATGTCGATGGTGAAATCGCGTTTGGATTCCTCACCGCCAATGTGAAACGCCGAAACCGTGGTCCGGTTGTGCGTGCGGCCCTGCCATGCGCTTGAGACTTTCCATTTTGTGGCGCCGTTTGCCGGGTCCGCCTCAACGCTCTCAATCAGCGCGCTGACGTCATCGACATTAAGGCCATTGATCAGTTGAGGTTTGGTTTTGTCCAACATGGGTTTCTCCTTTTCGTGTTGGTTTTTTAAATCTCACCCGTCAGCAAAAAGCAGGCGCGACGGCGGCAATTTTGCTGGCGCCCTCTGGCGTCACTTTTTCCAGCGTGGCGGCGACCTGCGGATGCGTGAGGCCAGATCCAAGAAAGGTCCAGCGCATCGCCTGATGCTGGGTTGTGATGAATTCCGCACGGTCTTCCTTGCTGAGGATGCGCCCGGTTTTTCGCTCAAACGCCGCAAGGTCAAACTCGGTTTGCTGCGCCAGACCGCCATCAAGGAAGGCGCCGATTTCAAGATATTCATCTGCGGCACGCGCCCGTTCATCAGCATTTTTCGTTTCCGCCAAGGCCTCGGTCATCAGCGTGTCGAGCTGCGCATGCTGCATCTCTTCCATCCAGTGATGCTTCAGAAGGCTTTTGAATTGCGGATCGAGATCGGCGTTATCGCGAATGCTTTCTGTGTAATGCGCCTGTGTCATCCACTCGATGCCGAGAATGGCGAACGAAACCGCCAGCGGATCGTGCTTCAAGACTGCTTCGGCGATCGCTTCGGGCGGGCCAATGACGTCGCAGTCAGATCCAAAGCCGGCGATAAATTCTTCGCGGAAGCATTTGAACAGATGGATATGCTTGGCTTCTTCGCTGGCGAATTGCAGCAAGGCGCGAATGCGATAATCATCGCCGTCTTTTAATTGCGCTTCGGCATGCTCCATGACGAACGGAAGGATAAATTCTTCCACCAGGCCGAACGTATAAAGATAGCCATGGCCGCGGATCTGGTTGAGCACCAGTTTTTCAGCGTCACTCAGAAAGCTGAGGCTTGAAACGCGAGCCAGTGATTCCGGCAAGAACGGTTTTGAAAAATCGAGCGTCTTATCGCCGCCGATCAGATCTTCCACCCGCCAGGTGATTTGCTCGGCGCGCGCCAGCATGTCTTTATAGTTGAATTGAACAGTCATTTTCATCTCCCAAAAATTTAAGTGTCTCGATGCGGCTATTTCTGACGGACTGGCGTGGCGCCGAGCGTTGTAGGAACCGTGGAAATCCCGCTTTTGAACGTGGAAACTGGCCGACGCCGCATGATGCTTTTAAGGAATCATGCGGCTTCGGTGGGCGTCAGCGGCGGGGGGCCTAAACAAGAGATGCAACCGCCGCGACGAGACCGGTAAGGACAATCAGGCTGACACAGCAGCCGATGATGGATTCTGCGAAATTTGACATATTTCTCTCCGTTATACGTTTGCTTCGTGACTGCCGCGCTATGGCGACGAGGACACTGTCGGGGAGAGGCGTTTGGGTGAGCGTTGATACGAGCGTCGAAATTGCGCAAAATCCGTGGTAATAAGCATCGTAAGCAGACGAAGTGCGAGAGAAGGATGGGCGCGGGCAGTTTGCAGATACGGTTAGCTGGCGAAATTGGCGTTGTTCGTGACGGTAATCTCGTGCCCCTGCCACAATCAAAAAAGACGCGCGCCTTGCTTGCCTATCTGGCGCTCAATGATGGGCCACAACGGCGAGAGCGCTTGTGCGATCTCTTCTGGGAAATTCCAGACGATCCTCGCGGATCGCTTCGCTGGTCGTTGAGCAAATTGCGCGGCATCGTCAATGATGTGGATGCAGACCGGATACAGGCCGATCGCAATAATGTTTGTCTGGACCGAAGCAAGCTGGAGATCGATTTCCTCGCATTGGCAAAAGCCGCCAGTACTCTTAGCGCCGCCTCAACCGCAACACTCGCGGCACTCGCGGAAGAATTCAAAAAAGGGTTTTTGGATGATCTCGCCCTTTCAGGGCAAGACGAATATGAGACATGGCGCTTGTCCCAACAAGAACATGCACGCAAGTACCGTTGTTTGATTTTGCTCGAAATGATAGCGCGCTTGCAGGACGATCCCAGCGCCCAAGCTGATGTGCTTTATGAGGTTGTTCGCCTCGAGCCTTACGATCTTTCTGTGCACCAACAGCTGATATCAGCGTTGACCCGCGCCGGTCGAAAGAAAGAAGCCACACGCCAGCGAACCTTAAGCGCAAAAGAACTCGAAGACGTCGAGGGGTTCAGCGCGTCGTTGCTTGATACTGCGGTTGCGGCGCCTGCTGCATCATCTGCCGGCCCGAGCTCAAGAGATGAAGCCAGAGAACCGGCGCCGCAACAGACAATTCGCTTTTGCAAGTCCGCCGATGGCGTACAAATCGCTTATGCAACAGTGGGCGAAGGCCCGCCGCTTGTTAAAACTTCTAACTGGCTTAATCACCTTGAATTCGACTGGGAAAGCCCGGTATGGCGCCATATTTTTCACGCTTTTTCAGATCACCATCAGTTAGTCCGCTATGACGCACGCGGAAATGGACTGTCAGATTGGGATACGGATGATTTTTCCGTTGAGCGGCAGGTTGAAGATCTCGAGGCTGTCGTTGAAGCGGCAGGGCTCGATCAGTTTCCGCTATTTGGATTGTCACAAGGGTGCGCAATCAGCATTGAATACGCTGCCCGCCACCCGGAAAAAGTAACGAAACTGATCCTTCATGGCGGCTATGCCCGTGGATGGCGTACAAGGTCGTCTGAAAAATTTATCCAGGAAACAGAGGCCATGGTCTCGCTCATCAGAAGCGGCTGGGGAAAGGACTACCCGATCTTCCGGCAGATGTTTGCATCCCTTTTTATGCCCGACGCGCCGCCAGAAAATCATGATTGGTTCAACGAACTTCAGCGAATGACGACGTCGCCAAAAAACGCCGCTGACTTGCTGGAAGCGCTAGGCAATGTCGATGTAGAAGATCGCTTGCGGCAGGTGAAAGCGCCGACCCTGGTTATTCATGCAAGGGGTGATATGCGCGTTCCCTTTAATTCAGGGCGTGAGATGGCCGCCGGCATCAAAGACGCGCGGTTTGTCGCGCTGGAAACAAATAATCACCTTATTCCGGACAGCGACCCAGTGTGGCCGCGTTATATGGAAGTGATCAACGCATTTCTTGCGGAATAATCAGGTGCTCAAAAGATCCGGCGCTACTCGTCCTTTATCCAAACCTCGACTGGACCTTTCAGGAGCAGGGTCATCGGGTTGCCTTTGCGGTCCAGAGCTTTTCCCGCCGCTACGCGTATCCAGCCTTCCGAGATGCAATATTCCTCGACGTTCGTTCGCTCTTCGCCTTTGAACCGCACGCCAATGTCACGCTGCAACAAGGCGTCATCGTAAAATGGGCTGTTCGGATTTACGCTCAGGCGATCTGGAAGGGTGTCAGTCATAGCAATGATCTTAGTGCGCGACGGGACGGCATATCAAGCACTTAACAATTCCGGATCGAGCCTCGCCAGCACCCCGGCGCCAGCAGTCACCGCCGGCGTCAGACCGACAGCCTCA
>JAJFGC010000068.1 GCA_021776345.1 Hyphococcus sp. | reverse complement strand
ATGATTAATTCCCGGTACCGTTTCTTGTTAGCCAGCGCTGCAGCGCTGGCTAACAAGAAACGGTACCGGGAATTAATCATAAACTTTTCACTCAATTTCATTTTCCTGTCTTCTGGTTGCCGAGAGCGCCTCATCGTCAATAGTGGACCATACGCTAGATAAGCATGCCCGCGCTCCCTGCAAAGCGCCCCTGGGCCATTAAAAATTGTTAAAGAAATCAATCTACTCGAGAGCGCACGCTTACCCCCTCGGTTAACATGCGCTGAACCGGGCATTTATCGGCGATTTCCAGCACTCGGGCGCGCTGGGCCTCGTCCAGGTCACCGGTCATGGTCAGCTCTTTTTCGAGCAGGTGGGGACTGTGAGAATCCTCCGCCTTGCCCCGTTTCACCCGCATTTCAAGCTCGCCAAGGTCCCATTTTTTCCGCCGCGCATACATCCGCGCGGTGATGGCCCCGCACGCTGCGAGCGCGGCCTCCAGCACCCGTGTCGGGTTAGGGCCAAGGCCACTGCCGCCGTCATCTTTGCCGCCATCGATTATCATGGGGTAGCCGTCAATGGAAAGCGCCATGGCGAGCGGTTGATCATCGATGGATTTGGCGAGGGCGCCGCCCTTAAAGATCGGCGCGAGATTTGCTGTTGTCGGGTCGCTCGCTGCGGGCGGCTCAGCGCCCAGATAACGCGCCGCCCACGCGGCAAGAACATCCGCCGCATAGCGCGCATCTTCTGTGCGTGACAAAAGATGATCAGCCGTATCGAGACTGACAAAACTCTTCGGATGTTTTGCTGCGATGAAAATTTGTGTGGCGTTGTCGATGCCGACCGTCGCGTCCTTTGGCGCATGCATAATAAGGAGCGGCTTTTTCAATTTTGCTGCAGAGGCCAGAACGTTCTGATTGGAAAGATCGTCGAGAAACTGGCTTTTTATTTTAAACGGGCGCCCTGCAAGGTTAACGGTCGCTTCGCCCTTGGCCTGAATTTCCTCGCGCTGATCACCGATCTGCATGGTGATGTGATCTGCTTCCGCCGGGGCGGCAATCACCGCGACCCCTTTTAGCTCCGGAATTTTCTCCGCCGCGACAATCGCTGCGGCGCCGCCCAGAGAATGACCAATCAGTATGCTCGGCGGCTCAAATTCATCGCGGAGAAAATCCGCTGCCTTGACCAGATCATCGACATTAGAGGAGAAATTTGTGTTGGCGAAATCGCCTTCCGATCCGCCGAGGCCGGTAAAGTCAAAACGCAACACCGCAAAGCCATGGGCGCGTAATGCGCGCGCAATTTCCCGCGCCGCTTTGATGTCTTTTGAACAGGTAAAACAATGGGCGAAAAGAGCATAGGCGCGCGGGGGCCCACTCGGCAGCTCCAGCGCCGCGGCAAGTTTTTGCCCGTCCGCCGATTGAAATTCTGTTTTCCTGGTTTCGCCGTCCATTATTATTGTCCTTGATGTGTTTGACGTGTGCATCTCAGCTACTGGCGCGAAGGCAATTTCCCGACCAACAGATAAATAAACCTAAACCGCAACCGCTGCAGCCGCGGCGCGATCACGAAGGAGCCCTATATCATCACTATCGAGTAAGGGCGCTGCGATGTGAAGAATATGATCCAACATGCGCCGGGCGGCTTTTCGCTCATCACCTTCGGCGGCGCGAATTTCGACAATGAGATCCTTGGCGAACACCTGCAGCTTGTCGCGCACTTCCTCGACAATTGAAGAGACAAAATCCGGCTCCACGCCGAGGCGGCCGGCAAGCGTCGGCGCCTCGCCGAGCAGCCTGGCCGCATCAAGTCCCTGGTCAAACAGGATCGGCGCCAGCACCTGTCGATAATCCGGACGCTGGGACATCAGATGGCTGGACCCGCCGCCAGCGCGCACCGGCATCACTTTGCGCAAGGCGACAAGCGCCTGTTCGGCAAAGCGATCGAACGCTTCGCCAGCGACATCACGGCCAGCCTCCACCCGATTGAGAAAAACATTGTCGCCAATTTTTGTCGCCTGACGCGCGAGCCCGTCCGCGTAGTCGGCAAAATACCGCAACCGAAGCATCACCGCTTCGGCGTCAAGCGCGCGCGCGCCATCTCGCTCCAGGGCGCGGGCAAGTGTTTCGAATTCCTCGAAAAGAATTTCCGGCAAGGCGCTGGCGGCGTCCTTCGCCGCAAGCACCCGTTCGTCTGCGCTGCGGGCAAGATGATAATAAACGCCGAGCGCACGCCAGGGTTTTTCCAAGCGCCCCTTGAGCGCCAGCAAAATATACGCGCCCAGATCTTTTGATCGTTCATGGGCGGCCAGGAACAGCGACCGGATTTCGTAAAGCTGCTCTTCCGTCAGCGACGGCGATCCGGTTGGCACGATCGCCTGCAGCTGGTTGAAAAAATCAATGCCGGTGAGCAAGCGCCGGATTTCTTCCATATCATCGAGCACCGCCTCACCGCCAAGCCGGCCGGCAAGGTCGGCTCTGGCGTGGGCGTCGGCTTTCGCCTTTTCGCAAAGCCGTCCGAGCCCCGCCTCCGCGGCAATAAAAAGCCCGCGCTCCAGGGCGCCGCAATCATTGCCGGCCCGCAGCGCATCATCAAGCGCCGCCGCCGCAAACGCCACATCGCTCGCCGCCTTATCTGTCATCATGACACGCCAGATCGGATCGAGAGATGACCGTGCAATCCGTCCACGGATTTTTCTTCCGTGGCGTGCGCCAACCAAAAAATCTTCGACCGAAGTAAAGAAAAGACGCTTGGCGTCATGCTTGCGCGACGGCAAAATCTCACCTCGCGCCAATAATTGACCGCGCAAATCGTCAAGCAGCGCACCATGCGGCAGCGCCTTGCCGCCCCTGGCCCGATCAGCCTCAAGCCCGGCAAAGAGCTTCAACGCCGCCGCGTTGGAAAGCTCGCCAAGAAACGACGATAGCTGTTCTCGTTTTTCCGCCGAAAGAGTCACGTAAATTCAACGCCTCAAGATCAATCTGCCCACGGCGTGTTTTTTAACGGAGGCGTGAGTTAAACGCCAGCAAAAGCTTTGCGCGCGGGCGCATCGGCACCCTTCCATTGCTTGACGAATTCTTCATGCTCTTCGTCGCCGCCCACGGGCAGGACGATTTTCAGTTTCACATATTGATCGCCGGCCGGCGCGTTTTTGCCTTTGGCAATGCCGCGCCCGCGCAGCCTGAGGACTGTGCCCGAGCTTGAATTTTTCGGCACCGTGACCGCGACTTCGCCATCAATGGTCGGCGCAGTGATCTTGCCGCCAAGCACCGCCTCTTTCAGGCTGATCGGCGTTTCCACATAAATGTCCGAGCCTTTGCGCTCGAACAACGCATGCGCCTTCACTTTGACTTCAACATAAACATCGCCGGCGCCCGCAGGCGCCTTTTCGCCCTGGCCTTTCAGACGCAAGGTCTGGCCATCATCGAGGCCGGCGGGAATGGCAAGATCGAGGTTGCGCCCGTCGGGCATGGTGACGCGTTTCTTCGCGCCAAGTGCGGCGTCGAGGAAATCAACCTCCAGCCGGTAGCGAACATCGCGGCCGCGCTGGGGCCGGGTTTGCGGACCGCCACGGCGGGCGCCGAAAAGGTCGGAAAAGATGTCGCTTAAATCTTCAAACGAGGCGCCCGATTCCGGACCGCCGCCGGGACCATGAGCGCCGCCCTGTGGGCCGCCGCGACCCGACCACTGGCCGAACGGGCTTGAGCGCTCGCGGCCATCTTCATCGATCTCGCCGCGATCAAATTTCTTGCGTCGATCCGAATCGCCGACAATGTCAAACGCCGCCGAGACTTCCTTGAATTTGTCTTCGGACTTTTTGTCGTCCGGATTGCGGTCCGGGTGATGTTGCTTGGCGAGCTTGCGGAACGCGGCGCGAATTTCTGCATCGCTCGCCGACGGCGCCAGGCCCAATACTGCGTAAGGATTTCTCGCCACTCTTCTTGTCTCGTCTCTACTCATCCACCCAGCCGGGCGGGCTTAATCTCTTGTTAAGGCGCGCACCGACAAAGCGGGCGCACATATCCGTGCCCACAGATAGGCAGTTTGCCCCGAAATTGAAGAGTTTAGGGTTAATTTTCACCGGGAAAGTTGGGGAAACCGGGCGACGATTTGCGTATCCGATCCCATATTCGCCAATATTGCCAGATATGGTTTCCGGGCAAAGCAATTTGCATTTAGTCGTCAGCTATACAACTGTGAGTTTCCTTTCTTGTCGTCCCTTGGGCCGATTTGAACTATTCGCGACACTCCTCTTATGGGGCGTTCTCGTGTTTGGTCTCGGCGGCGTTCTATTCCGAGCGATCAAAAACCCGAAAGCCGGATGGTGCTCGGGGTTTTGGGCCTTACTCTGTTCATTGCCGCCTACGCCAGATTGCAGGTTGACGAACAGCTGCAAAAGAACAACGGGCTCAACAAAGTTACGATTGAGGGGGCGTTAAGTGCCAATTCCCATTAATGTAGCCTGTGCCAAATCTCCCGTTACTCTTTATCATTTTAAACTCCGTTTACTGTATTATTATTCAAAATTTTTCGCAGACAAAAAATCGCGTGTCATTGTCGGATTTATTCCGACAATCCAGAAAAGTTTGCCAGTCGGGTTTATGTCAGCGCCTACATTTTGTCTCTCTGCGCTCGCTCCTGGATTGCCGGGACAAGCCCGGCAATGACAAAGAGCGGACCGAAGCAGGTTATTGAACATCAACACTCTCCTTCCTCTCCACCCCTTCCCCCACCGCATCGGAAATCTGCGCAACAGCAAAGGTGAGCGATGCGCCGGGGCCAGGGGCGCCAAAGTCGGCGGTGATGTCAGCGGCAGCGTAAAGATAATCCGGCGTCATAACTTCTAACGTGCGGACTTCTGTAGCGCCGTCAAAAATCGAGACGCGATAGCGCTCAAAGCTTTCGGACAGCGGGACTTCGCCTTCCCAGCTATCGCCGCCTTGCCTTGTGCGCCTTATCCAGGTGAGGCGAATGTCGCCGCCTTCTTTTCGGGCGCGCAAATGCACCGGCGATAAGGGCAAGAGGCCGCGCGCATTCATCGTCAGCGCCTTTTCGGTAAAATTCACCGTCCCTGGAATGTCTTTTTCCGGGCCTGCCTGCCAGTCAAAGGCGAGCCCGCGATGGCTCGCGGCAAACGAAATCTGCCCGACCGATGGCGTCAATAAAACGATCCGCGCATTGGCGCTGGCCCCCGCC
The DNA here is from genome assembly GCA_021776345.1 of Hyphococcus sp. GTDB lineage: Bacteria > Pseudomonadota > Alphaproteobacteria > Caulobacterales > Parvularculaceae > Hyphococcus. Next base: position 2,017 of record JAJFGC010000068.1, on the reverse strand, counting down.
CCCGCTTCTGCTTCCGATCCCGCCTGCCCGCGCAGCAAACCGGAAAGCCGCCAACTGCCGTCGTCCTGTAACGCAGCATCTTTGAATTGCGCGACTTCCCATCCGCCATCAAAGCTCTCAATCGCTGCGTCATTGGCGCCGGCGAAGATTTCTTCGTCGCTGCGGGAAGACAACGCCCCGAAGGACAGCCGGATCGTGAGCATTTGACCGGTCCAGCGGCCAGATCCGGCGGGCGGTAAGGCGGTCACCAGCCTGCCCATGACAGCCCGGGCCGAGGCAACGCCGGCAAGCGCGGGCGCGCCCTCACCGATGGCGCGATAAAGCGCAACGCCGCCGGGCCATGGATCAGCAAAGGCGGCCAGATGCGGCGCGCTCGCGTCCTGGGTGTCGCTGAGCAAGGGCAAATCCAACAGCTCCCATAAAGGCGTGGAAAAAACCTCCATCGTTGCAGGTGGCGAAAACACCGCCGGGCCGATCGGCGCTTCGTATACGGAGGGTGATACGCGCACCAGTTCCGCGCGGCGCTCGGTCCGGTCTTCGATCTCGGTAATGCGATAGCGACGTGTCTGCCCAAGATCGGTGAGAATGATCGCGTCGCCAGGCTCAATATCAAGCGCCGATGGCGGCAGCGACAAATCCAGTGTCTCACGCATCACCCAGGCGTCAGCCAAAATAGATCGCGCCCGCGCCTCGGCCTCCGCCTCGGGCATCACCGCCGCAATCTCGGCGCCGATCTCGCGGGAAGGATTGGCGCTCGCATCACGCGCCTCAGCGACGGCGGGGGCAAAGTCCTGACGCTCATCGAGAAAGCCCAATCGAAAGGCGGCCGGAAGATCAAGCTCCTGCCCCAGCGACAATGAAAAGGCGCCAGCCTCCCTCGCCGCAAGACTGTCTGCGCCGACAGTCATCACCGGCGCATCGTGGCGCGGTTGAAACCGGATGATGTCCCCCGCCTCCACTATGTCGAACTGGAAAACATCCGCTAGCGGATCAATCATTTGCCGCGGGCTCATCGGCCGATCAACGACATAGCCGGTCAGAACCCCTTCGAGCCGATCCGTTTCGACATCGGAAAAATCCGCCTCGGCGCTGAGCGCCGTCACCAGGAGATCAAGCGGCGCCCGGCCCAGCCTGCCGTTCAGCCAATGGCCCTTTTCCCAATTGAGAAAATCACCCCAAATGTCTGATCGCGCTGGAAAATCCGGAAATGGCCGGGCATCATAGGCCCAGACATAGTGGCGCGCGGCATCAACCATCGATCCGCCATAGGCGGCTGAAATTGGGTTGTTAGACGGCGTCGCCCAGAATGAGCTTTGCGCCTCCAGCACGCGCCGCTGGGCAAGATCATCCCGCGCGCCGGTGGAATAATGCGGGGTCGCGCTTTCGGTTGATTTCGGATCGACAAATACGTTGGGCTGGTTGGCGCCCTTATCGACGGCAGGACACCCGGTCTCGGTGAAAATTATTTTTTTCGATTGTGGAACCCATGATGTCGCCGCTCCATCACGCACACCGCCCGGACGATTGTGATGCGCGTTCGCCCACCAGTTTTGCAAGTCCTTGTAACGGAAGACCCATGGCTCGCCATAGGTTCCGTCGCTGATCGGCGTGCGGGTCTGGTCGTCGCGATCCGCTTGCGATGCGTAATACCAGTCGAAGCCCTCACCGCCCGCGATATTCGATTTCAGATAATCAACATCATACTGACTATTGGCGCCGGCAATCGCATCAAGATGCGCAAATCCATCTCGCCAATCGGCGAGCGGCATATAATTGTCGATACCGACAAAATCGATATTGGCATCAGACCAGGCGGCGTCAAACTGATAGCCGCGAATGCCGTCAGGGTCTTCGGCGGAAAACGCATAGGCCACGGCGCCGTTTGGCCAGACCAGTCGGCGGCGCGAGGCCTCATAAGATGGCCGGCTTAAATCGGCGGCGACCGCGCGGATGCCGGAAGGGCCCTCGATCATGACTTCCCTCGCATCAGCGTATGTTTCAGCGACCAGCGCGATGG
>JAJFGC010000067.1 GCA_021776345.1 Hyphococcus sp. | reverse complement strand
GACCCAAAGCCCCGGCCAAAAATCCGCCGCTATCCTCGCCATTGGCGACGAGATTCTTTCTGGTCGCACGCGGGACGCGAATATTCATTATCTGTCCGGCTGGCTGACGGAGCGCGGCGTCGCGCTGAAAGAAGCGCGCATTGTTGGTGATGAAGAAAGCGACATTGCTGATGCGCTCAATGCGCTGCGGGCAAAATATGATTATGTGTTTACCTCAGGCGGCATCGGTCCGACCCATGATGACATCACGGTCGATGCGATCGCGAAGGCCTTCAACGTGCCGGTCATCGAGCATGAAAAAGCAATTGCGCTTATCCGTGCCTGGTATGAGGCGAAGGGCGAAGTAGTGACGCCTGCGCGGGCGCGGATGGCGAGAGCGCCGGAAGGCGCTGTCCTGATCGACAATCCGGTTTCCGGGGCGCCGGGCGTGCGTATAGAAAATGTCTTCGTCATGGCGGGTGTGCCGCGGATTTTCCAAGGCATGCTGAACGCGATAGAAGCAGAAATAGAGCGGGGCGTGCTCATTCATTCGCGGGCGGCGACGGCGCGAGGCCTGCCCGAATCTCGACTTGCGGACCAATTGCGCGAGATCCAGTCTGCCCTCAATGGCGTTGCCATCGGCAGCTATCCTATCGACGGGGACGAAAAAGGCATCACAGTTGTCGCCCGTTCTGAAAACCCTGACAAGGCTGAGGCCGCAATCAACGCCGTCAGCGCCGCCATGCGCGCCCTTGGATTTGAACCCGTTATGGAAGACAGGCGCTAGTTGCGCCGTGATATGTGATGGCCAAGAAGGGTGCGTCATCGTCCGATTTCGGACACAATACGTCGAATTGGGTGCGGCTAGGCAAGCATCGGGATTTGGGAGCTAAAGATGATGAAAGTAGATCTGCAAGGGCGCAACGCCATGACAGTGATCGCCGCAACGGCGACGGCGGTGTGCATGCTGTCCGCGACTATCGCAAACGCTGCACCCGGCGCCGGCAGCAGCTTGCCGCAACAATCCCAACCCCAAGTTGATCCTCAGCAATCTTATGCCGAAGGCGTCGCGGCGCTGGAGGCCGGCGATTATAAAACGGCCGAGAAAAGGTTTGGCGAAGTCCTGAGTGTCGCGCGAAACAACGTGGAGGCGAATTACTATATGGGGCTCGCCAAAGTTGGCCGTGATAAACACAAAGCCTCTATTCGCTATTTTGAGCGCGCCATAAAAGAGCGCCCTGGTTTTGTCGAGGCGCGTGAGCAAGCAGCTTTGGCTCTGGTTGTCATTGAAAAGCAGGAAAAGGCAGGCGAACAATTGGCGGCGCTGAACGAAATTAAAAACAATTGCACGCAAGAAACTTGTGACGCCGATTATCTTGAGCGGACTGAAATTGCGATTGCCAAGGTGGAAGCGGCGCTCGGTGGCAATGATGTAAGCCTCACGCCGCGCGCCTTGCCGCAATTTGCGAAACTCGGCTCTGACGCGGGTGAGGTGAAATACACCGATGCCGTTCGGTTGATCAATCAGGATCGTTTTGCCGACGCGATTGATGATCTTTATCAGGCCCAGGCGATCGTTGGTCCGCATCCTGATATTTTGAACTATCTCGGCTATTCCCATCGCAAGCTTGGTCAGTTTGAAAAGGCGCAAGGCTATTACGCTGCAGCGCTAGATCTGGACCCGACCCATCTCGGCGCAACTGAATATCTTGGCGAGCTTTATCTTGAAATTGGCGATACCAGGAAAGCCAAAAAACAGCTGGCGAAACTCGATCAACTTTGCGCCTTTGGCTGCGCCGAACGTGAAGATCTGGCGCGGTTGATTGACGTCAAGGAATCGATCCGTAGCGCCGGACGATAATGAACCTGATACGGCGTATTTTACAGCTTGTGGGCGTTGCGTCGGCTGTCGCTGCAATATACGCATGTGCGCCTGAAAGGGCAGCTTCCTCAAACGCCGGGCTGATTGAAAGCTCGGTAAGCGCGAAACCGGTTCGCCTGCGTGAGCTCTCATGGCTCCACCCCGACGCAAATGCCACGCTTATCTTAAGCACGACGCCCGAAAGTTGTCTGCGTGACGCGGAAGACAGAGAGGCCGCCTATCTTGTCGGCGTTGGGCGTGCGGCTTTCAACAACCCCATGCTTTTTGGCGGACCTGCCGCTCGCGGCGGACTTTCTTGCGCATCCTGCCATCGCGGCGGCCATGATAATCCGGCTTTCTTCCTTACCGGCTTAAGCGGTGTGCCGGGGACGGCGGATGTCACTTCGGCGTTGTTCAGCAAAACGCGCGAAGACGGCGTCTTTGATCCGGTCCCGATCCCCAGTCTCGTCGGCGTCGCCCGTAAAAATGAATTCGGCACACAGGCGCCGACTTCAACGCTGCACGACTTTATTGAAAGCGCGGTGGTCGAGGAATTTCAGGGCGCGCCGCCGCCGGAAATGGTTGTAAAAGGACTGATGGCGTATATCGAGCATCTCGACGCGGCTGCGTGCGCTGGCGGCGCGGTGATGAGGACCGTATCTGCGGATATGGCGGCGGTCTATGACAGCGTTTCTCTGGCCATAGGGGTTAGCCGCGGCGGAGATCAGGCCACGGCGGACTTTCTTATTCTTTCTGCGCAAAATACGCTTGGCGGCGTACATGAACGATATGCCGCGCAAGAACTTAAGCAGCAGCGAATAGAAATAAGACGTCTCAGTCGGTCGCTTGGCGACGCTCGATTACTTTTGGGGAGGAGCGCGAAACTGGAGACGCGACTCAACTCTGTTCTTGTTGAGCTTGTTTCCCTCGAGGCTGACCTCGAACATTATCGACGCCACTCGCTCTATGATGTAGACAGGCTGCGCGCGGCCTTGCTGGCCGCAAAGTGGCCGGTCGGGCCGAAGTAACACAGCAGGAGCGTAGCGGCGTGCTTAGTGTCTTTGATATCTTCAAAATCGGTATCGGCCCGTCATCATCCCATACGGTTGGTCCGATGCGAATTGGCATCCGGTTTTTAAACGAGGCCGCCGATGCCGGCGTGATTGATAAGGCGGTCCGGGTAAAGGTCGATCTTCACGGATCGCTCGCGCTCACCGGCATTGGCCACGGCACGGATAAGGCGGTTATGCTTGGGTTGCTGGGGTTCGAACCGGACCGGATGGATCCTGATGAGGGCGAAGCGGCAATTGCGGCGGTCAGAGAAAATAAGCGGTTAAAGCTACATCGCGGTCACGACATATCCTTTGATCCTGCGCGCGATATTGATCTGCGCGGCGATATCATTCCGGAAATTCACCCGAATGAGATGCGGTTGACGTTGGTTGATGAAAAAGAAGCCAAGTTTTTCGAACAGACTTATTATTCTGTTGGCGGCGGTTTTATCGCCAGTGAAAAGCAGCTCAAGCCCCCGCCCAAGGACGATATGATTGCTCTTCCTCAGCGCGGCGTGTTTCCGTTCGCATCCACTGATGAGTTAATTGCCCTTTGCAAGACGAACAATCTGCAAATTCATGAACTCATTTTAATGAATGAGGATGAAATTCGCCCTCGCGCTGAAACCGAACAAAAGCTTGATCAAATATGGGGCGCTATGCGCGATTGCATTGATCGCGGGCTGAATACCGAAGGCATTTTGCCGGGAGGATTAGACGTGAAACGCCGCGCGCCGCAGCTGTATGCTAAATTACAAGAGACGCCGCTGGCCAATGAGCGTGAGCAGCTTTTTGACTGGCTGAATGTCTATGCGATGGCGGTCAACGAAGAAAACGCAGCGGGCGGGCGTGTCGTCACGGCGCCGACCAATGGCGCGGCAGGCATAATTCCTGCGGTCTTGAAGCATTATTGCGCGGGCGATGATGTCAATATCAGTCATATCAGAATTTTTCTCCTGACCGCCGCCGGTATCGGCATGCTTTACAAACAGCGCGCCTCCATTTCCGGCGCTGAGATGGGCTGTCAGGGGGAGGTCGGCGTTGCTTGCTCGATGGCGGCGGGCGGTCTTGCGGCGGTCTGGGGCGCAACGCCTGATCAGGTTGAGCATGCCGCCGAAATTGGGATGGAGCATAATCTGGGCCTCACTTGCGACCCGGTAGGCGGGCTTGTGCAGATCCCCTGCATTGAGCGCAATGCAATTGGCGCGGTGAAGGCGGTGAATGCAGCGCGGCTTGCCATCCGCGCAAGCGATGACCCCAAAGTGTCACTCGACCAGGTGATTGAAACGATGCGTCAGACCGGCCTCGATATGTCGAGAAAGTACAAGGAAACCAGTGAAGGCGGCTTAGCGGTCAACGTCGTTGAATGTTGAGGCGTATTATGCGCCGCCTGTCGTCTCAGTTTCGTCTTCGTCCTGAGAAATTTCAAAAATAGTCGGCCCGGCTCCGCGCGGCACAGGCGCGAAGGGGGTTTTCTCGGCGCCGGCGACAGCGCTTCGCCGCGTAATCCGGTAGAGGCAAAATGCGCTGAGAAAAATGTAAACACCGCCGATATAAACAAAGAGGCTTGATGGCCCGAAGATCGACATCAGCGATGCGCCGAGGAGTGCGCCCGCGACCGAGCCGCACCCATGTAACAAAAGCAAACCGCCATTGGTTTCGACGCTTGTGCCGGGCTCGGCGAGATCATTTGCGTGAGCGACGGACAGGCCGAACATCGGGATCATCACGCTGCCAAGCAACGACGCAAAAATCAGAAGATACGTTCGTGAGACGCCGCCAAACTCCGCCAGGCCAAAGGCGGCGGCTGCTGCGCCAATCCCCGCCGCCGCGATGATGATACGCCGGTCATATTTATCCGAGACCCAGCCAAGCGGCCATTGGGTGATGGCGGCGCCAATGATGACGGCGCTCATGAATGTCGCGATCACGTCGGGGCCATAATTCAGGCGTTGGACAAAAATGGGTCCGACCGACCAGAAGGCGGCATTGGCGAGACCAACCATCAAAACGCCCGCCGCTGCGACTGGCGATATGGTGAAGAGGTTTTTGATGTTAAGCCGCGCCGTCACAAGCGGTTTGGGCGCGACGCTCTGCGTGAGTGCGACCGGCACGAGGGCAAGCGAAACCAGGATTGAGACAAAAGCGAATAGATGAAATTCCGCAGGGCTCGCGGTCGCCAAAAGCGCATTGCCCACAGTCAAGGCGAGAAGATCGACGATGCGGTAGATCGAGAGAACCTGCCCGCGATTCTCGTTCGTCACGCGCTCATTGATCCAGCTTTCCAACACCATCGCAAGCCCAGCGAAGCAAAGGCCAGAGATCGCGCGTAAGATAATCCATGCCGTGATATCGACGATCAGCGCATGGGCGAGGGCGCTGGCCGATGCGGTCGACGCCAGGGCGACAAAGGTCCGGATATACCCAACAGATTTGATGAATTTCGGGGTAAGCCGGCAGCCCGCGATGAAGCCGGCATAATAGGCGGCCATGATCACGCCAATCAGCGGCGTCGCGAAATTCTCAAGATCCGCGCGCACCGGCAGCAACGTGAACTGCAGCCCATTGCCGGTATAAAGGATCGCGGCCGCCAGAAGCAGCGCCGATAAAGCGGAAACAGCCCGGAACATGGTCGAACTTTCTGAAGGCCCAAAGAGCGCTATAGCGGCATTCTTTGCTGCTGCGCAATCCACTCAACGGAATGCTTTGCCAACGTAGCGATGAATGCTAGAGAGCCGGAACCGGCTCAAAGGATTGCGGACGTGGCGGAACCGGTAGACGCAACAGACTTAAAATCTGTCGGGAGCAATCCCGTGGGGGTTCGAGTCCCCCCGTCCGCACCATTCTCCGCCTACATTTGATCCGCCGGATCAAATGTAGGCGGAGAATGCCCCGGCAGGGGCGTGGCCCTTTCGCGGAGCGAACGCAGCCTGAAAAAATTTACTGATTATCCGCCCTTGCTGAAGCGGGCAAAACGGATGGCAAAGCCAACGCAACCTGAAAAAAATCCACTCAAGGAATTCCACGGCACGCTTAAATAAACCGCGCCACGACTTCCTTGTAAGACCGCGACAGTTTGAGTTCCTGGCCATTATCGAGGATCAGGAAATATTCGCCGTTGGAGTGAGGGTGGAGTTCTTTCACGCGGCCGACATTGACGATGGCGGAGCGGTGCACGCGCTGGAAGCGCGACGGATCAAGGCGTTGCTGCAATGCTTTCATGGTCTCACGAATGATGTGTGTTTTGCCGCCAGCATGAATGCACATGTAGTCCCCCGCCGCGTCGATCCATTCGATTTCGTTGGCGCCGAGAACGACAACTTTAGACCCGTCTTTAAAAGAGAGCCGCTCAGCAAAGCGTTGCTTTTCGGTCCATGCGGGATCGTTGATCAAGTCCTTGATCCGGTCGCGCTCGTCTTCTGAAAGCGAGGCGAGGAGTTCGACGAGTTGGCTTTCGCGGCTGACCGCAGCTTTTGACTTCATCGCCTCACGTGCGCGATGGATGGCATCTTTGAGCCGTTCTTCCTCGACCGGTTTGACGATGTAGTCGAGAGCATTTGCCTCAAACGCATCAATCGCGAATTTGTCATAGGCGGTGACGAAGACAAACAGGGGCGCGGGACCGCCGATCAAGGCGCGGACAACGCCGAACCCGTCAAGACCCGGCATCTGAATGTCGAGAAAAACGAGATCGGGGCTATGAGCCTTGATCTCTTTGACCGCTTCGCGGCCATTGGCGCATTCGGCCACGATCTCCACTTCTGGAAATTCCGCCAGCCGTAACTTTAGCCCGCGCAACGCCAAAGGTTCATCATCGACAATGATCACCTGCAATTTGTTATCGCTCATGATAGTCAGCCCCGTGTTTCAAAAGGAATGATCAGGCAAACGCATAGGCCGTTCGGTTCCAGCCGATCCAGCCTGAATTTTGATCTGTCCTGATAAAGATAAGCAAGCCGGTCTCTCATATTGACGAGACCGACGCCGGTTGTTGCATTTCGAAGAAGCTCGGCAGGATTTTCCGGCGCCTCAGGTCCGTTATCGCAAACGTCCATACGCAAGCGTTTACCTTCACGCTTGGCGCGGATGATTATCTCGCCGCCAGCTTCCATTTTCGCGATCGCGTATTTGATCGCATTCTCAATCGCTGGCTGGAGGATGAGCGACGGCACGCGCGCGCCCCGCGCTTCTTCTTCGATATCGAAGGTAACATTCAGCCGATCGCCAAACCGCGTCTTTTCGCATTCGAGATACCGCTCCAGCGCTCTTATTTCGTCCGCGAGGGAGGTTTTTTGCAACGGATCGCTGTCGCGCGAGTAACGCAAAAAAGCGGATAACTGGCCGAGCATTTTGTTTGCTTGTTTGCCGTCCTGTTCCAGCACCAGCGTTGAAATGGCGTTTAGCGTGTTGAAGAGGAAATGCGGGTTGAGTTGATAGCGCAACATTTTCAGCTGCGCCTGATCTGCGAGCCGTGCAGAAATCACAGCGCGCTCAGTTTCGTTTCTAAGGTTCAGATAATAATTGATGCCGAAATAAAACCCCGCCCACGAACCCAAGAGGAACAGGTTCACCGGAATATCAGGAACGATCAAAAACAGCTGGTTGGTGATGCCGGTTGCCGAGCCGCGAATATCAACCCAGTCATAACCGAACATCAGGCTGAAGGTTTGAAGCTTCATCGCTGACATGGCGGCGGCCATGATCACCGTTGAGGTGATCACCAAAAACAGGAGCAGCGCCGGACCTTGCTTGCGGGCGTAATGATAGACCGGGCGCGCCATGATGCTGGTGGTCAGAAAACCAATGAACGATGAGGCGACGGAATATAAAAGCGCGCCGGAGGACCGGCCGGCGACGAAAGTCGAAACGCTCAACACATGCAGCATGAAGAAGCCGAGCCAGCCGGCGATCTGCAATATCCAGAACATGCGGCCCTTGTCGGCGAAAAACCAGTTCATCCATTGCCGGGAGCGGCCGGGAGCGGCAAGAAAGGGGCCTGGTTGTGATGAAGCGAGGTTGGCGCTCGTCATTAATTCTGACTCTTGTTTCGTCATACTATGAACGCCGCCTTCAGCAATGATGCAATGATCGATGCGGCGAACAGCCTTTTCGCCGCGATAAACGCCTGAATTTACGAGACCTTAGCCCTATTCGCCAAGAGACAAAAGGCGCACGTCGCCGCCCGCTGCGGTGGTGTTGATGGTTAAAGTGCGCTCGACGGCAAAGCGCCAGGGGTCGTCTTGGCTGGAAAGGAGAGGGATGATCGCGCCGATGCGTTGCGCGAGAGCCACCGCAATCGACGCGCGGACGGTGTTACCGGCATCTGAGACGACCAACCGAATTTGATCATGATTTAACAGCGCCGATGGAAAGCTCAGTCCCGCACTGATAAATTGCACCAAGTTTTCCGGCGCGCCCGCCTCTGCGATCGCTTTTGTGAGCGCCGCGCCAGACCCATCCGCAACAATAACCGCATTGCCTGCTGCCAGAGCTAAGGCGACTTGTCGGTGGTTACTTTCAACATCGCCGCCGCCCAAGCACAATGCGACGCCGCGACCACGCAGGCGCAGCGTATTTGATTCTCCGGTAGGACCGGGGAGTGTTTCAGGTTGCGCAAAGTCGCCGTGGTGGATTTCGGCGGCGGCTTTTACCGCCTTCTCCCAACCATTGGCGCTTGTTGCGGCCATTGATTTTAAGATGGCGCCGCGATCAACACCGCTGAGGCTCCAGTCGTTGAAAGCGGTCGCCGCGTTTTCTAACAGTGAAATCTCGAAATCGCTGAGTGATCTATCGGAGAAGCCGAGTTCACCATCGCCCTCCGGCCGGGCTCGTTTTTGCAATGCTTCCAGATAATGCGGGCCGCCGGCCTTAGGGCCGGTGCCCGAGAGGCCTTCGCCGCCAAAGGGTTGCACGCCGACAACGGCGCCGATCTGGTTGCGATTGACATAGATATTGCCGATCCGCGCACGCGCCGCAATTGCGTGCATAGTTTCGTCGATGCGGGTGTGGATACCCATTGTCAGGCCATATTCGAGGGCGTTGATTTCATCGATCATGACGCCAAGCTTGTTTGCCTTGAACGTAATCAGATGGAGAACAGGTCCGAAAATTTCCTGTTTCAAATCCGATAGCGCATTTATTTCGAAAGCGACCGGACGAATGAATGTTCCGCCGACGCCTTCTTCAGTCTCGGGCGCGCGCGCGATCAACCGCGCTTCGTTTTCGAGACGTTCGATATGTTGCTTAATGTTGGCCAGCGCTTCGCTATCGATGACAGGCCCGACATCGGTCGAAAGCTTCGCTGGATCGCCGACACTCAACTCCGCCATCGCGCCCGACAGCATTTCCTTGAAGCGCTCTGCAATATCCTCCTGCACACAAACGACACGGCAGGCGGAGCAGCGTTGTCCTGCACTCTGGAACGCGGACGCAACGGTGTCCGAAACTGCCTGTTCAAGCAGCGCGGTTGAATCGACGATCATCACGTTGATGCCGCCGGTCTCCGCGATCAGCGCTGCGTCATGCTTGCCGCTTGCGGCCAGCGTTTGGTTGATTGACTGCGCAACCGGCGTTGAGCCGGTGAAGACAACGCCGTTGATTGCCGGATGCGCAACCAACGGCGCGCCAATAGTGGGGCCGTCGCCGATGACGACATGCAAGACATCTTCCGGTACGCCCGCGAGATGCATCAGACGCACAGCTTCGGTTGCTATTATTGGTGTTTGTTCTGCGGGCTTGCAGACAACCGCGTTACCGGCGGCAAGGGCGGCGGAAACCTGTCCGAGGAAAATCGCCAGCGGAAAATTCCATGGCGAGATACAGGCGACAACGCCCAAGGGCTCGCCCTTTAGTATTTCAGATTCACCCGCATAGTATCTGAGAAAATCGACCGCCTCGCGAATTTCGCTGATGGCATCGGGAATGGTTTTGCCGGCCTCTTGGCAGGCAATCGTCATGAAATCTTCGCCATGCGTCTCAAGGAGGTCGGCGGCTTTGCGTAATATCTCCGCGCGATCAGTGCGCGCGGCCCATGCAGATTGCGCGTCTTTTGCGGACTTGCAGGCTATATCGACATCGCTCGCAGTCGACAGCGAAAAATTCAGCGCCTGTGAGTTGTCCCTGTTGTTTTGCTCAAGCACCTGTGCCGTCGGCGGATGCGTCTCGTCCCAGCCTTTCGCCGCGAGTCGCACGCCATTTAAATGGTCGCGCGGCGCGCCAATATTCGGGTTTGCGATTTCCTCAAGCTCGGCGATTTCGTCGAGCGGGTCGGCGACAACATCGTCTACGGACAAATCGGGATCGATCAGCTGATTGACGAAGGAGGAGTTGGCGCCGTTCTCCAAAAGCCGCCTGACAAGATAGGGCAGTAACTCTTTGTGCCCGCCGACAGGAGCGTAGATACGGCTGTTGGCGCCATGCTCAATCAGATTATCGTGAAGTGCTTCACCCATGCCGTGGAGGCGCTGCAGTTCATAATCTTCATAGCCGCCCGCCATTTCGCGGACGGTTGTCGCGGTCAGGGCGTTATGAGTTGCGAATTGTGGATAGAAAACATCTGTCGCGGCAAAGAGTTTTCGTGCGCAGGCGAGGTAGCTCAAATCGGTCAGCACTTTGCGGGTGTAAACGGGATAGCTTTCAAGGCCCATCACCTGCGCGCGCTTGATTTCGCTATCCCAATAGGCGCCTTTGACGAGGCGCACCATGATCCGGCGGCCCCCTTTTTCTTTGGCAATATCGCGCGCCAGCGCCGCCAGCCAATCAAGTACAAACATGGCGCGGCGTTGATAAGCCTGCACGACGACGCCGAAGCCATTCCAGCCGTCGAGGGCCGGGTCGCGCATCAGCATTTCGATGAGGTCCAGCGAGAGGTCGAGACGGTCAGCTTCTTCCGCATCGATATTGAAGCCCATATTCGCGGCTTTTGCCTGCAGCGCGAGCGTGCGCAGCTTTGCGCCGAGTTCGGTCATCACCCGCTCTTTTTTGGCATACTCATAGCGCGGATGCAGGGCCGAGAGTTTGACGGAGATGCCAGGGTTTTCTGAGGCGCGCTCGCTTTTTGAATGCGCAGCGATGGCGGCGATCGCCTCTTCATAGTCGCGATAATATTCAGCGGCGTCGGCGGCCGTGTGCGCCGCCTCGCCAAGCATGTCGAAAGAGAAGCGGTAGCCTTTTGCGGCAAATTGTTTGCCGCGTTTCATCGCCTCGTCGATGGTCTCGCCCAGGACAAAGTGCTCTCCCATAATGCGCATTGCCTGAGCCACCGACGCGCGGATAACCGGCTCGCCCAATCGGTCAAATGCCGCCTTGGTCGCTGACGCCATCCGCCGCAACGGGTCTTTCGCTTCGATGTCGTCGAGCCAGGCGGCGGTGAGCATCAAGGCGCGGGTTGAGAAATTGACGAGCGGGAAGGGGCTTTTGCCTTTATGGGCGGACCAGTCGCCCGCTTCGATCTTGTCCTCAATCAGCGCATTGGCGGTGGCGGCGTCTGGCGTGCGCAACAGCGCCTCGGCGAGACGCATGAGCGTGACGCCCTCGGCGGTGGAAAGGCCATATTCCTGCAGGAACTTGTCGATCAGGCCTGACCGTTCAGCACTGGCGCGGGCAAGCTTTACGAATGACGCCGCTTCCTTTTGGGCAGCTTCTCTGGTTGCCTCCTCAAGAGCGGCGGTATCAATCAGGGCGCGCAAAAGCTCAGCTTCGCTCGCGAGATAATGATCGCGGACAAGGTGGCGTAAATCGTCGAGAGTATCCGCGTTCATGGGGCCTTCAGGTCTCGGGACAAATGATTGTTACGACATACTGTTTCAGTAAGCGGCTGTCATGTCTGGAATTGCGCAAGTGTTCCAGTTCATATTTCCTCCACAACGGGCCAAAATGAAGGGCGTGAACTTGAACGCTTGCATACAAGGCGGAAATGACTGCTTTTGGCGGTCTTATTCGTAAAAAACCCGGATTTGGCGGGTGATTGTCGGGTGGTTGTCGTTACCGACACCCTGGAATTTGACTAATCACCAATCTGAATAGGAAAAAACCGATGCACCTTAAAGAACTGAGAAATCAAAAAAACTGGTCTCAAGACGAGCTGGCGCAGTTAAGCGGATTGAGCGTTCGGACTATTCAGAGAATTGAGCGGGAGCACACGGCGGGTCTTGTGTCGCTAAAATCACTGGCAGCTGCATTCGACATTGACGTTGCGGAGCTGCGCAAGGAATTGAACATGGCAAAAGGCAATATCGACACTGTCGATAATGATCACGAAAAACAAGGAACTGATAAAAACCGCATTTTAAGGTTTTACATTTTGTCGGCGGGACTGATTTTCACCCTGATATTCCCCTTGATGTCCGCCTTACAGGATTCGTCCAACTGGGGCCCCTTCGTTGTGATGTGCATCGCCTGGATGCTGATGATTGCTGTTCTTGCCTTGCAGACATTTGACTTTTTTGGAAATTCTTCGAAGGAAAAATAACAGGCTAGATCGCAGCCGATCTTTATTGCCAGTCCTCCGGGAGCTTTTGAATGGTCGTGGCGCTGATCACGGCGTCCCCCAACTCAGCTTCGCTCGCGAGATAATGATCGCGGTTTATCCCGCGCAACGGCTCTGGGAAAGCGCTTTGAGTGATAGGCGCGCTCATCAAAATGGTTAATCAAGGCAATCCCTTAGGGCGTTAATTGAAGGCTGTCATCGCGCTTCGAACCAAATTTGAATTGACTTTCTAAAACCCCCATTAGCGGCTGCTTCCGGCCATTGCACGCACCGCCGCCGAGGCCTAACTAAAGTCTAAATATAAAGGCGAGGGCTGCTCGCTGATCAAATCCCAGTCGAAAGGATGCTCTTCCATGACCGAAGCCTATATTTATGACGCTGTCAGGACACCGCGGGGCAAAGGCAAGGCGGACGGAACGCTTCACGAGATCACGCCCGTCCAGCTTGCGACGCAAGTTCTCGAAGCCGTACGTGACCGCAATGAAATTGACGCCGGCGCGATTGAAGATGTGGCGTTTGGCTGCGTGTCGCCAGTGGGAGAACAGGGTGCGGTGATCACGCGGACAGCCATTCTAAACGCCGGTTACCCGGAAACGACGTCAGGCATTCAGGTCAACCGTTTCTGCGCGTCCGGTCTGGAAGCGATCAATATTGCGGCGGCGAAAGTCAAAGCCGGCGAAGCAGATATGACGATTGGCGGCGGCGTCGAACATATGAGCCGCGTGCCCATGGGCTCCGACGGCGGCGCCTGGCCAACCGATCCCGAGACGGCGTTTAAAACCTACTTTGTTCCGCAAGGGGTGTCAGCCGACCTTATTGCGACAAAATACGGTTTTTCTCGCGACGATGTTGATGCTTATGCGGTTGAGAGCCAGAAACGCGCGGCGCAGTCCTGGAAAGAAAAGCGATTTGAGAAATCAATCGTGCCGGTAAAAGACATTATCGGTGATGAAATTCTCGATCATGACGAGACGGTTCGCGAAAATACCGACATGCAATCTCTGGGCGCCTTGAATCCGTCTTTCACGATGATGGGCGAGCAGTTCGGTTTTGACGCCGTGGCGCTACAAAAATACGCCGAGTTTGAAAAGATCAATCACGTTCACCATGCAGGTAACTCATCCGGCATCGTTGACGGCGCCGCTGCAGTGCTTATCGGCAATGAAGAGATCGGCAAAAAGCTCGGCATTAAACCGCGCGCACGCATCAGGTCGATGGCGTCGATCGGGTCTGAGCCGACCATCATGCTGACGGGCCCTGAATTTGCCGCGCAAAAAGCATTGAAGCGCGCCGGCATGGACAAGAGCGACATCGACCTTTGGGAACTCAACGAGGCGTTCGCATCGGTTGTCCTGCGCTTCATGCAGGCGCTCGACATCGATCACTCGGACATCAACGTCAATGGCGGCGCCATTGCGATGGGTCATCCCCTCGGCGCAACCGGCGCGATGATCATGGGAACGATGGTTGATGAGCTCGAACGCTCGGGCAAAGAAACCGCCCTTGTTACGTTGTGCATCGGCGCCGGCATGGGCACGGCGACGATTATTGAGCGCGTCTAACTTTAAGATACGGAATTAAAAACATGACCTACGAAAGTTTTTCAGTCGATATCGATTCTGACGGCATCGCGCTCGTCACCCTCGACCTGCCGGGCAAGTCCATGAATGTCTGGAACCAAACGCTGATGCGTGAGTTTTCAGCCTTCGTTGATGATTTCTCCACCAATGATGACATCAAGGGCGTCGTTTTAACCTCCGGCAAGAAGAGCGGTTTCCTTGCGGGCGCCGATCTCAACATGTTGGGCAATAGTGGGCCGGGCACAGCGCCGGGCACGAAGAAAGAACAGTTCAAAGCGGCCTTCGCGCTCAATGCGATGCTGCGCAAACTCGAAACCAGCGGCCATCCGGCAAAGGCGCTTATTAAAGGTCAGGCGTCAGCGAAACCGGTCGCGGCGGCCGTAAATGGTCTGGCGCTTGGCGGCGGTCTCGAGCTTGTGCTCGCCAGTCACTACCGCATCGTCGCGGACGATCCGAAGTTGCAGCTTGGCGTGCCTGAAGTGCAAGTCGGGCTTCTCCCCGGCGCCGGCGGCACCCAGCGTTTGCCGCGTCTTGCTGGTCTGCAAAATGCGGCCATGCTGGCAACCACTGGCAAGCCGATTGATCCGGCGACCGCAAAAGCGCAAGGCATCATTCAGGAAATTGCGCCAGCGGACGAGCTGGTGGCGAAAGCCAAAGAATGGGTCAAAGCCAATCCGAAAGTAACCCAGCCCTGGGACAAGCAAGGCTTTAAGTTCCCTGGCGGCGGCGGCGCCATGAACCCGAAATCAGTTCAGTTCTTTATGGCGGCAAACGCCATGGGCCAGCGCGAGACCAATCATAATTATCCTGCCGTGCGTTACATCCTCTCCTGTCTTTATGAAGGCTCAATCGTGCCTTTCGATACCGCGATCAGGATTGAGTCCAAATATTTCATGAAGCTTGTCGCCAGCGACCAGACACGCAACATGATCCGCACGCTGTTCATTAACAAGCAAGCAGCAGAAAAAGGCGAAGCGCGTCCTAAAGACATCGAGAAACAAGAGATAAAAACCGTTGGCGTTCTTGGCGCCGGTCTGATGGGCTCCGGCATTACGCATGTTACCGTCAAAGGCGGCATGAATGTGATTGTTCTCGACCGCGATATGGAAAGCGCGGAAAAAGCCGTTGCTTATTCCAGGAAGATTCTCGACAAACGCGTCTCACGCGGCAAGCTGACCCAAGACGCGGCAGATGAGTTTCTGGCGAAGATCAAGCCGACATCGGATTACAACGATCTGAAAGACGTCGATCTGATTATCGAAGCTGTTTTCGAGGACCCGGAGATCAAAGCCGACGTCATCAAAAAAACCGAGGCAGTGATTGGCGAGGATGTAATTTTTGCATCGAATACGTCGACATTACCGATAACGGGTCTCGCGAAGAATTCAGAGCGCCCTGAGCAATTCATCGGCATGCACTTCTTCTCGCCGGTTGAGAAGATGCCGCTCCTGGAAATTATTCCGGGTGAGAAATCCGGCGACAAGGCGCTGGCAACGGCGCTTGATTACAACAAGAAGATCCGTAAAACGCCGATCGTCGTGCAGGATGTGCGTGGCTTTTATACCAACCGCGTCGTGCCGCCTTACCTCAATGAAGCGATGCTGATGGTCAAAGAGGGCGTCAAGCCTGCATTAATTGATAATGCTGCGAAATCCCTTGGCATGCCAATCGGTCCGTTGGCGCTTACCGATGAAACCAAGCTTGATCTGGGCCTCATGCTGGTTCGTGCGACCAAGAAAGAGCTTGGCGACGATTACAAGCCGAACGGCGTTGAAGACCTGTTGGAGAAAATGGTTGAGGGCCTGGGCCGTGCTGGTCGGGTTTCCGGCGGCGGCTTTTATGAATACCCGGAAGGCGGCAAGAAACACATCTGGCCGGGCCTTAAAGAACATTTTCCGTTGGCGGACGAACAGCCGTCGCTTGAGGATGTTAAGGAGCGCCTGCTTTATGCGCAGCTGGTGCCGGCGTCCCATTGCTATGCCGAAGGCGTGATCGATGATCCGCAATCGGCCGATCTCGGCGCCATTTTCGGTTGGGGCTTTGCGCCCTGGACTGGCGGTCCGATGAGCCATATCGACACGATTGGCGCTGAAAGCTTTGTCCGGACTGCCGAAAGCCTCGCCCAGCGCTATGGCGAGCGGTTCAACCCGCCAGCCAAATTCCGCGATATGGCGAAAGCCGGCGAGAAAATGTACGGCAAGGCTGCGTAACTCACGCTGCATCGCTCAAATCAAAACGCGCCAACACGCCTCCCCAAAAGGGAGGCGTGATTCATGCTTTGGACAAATAAACCGATCCGGTAAATTGATTTCAAACTTTGGTAATATTTGGTAGGGGATGTCTATTCATTTACCAATCGACAGACATTATCGGCCTTCGAGTCTATATTTAGATAGGTATTAGCAGACTGTTCTGTCCTTTTAGGGGACGTCAACCTCTCTTACGAGGGCGGAAACATGAAAACCTTTATTAGTATGTACGCGAATAGAAACGGTTTCGCATTCGCCTTTGCCAGCCTGCTTTTGTTTATAGCTGTGGCAGCTTGCGTGGTAAGGCCCGTCGAGCAGGAAAAGCTTCTCGCCGATGATGGGGAACCCGACGATTTCTTCGGTTACAGTGTTGCGCTCTCGGGCGACACTGCAATGATTGGGTCGTTCAACGATGATGACGACGTGATGGGCGTTGATGCAGGTTCCGCCTACGTTTTTACCCGCTCCGGGACGGTCTGGAGCCAGCAGGCCAAGCTCACCGCCATCGATGGCGCCGCGAACGATACGTTTGGAGGCAACGTTGCGCTTTCCGGCGATACCGCTGTGATTGGCGCTATGCGCGATGACGATAAGGGCGTTGATTCGGGTTCTGCCTATGTATTCACGCGCTCCGGAAGCGTCTGGCGCCAGCAGGCCAAGGTTACCGCCGCCGATACCGCAGAGGGCGACGCCTTCGGCCAGAGCATTGCGCTCTCCGGCGATACGGTCGTGATTGGGGCCCCGCATGATGACGACAAGGGCAATGACTCGGGCTCGGCCTATGTGTTCACCCGCTCCGGGACGGTCTGGAGCCAGCAGGCCAAGCTGAACGCCGCCGATGGCGCAGAGGGCGATGTCTTCGGCATCAGCGTCGCCCTTTCGGGTGACACCATCCTGGTTGGCGCCGACCTGAATGATGAAAAAGCCCTAAATGCGGGCGCTGTGTATGTCTACATCCGCTCTGGAAACAGCTGGAGCCAACAGGCCAAACTTACCGCTGCGGACGGCGCAGAAACTGATATCTTCGGCGTTAGGGTCGCCCTATCCGGCGATACCGCCTTGATCTCGGCTCGCAGAGACGACGATGACGTCATGGGCGTTGATGCGGGTTCGGCCTACGTATTCGTCCGCACCG
Source organism: Hyphococcus sp. (assembly GCA_021776345.1). Classification (GTDB taxonomy): domain Bacteria; phylum Pseudomonadota; class Alphaproteobacteria; order Caulobacterales; family Parvularculaceae; genus Hyphococcus. Next base: position 232 of record JAJFGC010000067.1, on the reverse strand, counting down.
GGACAAATTGGCGCCAGCAGGCAAAACTTACCGCCCCCGACGGCGCAGCGGATGACAGGTTTGGCCGCAGCGTTGCCCTTACCGGTGACACCGCATTGATTGGCGCCATGTTTCGAGACGATAAGGGCGATAATTCGGGCTCAGCCTACGTGTTTACCCGATCCAGCAATATCTGGAGCCACCAGGCCAAGCTTACCGCTGCCGATGGTGCGGCTGATGATGTCTTCGGCTG
>JAJFGC010000066.1 GCA_021776345.1 Hyphococcus sp. | reverse complement strand
CATAATCTGAATGAAGCCGAGATTTTCATCGCCCAGCATATGTTCCGCAGGCACGCGCACATCATCAAAATACAGTGTCGCCGTGTCCGACGCCCACCACCCCATCTTGCGGTCGATCGAAGTGCGCGAAAAACCCGGCGCATCAGCCTCAACAAAAAAAAGAGAGATGCCGGCAAGCCCCTCATCGCCTGTGCGGGCGCCGACAACGAAATAATCGGATTTCATGCCGCCGGTAATGAAGGTCTTCGACCCGTTGATGACGAAGTGGTTGCCATCACGATGCGCACGGGTTTTCAACCTTGCAACATCAGATCCGCCAGAGGGTTCGGTGATCGCGAGGCTTGAGCCTTTCCGCCCCATAACAATATCTTCAAGGACGCGGTCTTTGATTTCGTCAGAAGCGAGTTTTTCGAGCGGACCGATCGAAATATTCCGACCGCCAAGCGCCGCGGGCACGCCGGTTGCGCCACATTTTGCGAACTCTTCGGCATAGGCCGCGCGCATAAAACAATCATCAAAGCCAAGCCCGCCATATTTTTCGCTGACGCCAAAACCAAACACACCGAGCGCGCCAACTTTTTTATGCAATTCCCATGGCACATCGCCGGCCTCGTCCCACTCATCGGCAAAAGGCGTTATCTCTGCCTCGACAAATCGGCGAATTGTTTCCCGGAACGACTTGCGTTCATCATTCTCAAACGGATTTTTCATCGAATAGCACCGCTTTTTGCAAACAAGTTAGAGTAAGAGTTCTGCGAGTTTCTTGCGCTGCCAAGCAGCGTCGCCAAATTGCGAGGCGTGCCAGATTGATCGGCGGCGGTGGAGTTGCGCATCGCAATCATAGGTGAAGCCAAATCCGCCATGAAACTGGATCGAACGATCTGATGCGTAAGAATAAGCCTTATCAGCTTGGGCTTTTGCCATTCGTGTTGCGATCTCGCCCGTCCCTTGTTCATCAAAACTATGGGCCGCCGCATAAAAATGCGACCGCGCCTGTTCATATTCGACAAAGGCGTCAACTGTCGGATGTTTCAACGCCTGATAGGCGCCGATCAGTTTGCCGAATTGTTTTCTCGTTTTCAGATAGTCGAGCGTGTAATCGATCACCGCGCTCGTTCCACCGACCATTTCTGCAGCCGCAAGCAAGTTCGCGGTGAGGTCGATAGTTTCAAATGCTGCGCGCATTCGTGATAGATCAAGCACCGCACCCTCGGAAACCGAAATGCCATCCAACGTCAATTCATAGGACCGTTTAGTCTCGTCGATAATTGTTTCCCGGCGAAGGGCGCTGCGAGGCAAGGCGCCAGCATCAGCAATCACAAGGGCTGCCTTGCCATCGACCAAAACCGAAATAATGATCCAATGCGCAGCCTCCGCATCCAGCACAAACCGTTTGGCGCCGTTCAAGATCAGCGTGTTTCCTTCGCGCTTTGCGGTCGCGGAAATGTTTTCAAGATTCCAGTCGCCTTCGGCCTCAGTCAGCGCAAGCGTTGCGACTGCCCCCTCCGCAATCTTTGGCAGAATTTCGTTTTTTTGGTCTTCTGTGCCGCCCGCGATCAAGGCTTGCGCCGCTAGCGTTGTGGAGAAAAACGGAGTGGCCATCACATTGCGGCCCATCTGCTCCATAACCGGCGCGACCTCAGCAATGCTTAACCCGACACCGCCATATTCTTCCGGAATTGCAATACCAAGCCAGCCAAGAGCGGCAATTTCTTTCCAAATTGCCTCATCAAAGCCGCGCGCATCGTCCATCAGCGCGCGCACTTTATCGATCGGTGATTTTTCACGGCAAAAATTGGTCGCCACCTCAAGCAGATCCGCTTGCTCTTCACTAAGCCCGATGCGTCCGAGATGCTCCATTAGTCTCGCCTATTTTGATTTCGGCAGGCCAAGGACATGGTCGCCAATGATATTGCGTTGGATTTGTGACGTGCCGCCGCCAATCGTTGCTGAGAACGCGTTGAGATAGCCGCGGGTCCAAAGACCTTGATCAACCGCGTTTTCGTCGCCGACATAATATCCGCCGGCCGCGCCCGTTAGGGTGATGGCGAATTCGTTAAGCCGGCGCGCAAATTCGGTAAACATGAGCTTATTCGACAATGCCAGCGCCATCGGACGGTCTTGGTTCAACGGCGCGATGGCGCCGCGCTCGTTGCAGAGCTTTAAAGATTGCGCTTCGATTAAAAACTCAACCAGCTTGTCGCGCATCACCGGGTCTTCGATTGCCGGCGTCCCACCACGCAGCGCATGGCGAGCAACATCGACAATCTGAAACGCATCAAACTCGGTCATCACATAGCCGCCCGCCTGACCAGCTCTGGCGCCGCGCTCATATTCAAGCGTGCGCATCGCGATCAGCCAGCCCTGCCCTTCTTCGCCCATCAGGCAAGAGGCGGGAATGCGCACATCCGTGAAGAAAGTCTGCGTAAACCCATATTCGCCAGTCAGTTTACGGATTGGAACAGTTTCAACGCCATCAACCATCATTGGCGCCAGGAAGAAAGATAGCCCTGCATATTTGTTAGGCGCGTCAAAATTCGTACGCGCCAACAATATCATGTATTTTCCAAAATTGCCTTGGGTCGTCCAGATTTTTGATCCGTTCAGGACGTATTCATCACCGTCACGCACGGCCTTTAGCTGTGCGTTGCCAAGATCTGACCCGTTTTCCGGCTCGGAAAACCCCTGACACCAGATGTCATCCGCTGTGAGAATGCCTTTGATATATTTTTGCCGGTCTTCATCCGTCCCCATATTGAGCAGCAGCGGCCCCGCCCAGTTTAACCCGATCGCATTGAGCATGATCGGCGAATGATGGCGGCGCATTGCATTCGTTGCAGCGTCTTGAAATTCCTGGTCGAGCCCGCCGCCGCCATATTCTTTTGGCCAGGCGGCGCCGAGATAACCCGCTTCATAAACTTTTCGTTGCCAGTCCCGTAAGAACTCGAATTGCTGATCCGTGCCGACCTCCATGAAGGTCAGCGGCAACATAAAACCCGGATCGGTAACGACATTTTCCTGAAACCAGGCATCTGCGTCCGCCGCAAATTCCTCCAGTTCCTTTATGTTAACGTCGCCCATGACTGCGTCCCTTATTGGTTCTCTGCAAAGCTCTTCGCTTTCGCCATAAAGTTCAGGGTCGGGCCAGAGGATTCATCATAGTAGTGAACATTCTCCGTCGATGAAATTTCGACCCAGCGAGCTGCAATGTCTTCGGCTGTTTGATTTGCCGGCGGCAAATAAATCCCTTCCGTCTCGACAATGTAACCACGTGCATAACCGCCAGCAGCACATGAGATGATAGCGCGCGACGGCGCTTCTTCAGATACCAGATAAACAACCGCCGCCGTGATCGCCTCCGGCGTCATCGTGTTTAAAATTTCTTCGGGAAACCCAAGGTCTTCGGTCATGCGGGTTTTTGCTGACGGTGAAATCAGGTTGGTCTTGATATTGTATTTTGCCCCTTCCAGGTGAAGCGCGTTCATAAGCCCGATCATGCCGGCCTTTGCGGCGCCGTAATTCGCCTGCCCAAAGATGCCGTGCAGACCCGAGGGCGATGACGTGCAGATTACCCGGCCATATTGTTGCTCGCGCATGATCGGCCACACCGCATGGGTGCAAAGCGCCGACCCAATAAGATGGACATCAATAACAGCGCGAAAATCCGCCATTTCCATTTTGTGAAAGGTCTTGTCGCGAAGGATACCGGCGTTGTTAATGAGAATATCGACGCGGCCCCATTGATCCATCGCCGTCTTGACCATGGAGGCGACTTCATCGTCTTTCGTGACATTGGCGCCGTCGGCGATCGCCTCACCGCCGGCATCGGTGATTTCCTTGACCACCGTTTCCGCCGCCGACAGTGAACCGCCGGTGCCGTCGCGG
>JAJFGC010000065.1 GCA_021776345.1 Hyphococcus sp. | reverse complement strand
ACAATTATTCGGCGATCTTGTCCAAAGCGCTGGCTGACCGCCTGGCGGAAGCTTTTGCAGAGCATATGCATGAGCGGGTGCGCCGCGAACTTTGGGGCTTTGCCGCGGACGAAAATTTGACCCCGGAAGAGTTGATCAAGGAAGACTATCAGGGCATTCGCCCGGCGCCCGGTTATCCGGCGCAACCCGACCATACGGAAAAAGAAACCTTGTTCCGCTTGCTCGATCCGCGAACAAATGCCGACATGGATATGACAGAAAGCTATGCAATGACGCCGCCGGCCTCTGTCAGCGGGCTCTACTTCTCCCACCCGCAATCGCTTTATTTCGGTGTTGGGAAGATCGAGCGTGATCAGGTGACAGACTATGCCGAGCGCAAGGCCATGAGCATTGAGGCTACCGAGAAATGGCTGTCGCCGATTTTGAATTATGATCCCGACAAAGGCTGACCTGTCAGTAAGGCCAGCTGCAGCGGGGCGAGACCACTTCACATTGAAGGGCTCACAGCCTAAACAAGCCCTCATGAGTATTTGGGATCGCATAGAGGGCGTCATTTCCGAGGCGCGCAAGCGCACGCTCGGCGCCCTTTTGGAAACGCTGTCAGCACAAAAGCAGCGTCGCAACGAGGCGGCGTTTTCGATCGCGTTGATTGCGCTTTCTGCAAAGATGGCGAAAGCGGACGGCATCGTTACCGATGATGAGATCGAAGCGTTCAGCGATTTTTTCAGATTTCCTGAGGAAGAAGCTGACAAGGTCCGCATGGTCTACCAACTCGCTCAACAAGATGTTGCGGGCTTTGATGAATATGTCTCCAAAGTGGCGAAGATTTTTGAAGCAGCGCCGGCCGTGCTCGAAGATGTGCTTGATTGTCTATTCCATATTGCCGTGGCGGATGGCGTCGCTCATCCACGAGAGCTGGAGCTGTTAGAAAGCGCCGCCAAGGCGTTTGACATCAAGGGCGCTGCTTATCATCGCTTGAAAGCCGCGCATCTGGGGCTTGACGATGATGATCCCTATCTGATTTTGGGTGTTGACCACGGCGCGAGCACGGGCGAAATAAAATCGACCTATCGTTCGCTAGTGCGTGAGCACCACCCCGATATCTTGATCGCGCGCGGGGTTCCACATGATCTTGTGAAGATTGGCGAGAGGCGGATGGCGGCGATCAACACCGCTTATGAGCGAATTTTAACTGAATTAAGTTGATTCCCTGTTCAAATCCCGGTCTCGGCGTCTGGACGAAAGCGGTGGGCTTTGCTCTTATAGAGCCAGACAGGTTGTGTATGGCGGTTATTTTGAAAAAGCGTTCACTGCTTAACATTTATGATGACAATAAAGCGCCGGCGCCGCTGGAGCGGGTTGCTGACGCTTTGATCTTCCTCGGGTTTTTGATTTTGTCGGGGATCGCTATTGTCGCGGTCGCCGTTGCGACGCCTGTCGTCCTGGCGATTTCAGCGATCGCAGGTTTGTTGTCGAAAAATGCTGACCGCGCAGGTTGGCGCGCTGCAGGCGCTTGAGCGCTATCACCATCACAAGACAAATTCGGTTGCTGTTGCTGGCCATTTAGGCGTAACCGGTGACGTGTCTTGTTTCCCGTAATCAGGAGCTTGTCTTGAACGCCCGCGAATTATCCGTTTGGGCTGTCATGTGTCTTGTCTGGGGCTTTCATTTCGTCGTCATCAAGGTGGCGGTAGCTGAGATCCCGCCGATTTTTTATGCGGCCATTCGGATGACGCTTGTTGCAGCGCTTTTGTCGCCCCTCTTGCGGTGGCGGCCTGGGTCGATGGTCCGGGTCCTTGGCGCAGGCGTGTGCCTTGGCACACTGAATTACGCGTTTATGTTTACCGGATTAAAATTCGCGACCGCATCGACCGCCGCGATTGCGATGGAGCTGTACATTCCGTTCGCGACCATCCTCTCGATAATTTTTCTCGGCGACCGGATCGGTTGGCGTAGCGGCCTTGGCGTTGCGTTTGCATTTTCTGGCGTTGCGATCATTGCGCTTGGCGACCATGCCAATGTTGGACCCGAAACACGTATTCCTCTCGGCGTTGGTCTCGTTGCAACTGGCGCTTTTGTTGAGGCGATAGGGGCGATCCTGGTCAAGCAGTCAAAAGCGTTCAAGCCGCTTGAGCTGCTTGCCTGGTTTTCTTTGGTTGGCACGGTCGGCCTTTGGGTATTGACGTTCACCGTTGAGGACGGTCAGGGCGCGGCGCTTGCCTCCAGCAACAAGAGCCTCATCATTGGCGCGATCTTGTATTCCGCTTTTGGCGGATCGATCTTCGGTCATACGGCATATTACTGGCTCTTGCAGCGCCTGCCGGTCAGCGTGATCGCGCCGAGCGTCTTGATGACGACCCTTATAGCGGTGTTTTTTGGCGCTGTTCTCCTGGGCGACCCGTTTGGACTGCGCATGATCGCGGGCGGCGCCATGGTGCTGGCCGGCGTCGGCGTTGTGCTTTTGCGTAGCGCCAAGAAACAGGACATAAAAGCGCTTATTGCCGAGCCTGGAGCGTTGCCTTGAAGTTTATCGAAACGCCATCGCCAAATTTCGACGTTCGCGGGCGCGACGTCGATATGATTATCCTGCATTATACGGGTATGCCGACCGGCAAGGAGGCGCTTGATCGGCTCTGTAGTGAAGCGGCGAAAGTAAGCGCTCATTATCTCGTTGAAGAAAACGGCGATTGCTTCAAGCTGGTTGTTGAAGACAACCGCGCCTGGCATGCGGGCGTTTCCGCCTGGAAGGGCGAGTTTGATATTAATGCCCGTTCCATCGGTATTGAGATTGTAAATCCGGGTCACGAGTGGGGTTATCGGGAATTTCCCGATGCGCAGATCACAACTCTTGTCGATCTTCTGAAAGACATCCGCACCCGCCATACTATTTCCCCTGCAATGGTGCTTGGTCATTCGGACGTTGCGCCGCGCCGCAAAGAAGACCCGGGTGAAAAATTCCCGTGGGATCGATTGGCGGCGGAAGGTCTGGCGCTGGCGCCATTTACTGGCGATCCAAAAGCAGGAGAAAGCGTTCTTTATGGCGAGGCGGTGCGTGCGCTTAGCGCCATCGGCTATGACGCCCCGTCTGGGGACCATGTCGCTGCGCTCCTTGCGTTTCAGCGCCGCTTCTGCCCGGCATCACTGGGACAAGGATTTGATCCCCGGACAAAGGCGGCGTTGGCGATGGCGGCGGCGGGCTAGCGCCCACCTCTTTTATCGGCATTACGATAAAGGCCCAACGCCATTGCGCCCGGCGGACCATCAAAGTGATCCGAATCCGTTCTCGATAAGTAAAACAAAGCAGTACTGAAACTCGCGGGTATTTATGAAACGCTTTGTTGGTTGCGTTACGGCCTTCGCCGCCGGACTTGTCTCGTTTGGCGCATCGGCGCAGCCGGGTAAGCCAGGTGCGGGATGGAGCGTTGGTGTCGGTGGGGGCGTGCTCTTTGCGCCGAGCTATGTTGGCGACGACGACTACAGACTATCGGCGCTGCCGAATATCGAGATCACCTATGAAGACCGTTTCTTTGCCTCTGTGCAGGGCGGCGTCGGCTATAATTTGATTAATGACAAGGGTCTTCGGGTTGGCCCGATTGCACGTATACAGTTTTCGCGTGACGAAGATGGCAGTCAGCCTTTTGCAATAACGGGTGAGCGAACAGGCGATTTGCAAGGGCTAGGCGATGTTGACACCACCATCGAGCTTGGCGGCTTTATTGAGTACGACGTCGGTCCGCTTGAGCTGTCTGTTGAGGCGCGCCAGGGCGTCAACGGTCACGATGGATTTATTGCAGACATAGCCGCGTCATTTGGCGGGCGTAATTTTGCGTTTGGCCCGCCGCTAATTTATTCAATCGGCCCACGCCTGACGATTGTCGATGATCACTATAACACCACCTATTTTGGGGTTAACGCAGCACAGTCAATCGAGTCTGGCCTTCCACAGTTTGACGCCAGCGGCGGGCTCTATTCTTACGGTGTCGGCGCATCGCTTATATTGCCGCTATCACGAACGGCGCCCGTTACCGCGATAATGATCGCCGGTTATGACAGACTTGCCGGTGATGCTGGCGATGCACCGCTAGTGCAGCTGAGAGGCTCGCGCAATCAGGCGAGCGTTGGGGTTTTTCTCAGCTACGGTTTCTGATCCGGTCACACAGGCCCTAACGCCAATTACATGAAGAAAATCGCCAGCGCGTAGCGTGGCGGGTTATGAGCAAACCGTCCAGTAGAGCGCTGGACGATTGGTTCGGCTTGCGGCAGGTTGTGTTCCATGAGTGAGGATGCAGAACTCGAAAAAGAGGTCGATGCTCTGATTGCGGAGCTTGAAAAAGAGCCAGTTGCGCTTGATGCGGCGGCCTTCGAACCGAACGAAATCGAAAAAGAAGTGCTTCGCTATGTTGCGGCAGGCGCTCAGGCGCATATCAGCGCTGAAGGGAAAATACGCGCCAATTTCATCAAAATATTGCTGCTGGGGCTCAGAGAGGACTGGTCGGTTACAGCGACCGGTGTTCAGATTTTTGGAACACATCGGCTCGAAATAGTTGGCGACCTTGAGCTTGATGAAGCGCACGCGCTAGGCGGCGGTCCGTTGCCGCCTTTGCACCTCAAATTTTGTGTGATGCGAGGCGATATTAGGATGAACGGCGCCCAGATCGTCGCGCTTAATCTCGACCATTGCCGCAACCTCAGTATCTCCGCTTTTCAGATCGATGTCGGCGGCGATGTATCGCTCTGCCATGCCCGCTGCAGTTGGGCGAAATTTGTCGGCGCTAAAATCGCCGGCGGCTTCTTTGCGCGAAACGCCATCATCTCAACACGGACGAATGACCAGAATTTATTTGCCCTAAGCGGTGCGACTGTTGGCGGCAATATCGTCATTGATAATCTTGTCGCGAGAAGGACGCCGTTGTGGTTTCACAGCCTTACTTTGACCGGATCATTTTCGGCGATGAGCACCCGAGTGTTGAACAGGTTCGATCTTGCGCTGGGGTTGAAGAACGCGCGCATCGACGGCGCCGTTTGTCTTGACCTTGCGCGTTTTCATGGTGAAGTTGATTGCAGCAATCTTCATCTGAACGCGCCATTCCTCGCGCGTGATGCTGTCTTCTTCAACAAAAACAATACAGCGCTTAATTGTGAGTTTATGAGGATAGACGGCGGCGTGTTTCTGGGGGCGTCACTTTTCCGCGGACGTGTTTTCATGACGGACGCGAGGATCGATGGGCCGATTTATGCAAGTGACGCCCGGGTTGAAAGCCCGAGCAACACGCCGGCCGTGACGTTGAGCAGCTCGTCAGTCCGAAGCGCTTATTTTTTTAACGTCACGATCAATGGTGGATTTTGTGCAGCGGCGGCAAGCTTGTCGAGCTTGTCAATGTCTGGCGCAAAAATCCATTGCGGCGAGGCGGTCACGGCAATTGATTTGCGCGGCGTTGCCATAGATCGCAATGTCGAACTAGGTAGGGGATTTAATGGCGGCGAGGAAATCCAACTGGCGGAAATTGTCGGCGCTGTCGATCTCGGCAATGCCCGGATTGGCGGCAGCCTAAGATTTGCCGGCGTTTCTTTTCAGGCCTCGCCCAACCTTGATACATGCCTCTTCCTTCAAAATGCTCGCATCGACGGCGCCTTGGAGCTGCGCGCCTTAAAAGGCCCTCGTGACGGGCTGTTTGACCTCAGCGGCGCTGAAATTGGGACGATTGACGATGATCCTGAAACCGGCTGGCCGGCTGCAGGCCGTATTGACCTCGACGGGCTTGAGTATCGAACCATTAATATTCCCACTGACGCCGGAGAGGCTGATGGGCTTGCCCGCCAACGCATCGAATGGCTCAAGCGGCAGTATAAGGACGGCATACCTCAACGGGGAAAGTTTCGCCCGCAGCCGTTTGAATTTCTTGCAAAGACATTGCGCCAACACGGCCATGATTATGCGGCGACAAAAGTCGCTATCGAGAAACGAGAGTTACAGAGAAAATGCGCCGATCGCGGCTTTGCGCGATTGATGCACACGATATTGAAAATTACATCCGATTACGGATATTCGCCGGCGCGGGCGCTTGGCTGGTTTGCGGGTTGGGTCGGACTGGGCGCGATCAGCGCGAAACTGGGGCTGCGCGAAGGGATATACGAACGGGCCAGTACGGATTCGCCTGAAAGCTCGCATTTAGAGCCAATTGCCTACGCATTTGATTTGGCAACCCCGATCATCGATTTTGGCCAGGCCTCCGCCTACCGCATCGCGCCGCAATGCTATGAGCTTGCCGGCGCGGCGCTTTGCGGTGGAAGAGAGCTTCTCGAAGTCGCCTATTCGACTATTGGATTTATTCTGTTTTCGATCCTCGTGTTGACGTTTTCCGGCGTGCTGCGCCAGGAGGGCGGTTAGGCCGTCCATCTCAAGCATTGACCCGAGGCGTCTCAAGGGCCAAGTGTCTTTCCGCCAGACGGTCGGACGGCCGCGTTGAGCTTTTAGTTCACCGAGGAAAGTCCGGGCTCCATGGAGACAAGGCGCCGGGTAACGCCCGGCCGGGTCGTTCGCAAGAATGGCTTGAGGGAAAGCGCCACAGAAAACGAACCGCCTTCTTCGGAAGGTAAGGGTGAAAAGGTGCGGTAAGAGCGCACCGCTGGCCTGGCGACAGGTCAGGCATGGCAAGCCCCGCCTGGAGCAAGACCGAATAGGGATGGCGCGCCCAACGTCGCAAGATGGATGGGCAGGCGTGTCTTCGCGCTGAGGCTGTCCGGGTTGGTTGCTTGAGCGCATATGCAAATATGCGCCTAGAGGAATGGTCGTCGCTCAGCAATGAGTACAGAACCCGGCTTACAGACCGTCTGGCTTTTTATTTTTCTCTTTGAAAAACGATGGTTGCGTCATCAGGTGCCTTTAAGGCGTCTGCCGGAAACGGCTCTGATAAAGACGCCGACATGATGACATGGGTTCCGGCCGTGCTGGCGTCGGGCGTCAGCGATGTATAGGCTTGCGGCAAGACGATGCCGTCATAAGTTTCATAGTTCTCGACAATGCGCATCGGCGCGCCGGGCGGAACCGGCGCCGTGTCAGGCAAGACGCCGCCAGGCAATTCAGGATACATCGTGCCAAGACGCCAGCCGGCAAGAAGGTTCGTCTCCGGATTAATATAGAGATTGATCTCGCCTTCGTGGGATTTGCCCGGCGCTGCGTCGAATGTCATCGTGACCGTTTTCAGCGGTTTGCCGCTGAGCGGGTGTTCAATATCGTCTCCGGAAGCGAGAACTGTATTGTCCGACTGCGTCAGAAACGGCAGGTTGATCATACCGTAGTGGTACCAGCCAAGCATGGGCGCCGGCTCTTGAAAGGTCGGATCAAATGTCATCGGGCGCGCCCAATAAGTGTCTTTCGATAGCCCGACCTCATAGCCGTCACTATTTTCCCAAGGCACGTTCACTAATGTGTTGGAGGTCATCGGTTCGACGGTCACCTCATAATAACGCCAGTTATCTTTGGCCGTTCTTCCCTCCGCAGACGGAAGAATCGCAAGATACATTGCTATCTCCAGCCGTATTGACGGCGCGCTCGCCCAATTGTCATAGCCGCCATGGGCCTTCAACATCGCTTTGACGGTCGCCTGGGCTGATTTATCGATATAACGAGGGGCGGCGTCTGCTGCGCCGATGGTTGTCATGATCATCGCGATCGCTGGTATTGCATATTTCATCAGTGGCCTCCGGTTAGGTAACAATCTGGCGGGACAAGATCAGCAATTGTGTACTGCATCAAAGGCGAATCGCTTAAATGAGAGGCGCTTGCGTTGAGCTGAAAATTAAGAGAAAAACCTCACGCATCCGTGAATGAAAGTGAGCATCATGCCCTCGTTTGATATCGTTTCCGAAGTCGACCGCGCCGAGGCTGAAAACGCCGTTCAGAACGTCACGCGGGAAATCACAACGCGCTATGACTTCAAGGGATCGAAGTCGACGATCGAGATGAAAGATGGCGTGATTACGATATTTGCCGATGACGATATGAAGTTGCGTCAGATGCACGAAATCCTGCAAGGCAATATGCAAAAACGCGGTATTGAGCCTGGCTCACTCGACTACCAGAAAGAAGAACCCGCGGCTGGCCAGTCCGTGCGCCAGCAGGTGCTGTTGAAAGAGGGCATCGCCAAGGAGCTGGCCAAGGATATCGTGAAGAAGATCAAAGGCGAGAAATTCAAGGTGCAGTCCGCTATCCAGGGCGAGGAGCTGCGCGTGACCGGTAAAAAACGCGACGATCTTCAGGACGTGATCGCTTTTTTGAAAGGCCTCAATATTGAGCAGCCTTTGCAATTCAAGAATTTCAGGGATTAGGTCGGCATTTGACTGTGCCTGACGCCTAGCCAATCGGATCGCCTTCGGATAAGACGCCTGTTGTAGATGGAGAATTTGATGGCCGAAATCGAACAGTCGCTACTGGAAATTATTAAAGATCATGCCGTTGGCCTGACTCAAGCGCCGACGCGCGAGACCCTGATCGCTGATCTTGGCATCGACAGCTTCTCGATTGTTGAAATCATCTACGAGGTTGAGGAAAAGCTCAGCGTTGAAGTGCCGTTCAACGCCAACGAAAACCCTTTTGGCGACATGAAAACTGTTGGCGATCTTATTGACGCTCTTAACAATCTCATCAAAAAGTAAAGTACCCGCGCCATGAGCCGAAATGTTGTCGTCACCGGCCTTGGCGCCGTCACGCCGATTGGCGCTGACATCAAATCATTTTGGGAAGGGCTGACAGCCGGTAAAAACGGGATTGTCTCTCGCGAGTTTACGCTCGGCGATGATCTGGCGCTGACGACGCCGTCGGCGCCGATTGACGATGTTGAAGAGCGCATCGCGGGTCTTGGCCGCGAGCTTTCCCGCGCTGACCGTTTTTCCAAACTCGCTGTTCTGGCCGCCGATGAGGCAGTTGCAAATTCAGGTATAGAATTTGACGATGCGCTTGGCGCACGCACGGCTTGCATCATCGGCACCGGCATAGGCGGGCAGGCGACGCTTGACGAAGGCTATGAGGCCATGTTGCGGCGGGGCAAGAAGCCTCATCCCTTGTCCATTTTAAAGGTCATCACCAACGCCCCCGCAAGTCATATGTCGATCCGTTACGGCGTTCGCGGCCCGGCTTTCGCGATTTCGAGCGCCTGCGCGACGGGGGCTCATTCAATTGGCGTTTGTGCTGAGTTGATCCGCTCCGGACAGGCCGATGTTGCGCTTGCCGGCGCCAGCGAAGCAACGCTCACCTTCGGCGCGATGACCACCTGGAAGGCAATGCATATCCTCGCGACCGAGACGTGCAGACCCTTTTCGAAAAATCGCAACGGTCTTGTCATTGGCGAAGGCTCGGGCGTTCTAGTCTTGGAGGAAGAAGAGCATGCGAAAAAGCGCGGCGCGAATATTCTGGCGCGCTTTTCCGGCTTCGGCATGAACGCTGACGGCAAGGACATGATTAATCCGGCGGTTGAAGGCGCCGCGGGCGCGCTGAAACTGGCGCTGGAAAATGTCACCATCAATGATCCGTCTGCGGTATATATCAATGCTCATGGCACGGGCACATTGCTGAATGATCCGACGGAGACGGCGGCGGTGCGCACTGTCTTCGGTTCCGGCGCCGACGATCTCATCATGTCGTCAACAAAATCGATGCATGGGCATTTGCTTGGCGCGGCTGGCGGGATTGAGACCGTCGCGTCCATCCTCGCGCTCAATAATGATGTCGCGCCGCCGACCATGAATTACGATGAGCCAGATCCGGCTTGCGATCTGAATTACGCACCGAACGAAGCGGTGGCGCGCAATATTGACGTTGCGATATCAAACTCGTTTGCCTTTGGCGGCCTGAACGCAGTTGTCGCTTTCGAAAAAGCCTGACTGATTTAAGCGTGCGCGGCTTTGCGCTTTTTCGGCATGTATTTGTGAACGCCGGTGCGAACACCGACAAAGCCCGCAATCATGACGACAATGCCAAGATAGCGCACGATATAGATCCCGAGATCATCCAGAAAGGTTTTGAAAAGTGCGGCAATTGACGCGTAGATCGCGTGCACTTCGGCGCCGGAAACCGCCATGCCGACGATCGGCCAGACGGTCCGATCGATCAGGAGCGCAATCAGGCCAATCTGCCAGATATTCGTATCCTTCTTCGCATACATGGCGAAGACGAACGCCATAAGGATAGCGCGCCCGATATCTGCGCCGGAAAAGCCGATCCCAAGAATATATTGCAAGTCCTGCATGGTGATTTCTCCAAGATGGATAGAATTCGTTCTTTCCTATTAACGGCTTATCAAGGTTAACGGCGGGTAAAGCCGGGGCATTTTTGGCGCAAGATTCGGGTGTTTTTGGCGGCGTAGGCCCAGTAAAGTCGTCCTCATGACAGCGATGAGCCAAATTTCCGATATTTCCCAGTTTCGACCGCCGGCGCGGCTGGACGCTTACGAGCCTGTCGCTCGGGCGATTGACTATCTGGTCGACAATTTTGAGGATGCCCCGTCCCTAGAAGATACGGCGGCTCATGTCGGGCTGTCGCCGCAGCATTTTCAGCGGGTGTTTAAGGCCGGGGCCGGCGTCTCGCCAAAGCGTTTTTTACAATATCTGGCGGCGAATGAGGCCAAGCGCGCCATGTCGCGCGGTGACAGCGTGCTCGATGCGTCGTTTGCCGCGGGCCTGTCCGGGCCGTCGCGGTTGCATGATCTTTTTCTGGTGTCGGAAGCGATGACGCCCGGCGTCTACCGCAAAAAAGGTGAGGGCCTCACCATCCGTTACGCCTCGGTCGATGGACCGTTCGGGCGGGCGCTGATCGGCGCCACAGAAAAAGGCATCTGCTGGCTCAGCTTTTTAGGACCCAAAGACGAGGCTGAGCAGCTCAACGAGATGAAGGGTGACTGGTCAGCAGCTGACTTTGTCCATGACACTGAATTCGTAACGCCATTTGCGGCGCGCGCGTTTGCGTTTGCTGCAAACCGAAAGCTTGACCAGCCCTTAGGCCTTCATGTCCAGGGTACAAACTTTCAATTGAAGGTCTGGGAAGCGCTGGTAAAAATTCCCTATGGAGGGCTCGTCACTTATGGCGACATTGCGCGGGTTTTGGGGGCGCCTCGCGCCTCGCGCGCCGTCGGCAGCGCTGTCGGCTCAAACATGATCTCGCTGTTGATCCCGTGTCACAGGGTAATTTTGTCATCTGGCGTCATTCACAATTACCGTTGGGGTGTTGAGCGCAAATGCGCGATCCTGGCGATGGAACAAGCGGTCGCCAACGCTTGATCGCAGAAAATTAGTCCTTAGACTCTTATAGTGGTGACTATCTCGGCTTCTGGTTGTCGACGCCGTTTAAAGGAGGGCAAGGTGCGATTTTTATTGATCGGCGTAATCTTTCTTGCAGGCAGTTTTGCACCGGCCACTGCTCAGACACTGTTGAGTGACGCGAGCCTGCGAACAGCTTTTTCCGGCAAAACCCATATCAGTTTTTATCGGCGCTATGTCGAAGGTTATGGCGGCGTCTATTTTGAAGAAACCTATCACGCTGACAAAACCCTCACTTACATAAGCGGCGATGTATCCGCTGGCGGGCAATGGGGTGTGGAGGGAGATGTCATCTGTTTTAACTACACCGCGCCTTTCATGGTTTCGGCGTGTTTCAAAGTCGTTCATCAAAACGGTTGTTTTTACAGCTATGAGATTGGGCCTACGGGCGCCGTTCTCGGTCTTGAGACCGGCGAGTGGTGGATCCGTTCCTACATTAAGGGAACCGATCCGGCATGTGCGCAAGAGGGACTGATATCTTAGCGCGCGATTTGCCTGGCCGCGCAGCGTCATCGGATAATCATAATTTCCGGATTAGGCGACAGCCCCGTGCGATTTGCTTCGATAATCATACCGACGATATCGTCGGCGACGGACAAATTATAATGAATGCGGTCCCAGTAATTTTCGTCCGCTCGGGTCAGCCTGGAGTTCAACATAAAATCCAGAACCAGCGCGTCGGGCCGTACCGATTTTGTCAGCGCCGTAAACTGCGATTTGCACGCGTCGAATTGAGATATTTTTTGAGCGTAATAAGAGGCGTGATGCGGGGGGTAAACAATGATGATTTCAGTTTCCGCAGGAACTGTTTTGAGGAACGCTTCAAAAAGCCCATGGGATGGAAAGCGCAAGGATGACTTGCCTGACGATTTTGTTTGTGATGCAGTAGGGATTGGTTTGGGCGTTGGTTGTCCGTAGATATTCGCCCGCGCTTTCGCCAGATCGTAGTCAGCGTCAGGCGGCAGGAAATATTCGTACCCGTCATCATCGTAGCGGGTAATGTCCAGGCCGAAATAATAGCGCAGCTGGCGTGTGGCGACTTCAAGACTTTTTCCGTTTAGTAAGTATTTAAGATCGTTCCACGGATTTTCGTCATACATCCACGGCGGGAATGGCCGCGCGGTTTGCGGTTGCTCGCTATTTGCCGGTTGGCACCAATTGAGATCGACGCCGTACAAAATAACATCAGGGGCGGTGTGGTGTTTTAAAAACAGAGCGCCAATTTTTGTCTGTTCCCAGGGCGTTCCGGCGTCCAGCGCGAGCAGGGCAAAGCGCGTATCAAACCCGCCATTTAGTTTTTCCGGGCGCAACAACCGAACTGTTGACGTGCCGAATATGGCGCTATTGAATTCTTTATCGCGCGCCAGCGCCGGAAACATATACCGCTGGTTATTATCCATAAAATTCCGTTCGAGCGGCGGTGAGAATGGGATGTTGTGATAGGGATCAAAGATAACAATCAAGCCGATGGCGAGCGCGATGACGCCCGCGAAAGAGCCGATGATCCAACGTGAAAATTTTTCCCATGCTTCCATGTTACGAATTGTTCCAGCTAAAATTGGAAATAGATAAACTCAACTGACTGACCTTCGCCCAGATAGATAACCAACGCAGCGGCGACGATGCCAAGCATGATCGCCGCCCATTTTTTTGGACTAAACAATTTGAGAGCGATATCCTGTGATGTCGGCATGGCAAGGACAATAAATGTTGCGAGCGCCAAAAGCAGATAGCTGGGATCGCCGCCGCCGCTTTCGCTGGTTGATAGACCGTTGAGGGAAAACAGGCCTTCAAAAAAGTTCATAAACGTGGCCGCATCCGGCGAGCGAAACAGCACCCACCCAAGAAGGACAAATAGGAATGTCGCGGCCCATGCAAATACGCCCGGGACGGGGATGCGTGCCCCGGTCCACAGCCGGTTTATGGCAAGGCCAACGCCATGCCACAGACCCCACAACACAAACGGCCAGCCCGCGCCGTGCCAAAGTCCGCACAACGCCATGGTCGCCATCAGGGCGAGCAATTGACGAGGTACGCCAAATCGATTGCCGCCAAGCGGGATGTAGAGATAGTCGCGGAAAAACTGTGACAGGGTAATGTGCCAGCGCCGCCAGAATTCGCGCATGCTGGTCGCGCGGTAAGGCGCATTGAAGTTGATCGGAAGTTTCAGACCGAACATGAGCGCAAGCCCGATCGCCATGTCCGAATAGGCCGAGAAGTCAAAATAGATCTGGTAGGAAAAAGACAGAAGACCGGTCCAGGCTTCCATCATCGATACCGCGCCGGATTGCGCTTTCACAAACACGGCGTCGACGTATGGCGCCAGCTGATCGGCGATTAAGATCTTCTTTGCCAGCCCGATGATGAAAAGGACAAGCCCCTGACCGAGGCGACGTTTTCTTTCGTCAATGGCTATCGCTTGGCGAAATTGCGGGATGAGTTCGTTGTGCCGGACAATTGGTCCGGCGATGAGCTGAGGAAAAAACGAAACAAATAATGCGTAACGCCGAAAGCTATAGGTTGGCGCAACGCCACGCCTGCGATCAATCAGAAATGAAAGCTGTTGAAACGTATAGAAACTGATGCCGATGGGTAAGACGATATTGATGACGGGTAAGTTTTCAAACCCGAAGCCGGCAATAATGTCGCGGGCGAAGCCAAGATATTTGAAGGCGCCGAGCAAACATAAGTTGAACGTAACGCCAAGCGCGAGCCACCAGCGCGATGCAGTGTGGTTTGTGTCGGCAAAAATAAGCTGGCCCAGCCGCCAGTTGATCGTGATGCTGCCGGCGAGCAGCGGGATAAAGCGCCAGTCCCACCAACCTAAAAACAAAAACGACGCCGCGATCAGCCACCATTCGCGGCGCACCGGATTGGCGCCGATTAGTCGCCAGCCACACCAGACGAGCGGCAGGAACGCCAAAATGAAAAATTGTGAATGGAATAGCATTCAAAAAATAAAGGGCTGAGCGGCGGAAATCCGGTGCTTGTGGACGTCAACCATTACGGCTTCGTCGCGTCATGACAAGGCGTTTAAGCTTCCGGCGAGCCTATTGGCCAAGAAAAAACGCCCCGGCGGGCCGGGGCGTTTTCTCAACTGGTGCAAATCAGTAGTGCTGGTACGCAATCGTTCAGTGTCGTCCAACTAGGCGACGTCTGATGCTACTTCCTCTTGCGGGTCGCGCAATACATAGCCGCGGCCCCAGACGGTTTCGATGTAATGTTCGCCGATCGTCGCCGCAGCGAGTTTTTTACGAAGCTTACAGATGAAAACGTCGATGATTTTAAGCTCAGGCTCGTCCATGCCGCCATAAAGGTGGTTCAGGAACATCTCTTTGGTGAGCGTTGTGCCTTTGCGGAGCGATAGAAGCTCAAGCATTTGGTATTCTTTGCCGGTAAGATGCACGCGCTGACCGGCGACCTCAACCGTTTTCGCATCAAGATTAACAACCAGATTGCCGGTTGTGATCACTGATTGCGAATGACCTTTTGAGCGGCGAACAATGGCGTGGATACGCGCGACCAGTTCGTCCTTGTGGAACGGCTTGGTCATATAATCGTCTGCACCGAAGCCAAGGCCGCGAACTTTCGTTTCGATGTCGCCTTGACCTGTCAAAATCAGGATCGGCGTATTCACTTTCGAAACGCGCAAGGATTTCAGAACATCAAAGCCAGTCATATCCGGCAGATTCAAATCCAGAAGGATAATATCGTAATCGTATACTTTGCCGAGATCGACGCCTTCTTCGCCAAGATCGGTGGTGTACACATTAAAGCCGTCTGATTTTAGCATCAGCTCTATGCTTTGTGCCGTTGCGCCGTCAT
>JAJFGC010000064.1 GCA_021776345.1 Hyphococcus sp. | reverse complement strand
TCTCCCGCATGCAGCGTATCAAGGCGACAAGAATCGCCCCGACCGCCAAAAGCATAGGCGGCCTTCAAGTTGAGTCAATCACGTCTTTCGGCTTCGCGATTGTTACGAGGTTTGCGCGCAAGAAATACACGTGCCTTTTATTTCAAGACGAGCGGTATGCATGTCGAAATTGGCGGCTCTGACAGCCGGCGTAATATCCGCCTCAACCGCCAGTACTTCCAGTTCCTTGACCGTCGAACAGCCCTCGCAAACGAGAAAGGTCTGAACCGCGTGGGGACCTTCATGCGTGCAGAGAACAAAGGAGTTAAGGCCATCAAGCTTATGAATGTGCCCTTTGCTTTCAAGGCCCTCGAGCGCGCGGTACACCGTCATTGGGGCTCGCACTCCGGTTTCTTTTAGTTTGTCGAGAATTTCGTAGGCTTTGAGCGGTTCGCCAGTCACCGCGAGCGTTTCCCAAACCAGTTTTTCGTTTTTTGCGAGATTTGAAGGTCGGTCCCGGTCAGCGCCGTTCCCTTCATGTAACTCCGTCATGCGATACTCCCCTTGCGTCCCATTGGGTGTTATATCTTTGTTATATCACCCTGGAAACCCATAAAGGGAATTTCTCGGACAAAGACAACTGGAGACAAGTATTTTTACGCGCTTTGGGGAAAAATAGTCAATGATTGCTTACACTTGTAGCAGGCTTACGGCCATCCAACCCGGTCAAAAATGCCAACGGCTGTGGTCTGGTTCGCGCCAAGCGCCGCGACCGGCAGGTCGTCTTCCTTGAAACTGCCAAGGGCTGCGACCGGGCCCGAGACGGCGACTGTTGGAACCACCGGATACTCATTATTGCCTTGAGAAAATGCTGATTGCGAAGAATCACGCAACAGGAATTCAAGCAGCTTTTCGGCATTAGCAGCGTTCGGCGCATGGGCGGTAACACCGCCGCCGGAAATATTCACATGGGCGCCGCGACCCTGCTGATCGGGAAAGAGGACGCCGATCTTGTCGCCGATTTCAGCCTTTTCCGGATCCTCTGACCCGACAAAGCGGGCGACATAATAACTGTTGACGATGCCGAGACGGCAGATCCCCGCCGCAACCGCTTCGATCTGCGATGTGTCATTGCCTTGAGGCTTGCGACCGAAATTAGCGACGATCCCTTGCGCCCATCCTTCCGCATCCGCCTCGCCGTAATGGGCAATGCGCGATGCAAGCAGGGACTGATTATAGATGTTCGAAGAAGACCGCACACAGATTGATCCTGCATGAGCAGGATCGGCAAGGTCGGCATAATCATCGAGCCCTTCCGGCAGGCCCATCTCTTTGTTGTAAATTACAATGCGGGCGCGCTTTGACAGGCCAAACCATTTGCCTTCCGGATGACGGAACTGCGCCGGCACGCGAGTCTCAAGCGCTTCGTTATCAAGTGACCGAAAAATACCACGTTGATCGCCGCGCCACAAAATCCCGGCGTCTGCGGTGATAAAGAGATCGGCGGGCGAGGCGTCGCCTTCTTGGACGATTCGTTCAATCAACGCATCGCCGCCAGCTTCAATTACATTGACCTTAATCCCGGTTTCTTCCGTAAACGTATCAAACAACACCATGTCAGAATCGTAATGGCGGCCGGAATAGACATTGACCTCGCCGGGCGCAGTTGCCGCCTCATCAGCCGTCGTCTCAGCGGCGCGCTCGCCGCAGGCGGCGGCCAGTCCGGCAATTATCATGATAGCGGCGGCTCTTATGGCGGTTGGCGCGCCTATAGTCTTCGAAATCATCTGGGAGATCCTGTCCATATTTGCGAGTAATTCTTAATAGCAGAATATCCGCCTTACGCAACAGGATGTAACTTACTGATTTTCAAAGATAAAAATGCTGCTCGCCTGTATATCAATGCTGACCGTCGCACCAATTCGCGGTTTTTCCGCCATCGCAACCCGCAACACCCCGCTGCCGATTGTTGAGGAGAGATACGCCGCCCAGCCGGGGCCGACAAAGCGACTATCGACGATCTCATAGGCGCCGCCCTTATCGCGGCTGGCGCCGACGGCGCCGTCCCGGAGGATAGCAAGGCCGGGCCCCGCGCGCAGACCCGGCGCTGCAAAAACACCGAAAGGTGATGCGAGGGTTCCTTTGTCAATCGGTCCGCTCAAGATCTGGCTGCCGGGGAAAATCATGGCCCCTTCCGGCGTCGCCGGCTTTTTATAGAGCGCCGCCGGGCTCGCGATCTCAACGATCCGTCCCGCTCGCATCAACGCAATCCGGTCACCGAGCGCCAGCGCCTCTTCCGGATCATGGGTGACGAGAACAACCGCAACATTTTGCTCTTTCAGCATACGGCGCAAATCTTCGCGCAATTGACGGCGCAGCGCCGCATCGATACTGGCAAACGGCTCATCCAGCAAAAGCGCGCGCGGTTCACGGATAAGCGCACGCGCCAGCGCCACCCGCTGTTGTTGCCCGCCAGACAGCTCGTGAGGATAACGCCTTGCGAGGCCGTTCAGCTCCATTGCCTCAATCTGCACCGCTACTTTCTCAGTTGCATTTTTCTCTTTACGTCCAGCGCCTGACGCGAGGCCAAAGGCAATATTCTTTTCGACCGTCATATGCGGGAAAAGAACAAAGTCCTGAAACACGAAACCGATTGGCCGGCGCTCCGGCGGCGTTTCGTTGCCCGGTGACGCCAACAGATCGCCGTCAAGCAAAACCTCACCCGATTGCAAGCTCTCCAGCCCCGCCGCAATCCGTAACAATGTCGTCTTGCCGCAGCCAGACGGCCCAAAAAGGCAGAGGATTTCGCCGTCCGCCGCCTCAAAACCAGCACCCGCGACCGCTGCCGTGGCGCCAAAGTCGTGGGAAATGTCACGCAGGTGAAGGCTCATATATAAAGTCGCGGGATCATTCTTTTTACCGAAGACGGGTTTGGAAATGGCGTAGTTTCGCATAGATGTCACGTCACAATGCTTGGAAGCCCAAAGGGAAGCAAGATGCGCAGTACGGCGGCAAATGATAGCGGAATGGTAAAAGGGCTTGCGCTCTTCATCATTGCGATCGCTATCGCGGCGCCGATCATTGCAACCTTTTGGGGCGCTGCCGGGTCGACACAAATCGCTAGCGTGTTCACGTCCGGACCGGGCCTGCGTTACCTATTCGGCACCGTTGTCTTGTGTTTATCGGTTGGCATAGGCGCATCGATCCTCGGCGCCGGCGCCGCCTTGATCGTTTCCCTGACCGATTTTCCCGGGCGGCGGATTTTTCTGATCGCACTGGCGCTGCCTTTCGCGATCCCGGCCTATGTCGCCGCTTATGCTTATGGCGATTTCTTCGGACCCTTCGGTCCTGCCGCCGATCTTCTTGGCGGCGCCAGCTTGCCCGAGATAAGATCCATGGGCGGCGCAGCCTTCATCCTGATGCTGATGACCTATCCTTATGTCTATCTTGCCATGACCGCCTCCCTTTCCGGCCGGTCAGCGGCCTATATGGAAGCGGCGCGGGCGCTGGGCGCCAGCCCGACAAAAGCGGCGGTTAAAATTCTGCTCGCCATCGGTCGGCCAGCGCTTGCCGGCGGACTGGCGCTGGCGCTGATGGAAACCGCCGCTGATTTTGGCGTCGCCGATTATTTCGGCGTCCAGACACTTAGCGTCGGCATCTTCAGGACATGGCAGGGGCTTGGCGATCTCACCGGCGCGACGCAACTCGCCGTCGGTCTGTTTGCGATCGCGCTCCTGCTTGTCCTGATCGAAGAAATGGGCCGGCGCGGCGAAAGCGCAGAAAGCGTTAAAGCCCATCGCGGCGCCATGCGGTTACGGCTATCGCCGACCCATGGGGTTTTTGCGATTTTGTTTTGCCTGATCCCGGTCACCTTTGGTTTTCTTATCCCCGCGGGCGTCCTTGCGGCGAAGCTTAACCCCGATCTCACTCTCGGCGCCGCCCGTGGCTTGGCCGCATCCGTTTCAAACACCGCCGCGATCGCTTTCGTCGGGGCGGCGATTACAACGGCGCTTTCGGTTTTGCTGGCCTATGCCGGGCGGCGGATGAAATCAGGCGTCGGGAAAACAGCGTTACGGATCGCGACGCTTGGCTACGCAATTCCCGGGGCGGTTATCGCCATCGGCATCTTGGCGCTAACCGCCAATCTTTCCCGCCTCGCCGGCGTTTCGCTCGCAGGCGGTGTCGGCATTCTCCTTTATGCTTATACCGCGCGCTTCCTCACCGCCGGATACAACGCTACCGCAGGCGGACTCAGGCAAATCAGTACACAGATGGATGCAGCAGCGAGAACCCTTGGCGCTGGCCCGGCGCGGATCTTAACTGAGGTTCATTGGCCGCAAACCGGCGCCGCCATTCTCGCTGGCGGCGCCATCATCGCCATCGACATCGCCAAAGAATTGCCCGCAACACTGCTCTTGCGGCCGTTTAATTTTGAGACTTTGTCGACCCGCATCTATCGTCTGGCGTCCGATGAACGCCTCGCCGATGCGGCGCCGGCGGCGCTGTTATTGATTGGCTTCGGCTTGCTGCCGACGATCGCATTGAGCCTGATCGCCGCCAATAAAAACGCCCGCAGCAGCATAAAAGCTCCTGCGGGCGAACAATTGTCAGGCGTCAGCGCTCGTTAGTCGCCGCCGCGATAGGCGTGTGGCAGATCGCCTCTGGAAAGATCGCGATAACGCTCACGTAACGCAACTTGCCGGTTGTTGAGATCCTGGCGTTGCCCATTAATGAACACCGCTTCGGGCTGGGTTGTCACCTCTAACGGGTCGCCATCCCAGATCACGACATCGGCAATCTTGTTGGGCGCGAGCGATCCAAGCTGCGCATCGAGGCCAAACATTTCTGCCGGGTAAAGCGTCAGCGCCTTCAGTGCAGCATCATAAGGTAAGCCTTCGGCCACTGCATTGCCGGCCTGTTGCGTCAACAGCCGCAGATTGTGTGCGCCAAAGCCCGGCGGGTTGTAGAACGAGATTTTGACGCCGGCCGCATTGAGCCTTGCCGCGTTTTTGAGTGTGGCGCCCAAATCTTCAAACTGGCTTGGCAGGTTAAAGAGCGGGTCTACCAATACCGGAATATTTTCAGATTTAAGCTCAGCCGCCACACGCCACGCCTCCGATCCGCCGACGATGATCACTTTTAATCCATAATTGTTCTTTAGTCGGATTAACGTACGAATATCGTTAGCGCCATCGACGCGAACCATCAAAGGCTGCTCACCCTCAATCACCGGCCCGAGCGCCTTCAGATCCGAGACCGCAAACCGGCCATCATGAGGTCGGCGCACATAGTCATTGGGGTTTGCGTGATAGGAACGCGCTTCATCGAGAAACTCGCGCATCACGGCCCATCCGCCCATGCGAGTATTGCCGTTTCGCAACGCAGCCCCGGACCCGAGAACAGCGACCTGCGCGGCATCGCCCTTGGTGATCGAATTGACGTTGCCGCTCATATCAATCACAGCGGCCCGTCCGCCAAAAAGCGTGTCGCCAATGCCTGGCGTCGACAGAGCACGGGTGATGCCGCCGGCGCGGTTAATGTCGATCAAGGTCGATGACGGGTTATAGGCATCGCGAACATCAAGCGCTGCGCCCAAAACAAACCCCTCATCGGGGCTGGCGTCATAGCTGTCATCAACCGCGCTCACCTCAACCAGCCCGATGCCGGAATAAGGCGCAAAGATGCCGGGCGTCACGACCTTGCCGGCAGCGTCAATCACCGTTGATCCAGTTGGCGCAGAAAGATCGGCGCCGACCTGCGTAATACGTCCGCCCTCAATAATAACGTCGCCATTTTCAATGACGTCGCCGCTGACGGTATGAACTTCACCGTTCATGATCGCGGTTGTTTGCGCATTTGCGACTGACAATAAGGTCAGCGCAGCAGCGGCGGCGCCAAGCAATGTACTCATCATATCTCTGCTCATTGTCCCGCTCCGCCAGTGTGCTTGTTGTTCAATTGCCCGATTTCAAAATCCATCCGCGGCGAGCGTTTCGGATCGGACCGATCATACATCAAGACGCCGTCAATAAAGACATGCTCGGCCTTGGCGTAAACGGAAAATGGATTGCGGTTCCAGATAACGACATCCGCCATCTTGCCCGGCTCCAATGTGCCGGTTTGTTCAAGAATGCCCATCGATTTTGCAGGGTTCGCGGTAATCCAGGCGATCGCATCTTTGGGTTCAATATCAATACCGATGCGCCGCCCCGCCGCCATTGCCTTCGCTGATTCCTGGTTCAGACGCTGAACACCCGTTGCACTGTCCGAATGGATGATGGCGCAGCTATTGGCTTGCGCATGCACCAGCGCTGCGTTTTCCGGCACGGTGTCAAAAGCTTCAAGTTTAAAGCCCCACCAGTCTGCCCACATCGCGGCGCAGACGTCATTCTCAGCAAGATAGTCAGCGATTTTATAGGCCTCAATAGCGTGGTGGAAAGCTGAAACCTTGTAGCCAAACTCTTCAGCCATATCGAGCACCTGCACCATTTCATCAGCGCGGTAGCAATGCATGTTGACACGGATGTCGCCGTTCAAAACGCCGGCGAGGGTTTCCAGTTTGAGATCGCGTTCTGGCGCGTCGGGCGCATCGCCCTTATCTTCGTCATCGTCATCTTTGCCGGTCCACGCTTCGTGATCGGCCCAATAATCGTCCCATGATTTCTTGTAGGCTTCCGCTTCAATCCAGGCGCCGCGATAACCAGCGAAATTACCCATGCGCGTACCGGGCCCGCCCTTCTCACCATAAACCCGTTTCGGGTTTTCACCGCAGGCCATTTTGAGACCATAAGGCGCGCCTGGAAATTTCATGCCCTGAACGCTCCGTGAGGGAACATTTTTGATGATGGCGGAGCGCCCGCCGAATAAATTGGCTGAGCCCGGCAGCACTTGAAGCGTCGTCACGCCGCCCGCGAGCGCGCGGGTAAAGCCCGCATCCTGCGGCCAAATAGAATGCTCGGCCCAGACCTGCGCAGTGTTTGGCGAGGTCATTTCATTGCCGTCGGAAGTCGACGCGTTTGAGGGAGACGGGTAATCGCCAAGATGAGAATGGATGTCGATGACACCGGGGGTGACCCATTTGCCGCCAGCGTCGATCACGGTCGCGCTTTCCGGAGCCTCAACCTCTCCAACGGCGCCAACCGCCATGATTTTGCCGTCCTGCAAAAGAACGGCGCCATTATCAATCTGCGCGCCGGTTCCTGTCAGGAGCGTCGCGCCGGTGATCAGAACGACATCAGACGGATATGGTTCATAGGTTGATGGATAAGGATCTGTCGGCGGGCGGACCGCCTCTTGCGCCGCATCAGCACCATCAGCACTATCATCCGCCGTTTTGGCGGCTTTTGTCTCATCCGCTGCAGGCGTTTCATCCGCGCCGTCATTACCGGGGGCGCCGCCGTCTTCTTGCGAACATGCTGCCAGCATCAAAACAGCAAGCGCCGTCCATCCCAATTTTTGCATATATCCCTCTGTTCTTTTCAGTGAACGCTCTTCGACATCGCGCGTCTTCGTGCCATAAGATTAACCCAAAATGCGCTGACGGCTACCATGCGCCGCAGCATTGTTGCGTTAAAGAAGGAATGAAGTCGATGACCAAGATCACACGCCGCAGCGCGCTCATCACCGGCATCGCCGCAAGCACTGCATCCTGCACGTCATCGCCTAGAATGACGCCATATACTGCTGTCAGCGAAGGGGCCGGCGGAATATTCGCCCACGGCGTCGCCAGCGGCGATCCTGCAACGGACAGCGTTGTCATTTGGACGCGGGTTTCGCCAGCGGAGGATTTGGGCGCCGGCGCAACTGTAACTGTAATCTGGGAAACGGCTGCCGACGAAGCCTTCACTGATATGCGCGGCAAGGGCGAAACGCTGACCGGGGCCTCGCGCGACTGGACCGTAAAAACGCTCCTGACCGATCTGGGGCCTGGCGCTGTTTATTTTTATCGCTTCCGCATTGGCGATACTTACTCCCCTGTCGGGCGCACACGCACCCTACCCGCCGGCGCCGTCGACAGTGCGCGTTTCGCCGTGGTGTCCTGTGCAAATTACGCATTCGGGTATTTCAATGTCTATGACCAGATCGCGCGCCGGGATGATTTCGACGCCGTCATTCATCTTGGCGATTATATTTATGAGCATGGCCCGGACGGGTATGGCGGCGAGACCGGCGCGGCGCTTGGCCGCGAGCATAAGCCTGCCCATGAGATCGTAGCGCTCGACGATTATCGGCAACGTCATGCGCAATATAAATCAGACCCCGCGTCTCAGGCGATGCATGGCGCCCACCCCCTCATTCCAATCTGGGATGATCACGAGACATCCAATAATTCGTGGCGGGACGGCGCGGATAATCATCAACCCGACACGGAAGGCGACTGGGAAACGCGCCGCAGAGCAGCCCTT
The DNA here is from genome assembly GCA_021776345.1 of Hyphococcus sp. Classification (GTDB taxonomy): domain Bacteria; phylum Pseudomonadota; class Alphaproteobacteria; order Caulobacterales; family Parvularculaceae; genus Hyphococcus. The sequence goes on along the minus strand of JAJFGC010000064.1, from coordinate 6,817 downwards.
CAGGCCTATTATGAGTGGATGCCCGTACGCGAACCGTCGTTGGCGCCGGAAGCATTTTTCAGATCATACGCATTTGGCGATCTATTAACACTGTGTGCGATTGAAACACGCCTTATGGCGCGTGCACGCCCCATCGAATATACTGAAATTGCCGACAGCGTGAATTCTCCTGAAGACCTTGAGCGGTTCAAAAAAGAACGGCTTTGGGACGAAACACGTGAAATGCTCGGGGCTTCACAACTGGATTATCTCGATAGAGCGTTGCGCACATCCGTGGCTGCGGACCAACCATGGCGCCTCATCGCCAATCAGATTTTGATGGCAGAAGTGATTTCACCGGACCTTAACCCACATATCAGCGAAGAAGATCTTGTTCAGTTAGAACAACTCTGGGATCAGGCGCGGGCCTTTGTAAAACTGTCTGCGCTCGGGCTTCCGTCAAATTTCGATGCCTGGGACGGCTATCCTGCAGCACGCGAACGATTTTACGCCATGGCGAAAGATGCAGCGAATGTGGACGGCCTTATCGTTCTGACCGGCGACACACACACATGGTGGGCAAACGATTTAACCGACCGCCATGACGATAAAATCGGTGTCGAGCTTGGCGTTCATTCAGTGACCTCCCCATCCGAATACGCAAAGGATTTTCTCGGCGGGAAAGGCGCGGAATATAGTCTCCTGACCAATCGCGACAACAAAGCTGTCAGATTTCTTTCCGGTGAGGACCATGGATATATCGATCTTCACGTCAGCAAAACCGTTGCGAAAGCACGGTTTATGGCCGTCGATACAATACAGAGCCCTAGCTACAACGCGTTCGAAAAAGCTGCCTTTACGATCAAACGCCCCAGCGGCGCGGCGAAATTTGCCGGAAGCTCCGGATTAGGCCTAAAAGAGCGCTTCCTATTCGGGTAGGATTAGCATCCGATAACAAACAAAGGGAGCGGGGCGGATGTTAGCAGGACCAAGACAGGATAGGTTTGAGAGTCTTGATGTGTTGCGCGGCGTCGCCGTGCTGGGCATTCTGGCTATCAATATTCAAGCGATGGCTTTGCCAGCAGCGATGTTCGCCAACCCAAGCCTCAATACCGAATATTTCGTTGGCGACGGGATTGGCATCTGGGCCATCGCTTCTGCGTTTTTCCAGTTTAAATTTATCACGATTTTCTCCGCGCTTTTCGGCGCCGGGATCATCTTGATGGTCGGCGAAGAAAAACCATCGGCGACGTTTGGCGTTCATTATCGCCGCATGTTCTGGCTTTTATTGTTCGGCCTCACCCACGCCTTCGTTATCTGGTTTGGCGATATTCTAACGCCTTATGCCATCGCCGGCTTGATCGTTGTTCTCGCGCGCCGATGGCGCCCACGCACATTGTTTATCGTTGGGTTTATTTTAATTTCGATTGTCTCCCTGTTGATGGTTGCGCAGTACTTCGCGATGGGACAGATGCCCGTGGAGGAACGTGACGCCATGATGGCAAAAATGTTCGCGCCGCCGCCCGAAGCACTTGCTGCCGAAATCAGACATTACCAAGGCGCCCTGTTCTCACGCATACCGGATACCGCCGGCAATGCGATTATGTTCCAGCTTATCCAGACCTTATTCATGGGCCCGCGCAACATCGGCGTAATGATGATCGGCATGGCGCTCTACAAAACGGGCTTCTTCACGCTTGGCTGGTCGTTCCTTCGTTACCTCATCACCGGCGCCGGCGCCCTCGCTATCGGTGTTGCCGGCTCTTATTACGCGACTTCGCAAATGCTCGCTGTCAATTTTGATCCGCTACAACTGGCCGGGCCGCAGTCAGCGCAATATTGGGCGAGCCTGCCGCACGCGTTTGGATACGCAGCGTTGGTTATGGCGATCTGCAAAGTCCCGTCGATCTCGCTCATCCGCCGCCCCTTTGCCGCGACGGGCCAAATGGCGCTCACCAATTATTTAGCATGTTCAATTATCGGCGCCTTCCTTTATTACGGCCCGCCGGGTCTTGGCCGCATCGGCGATGTCAGCTATCAGGAACAGGCGATGACTGTCCTCATCATCTGGGCGGCAATCCTCGTATGGTCGCCGATCTGGCTCAGCGTCTTCCGCTATGGGCCGTTTGAGTGGGCGTGGCGATCACTGACCTATTGGAAACCCCAAGCTTTACGACGGTGAAATTTTGAAAAGCGACCTAATCGTCTATGCGGCGCGCCTGCCGAAAGCAGAACTGCACCTCCATATTGAAGGCAGCCTTGAGCCGGCGTTGATGTTCGCGCTGGCGCAGCGCAACAAGATCGATATCCCGTTCAAGACCGTCGATGAGGTTCGCGCCGCTTATGCATTCTCGAACCTGCAGGATTTCCTCGATATTTATTATCAGGGAATGAGCGTTCTTCAGACCGAAGAAGATTTCTTTGACCTCACTATGGCGTATCTCAATCGCGCCCGCGCCGACAATGTTCGTCATGTCGAAATCTTTTTTGACCCGCAGGGACACACCGACCGCGGCGTTGCCTTCGATACGGCAATCGGCGGCATCCTGACGGCGCTATCGATGGCAAAAAAACAATTCGGCATGACCTCGAAACTGATCATGTGTTTTTTGCGTCACCTTCCCGAAGCGGCCGCTTTTTCAACACTGAAACAGGCGGAGACGTGGCTCGATCAAATTGATGGCGTCGGCCTTGATTCCTCGGAAGTCGGTCACCCGCCATCGAAATTTCAAAAGGTTTATGAGGCGGCGCGCGAACGCGGCCTGAAACTTGTTGCGCATGCCGGCGAGGAAGGTCCGCCCGACTATGTTTATGAAGCGCTCGACCTTTTAAAGATTGACCGCCTCGACCATGGCAACCGCTCGCTTGAAGATGATGCGCTGGTCAAACGGCTGGCGGATGAAGGAATGACGCTGACGGTCTGTCCTCTGTCAAACCTGAAACTCTGTGTCGTTGACGATATGCGCGATCACCCGCTCAAAAAGATGCTTGACCTCGGGCTTCGCGCCACCGTCAATTCCGATGACCCGTCCTATTTCGGCGGCTATATGCAAGACAATTTTGAAGCCGTCATCAACGCCCTTGATCTGACGAGAGATGACATCAAGACGCTGGCGAAGAACAGCTTTACTGGTTCGTTTTTGTCAGACGGCGAGATACGCGCCCAACTCGCCGCAATCGATCTTGTTCGATAGCTTTAATCGCGCTTGATCTGGTTGATTTTTGAGCCCTCCAGAGACAAATTATACATCAGCCCTTTGCCGTCGAAGACAAAGGCGACGATAGGCTGGTTTAGTTGTGTTGCGTCAACGGCGCCGCCTGCGTCAATCGTCACGACCGCTACCGATGCGTCAACGCCGATTTCCCAGCCCTGACTGGCGCGGAATTTATCAAGCGCCTTCTGATCGAGAAAAACGATAATCTGTCTGCGCGCCTGAGCGCCAAGCTGAAACCCGATGGAAGCAGAAGTCGTCGAATAATATGCGACCGTCTTACCGCCAACGCGCAATGCGCCCTTGCCATGCTCACCGCCAATGCCGATGCCTGCTTTTTTGATTGATGGAAAAACCAGATAGCCCGCGGCTTTATTCAGCACAGCATCAGCGCCGGTAATGGTCTCGCGAAATTCGCTAACCGCCCTGTCCGACTTTCGATTAATTTTCTCTTTTGACGCCGCCGCCGCCGGTGCAACCGCCAACAGCGCGGTTGCGGCAAAAGCAAGCGTTAGCTTCGTGAAAAATGGCATCGTCATGGTGATCTCCTTGCGCCGGATCGGCGACCATATCGGGTAACCGCGCCTAACAATACATCGAATCGCTAATTGTCGCCTAACATGTTCGTTAGGAATGCGATTTGGTCCCGCTTAGGGACTGTATCAAGGCCTCCTTGAACGCCGCCTTTCGTGGCCCGTAGAATTTTTTCATGCGGGCCAGCGCCTCCGGCGGGGCTTTATCCGGCGAGCCCGACTGGAAGGGCGGCGCCGGATCATATTCAAGACCGAGCTGGAGCCCTTTGGCCACATCGTCACCGGCAATTTCAGCCGCCAGCGTAAAGGCGAAATCTATGCCGGCGGTGACGCCGCCGCCGGTAAACAAGTTTCCATCACGGACCACACGCTCTTTCACCGGGATGGCGCCGACATCGACGAGGCCATCATGATAGGCCCAATGGGTCGTCGCGCGTTTTCCCTGTAACAGCCCAGCCGCGCCGAGCACGAAGGCGCCGGTACACACGGAGGTCACATATTTCGCACGCGCGCCTTCGCGGCGGACAAAGTCAATCAGCTCGGCGTCATTGATCGCGTCATCGACGCCAAAACCGCCGGGAATACACAAAACATCCGCTGGCGGACAATTCTTGAAAGTACAAGTCGGGTTAAGCGTCAGCACTGCATCTGTGGATACGGGGTCGAGCGTTCTTGCAACAAGGTGAACATCAGCGCCGGGCAATCGCGACAGCACTTGCAACGGACCAGTGAAATCAAGCTGGGTGACGTTCGGAAAAAGCACGAAGACAATGCTCAGTTTTTCGTCAGCCATACTCATTCCTTTCGCCGCCAGCCAGCGACGATTTCCATCACATCCACCGGATCGCGCTCGTTCTTTTCTATCCAGCGTTGTGACGGGCCGCGCCAGGCGCAATCACGCCAGTCAACATAGCCGTTTTTGCGGAAGATCACGCCATCTTCTTTAAGGCGGGCGTGCTGTTCGTCCGCCGACGGCCTCGGCGCGATGGCGCCCGTCGCATTAACGATACGATGCCAGGGGGTTTTTGATCCGTCGTCAAGATGGGACAGCGCCCGCCCGACCATTCGCGCCGTCACGCCCGGCAGCAAGCTCGCGATCATCCCATAGCTCGCGGCCTCGCCTTCGGGCACTTCATTGACGAGGTCGTAGACTTGTTGAAAATCGAAAGTCATGGCCGACTGAACCGCGCCGAACAGTTTCCACCACCTCCGGAAGCCATGCGCCTACGCAAACTGCATCGACAACCATTCGGCCATCAGCGCCGGTTTTTCTTCATCTTCGATTTCGACTTTGACGGCGTATTTAAAAGACCACTGACTCGGAATCTTCTGATCCGCCGACATCAACGTGAAATGGCCGCGCACCCGTTTGCCAGATTTCACCGGATTGATGAAGCGAACTTTCTCAAAGCCGTAATTCACACCCATCTTTACGCCATCGAGAATGAGAACCGATTCTTCAGCGAGCTTTGACAGCAAAGACAGGCTTAAAAATCCGTGCGCCACCGTTGTGCCGAATGGCGTCATTTTCGCCGCTTCCGGATTGACGTGAATGAACTGATGATCTTCGGTCACATCGGCGAATTTGTCGATGCGCTCCTGATCGATCATGATCCAGTCCGATGTTCCCGTCGCCTTACCGACATAGTTTTGGACGTCATCGGTTTTCACTGTCGGCATATTCTCTCTCCTTATTGGCGCTTATCACCAGCTTATCAGTAACCGCGCATTTGTGCGAGGCGGTCTGCATGAAAAGCGGTGTCGCCGAACATTTCCTGGGCGACGCGAATGCGCTTCATGAAAAATCCAATATCATATTCATCGGTCATACCGATCCCGCCATGCATCTGCACTGCTTCCTGGCTGGCAAGCTTGGCGACTTCACCGGCTTTGGCTTTCGCCAGCGAGCAAATCATCCCCGCCATGCCGTAATGCTCATCAAGCTCCTGCAGCGCTTTCAGGGTCGCCGACTTTACCAGCTCAATTTCCGAATAGAGATGGGCGGCGCGGTGCTGCAATGCCTGAAACCGACCGATTTCCATGCCGAACTGTTTGCGCTCTTTGAGATAATCATTGGTGACTTTAAACGCCTGTTGCGCGGCGCCCGACATCTCCGCCGCGAGGCCGGCGCGGCCAGCGTTTAAGATGCCTTCCAGCGCCTGATAGCCGCCGTCAACTTCGCCCAACACATCACCGCCAGTCGCTTCGACGCCTTCAAATTTCAACCGCGCAGCGTTGCGGCTATCGACCATGATGGTGCGCTCGCGTTCAATGCCCTTAGCCTCAGCGTCCACCAGAAAGAGCGTCAGCCCGTCTTCTTCTCCGGCGGCGCCGGCCGTGCGTGCAGCAACAATTATTTTATCGGCGGACGTCCCGTCCGCGACAAATGTTTTGTCGCCGGAAAGTTTAAACCCGTTGCCGTGCTTTTCCGCCTTCATTGCGGTTTTTGCCGGGCCATGTTTGCGGCCCTCATCGACCGCCAGCGCAAACACCATATCGCCGCCGGCGATTTTCGGCAGGTGTTCTTGCTTTTGCGCATCCGCGCCAATTTTCTGAAGCGCAGTCGCCGCCAGAATGGATGTTGAGAAAAATGGCGACGCCGTGAGGGTGCGTCCCATTTCTTCTGCGAGAACACCGGCGCCGACAAAGCCAAAATCCGCGCCGCCAAACTCTTCTTCGACCAGAATACCGGCCCAGCCCATCTCCGCCATTTCTTTCCATAGCGCAGAGTCAAAGCCTTTTTCATCATTTGTGTCGCGGAGCTTTCGCAGAGCGCTGACTGGCGCCTTTTCATCAAGGAACCCGCGCGCAGAATCGCGCAACATTTCCTGTTCTTCATTCAGGACAAGAGCCATTATTTTTCCTTATGCGCCCGGTAAATGGAGGATATGTTTTGCGATAATATTGAGTTGCACTTCCGAGGTGCCGCCTTCGATCGAATTGGCCTTGGTCCGCAGCCAGCTGCGCGCCGTCTTGCCATCATTGGTGCGCGCGCCCTCCCATTCAAGCGCCTCTGATCCGCCTGAATCCATCATCAATTCATATCGCCGCTTGTTAAACTCGGTGCCGTAATATTTCAGCATCGATGAATTG
>JAJFGC010000063.1 GCA_021776345.1 Hyphococcus sp. | reverse complement strand
TGTGATGCTTTTTCCGACGACGCCCCAGGTCACTCCTTTGGGCGATAGGAAATCAATTTGCGGATCAGTGATAACAATTGCCGTGCTTCCTTCGGCGATAACAAAACCAGGCTCGGGAAAACCATCATTCTGCGGCGGCGTTGTTGCGGTAGCTGCACGAGAAGGCGCAGCTTCTGCTTGCACTACAGACATCAAGGCCATTCCAGGGCCAACGATTACGGCGATAAGCGCCAGAAATGTCACAGCCGTTAACACAAGAGAACCAATGTCGGTGCAGCGACCGTAAAAATTACGAAGTGCTTTATTCATTTCTCCCTCCATGCCTCTATCGAGGCTGTTGCGATTGAAGCGTATGGACCAGCTGGGTCCGTGTGGTGGTGAATGGCAACAATAACCGATCAGTAAATGTTAGATAACGAAGAGTTACCGATCTGTCAATGTATTAATTTGATTTATGCAGAATTTTTTTTGCTGTTTTCTGCAATTTTTCTCTATCAAATTGATAATAAACGATTAAATATATACTACTTGCAAATAGGCTACGAGCTTCTAGATTTACCGATCTGTTATTGTGTAACTAAAAGAGAGAAACCATGAGCGCATCGAAACGTGACGAGCTTGTACAAAAAGCGCTGCAGGCATTTTACAGTGGGGGATTCCATGCGATCGGCATGGACCGGCTGGCAAAAGAAACCGGCGTTTCAAAAACGGCGATCTACAAACACTTTCGATCCAAAGAAGAACTCATCCTCGCGACGTTGAGATTGCGCGACGAACAGTTCCGCAATTGGCTAATGCGTAGAATTGATGCGCTTTCTTCTAATCCTAAGGATCAGCTCGTCGCGATTTTTGACGCGCTTGGGGAATGGTTTGAGGAACCTGGCTTCCAGAGCTGTATGTTTATTAAAGCATCATCAGAATACCAGGACCGTAAGCATCCGATTCATAGAACGTCTGCTGAGCACAAAATGTTGTTGCTTGAAGATTTCACCGAGCGCGCTCGAAAAGCCGGCGCTAAACAGCCCGAAGCGTTAGGGCGTCAGCTGCTCGTCATCAAAGAAGGCGCAATCGTACTTGCGCACCTGCTTGACCCAGATCAGGTAAAAATAGACGCACGTAACGCCGCCCAAAACATCATACGTGCGTCGTTTGCAGACTGAATAAATCAGCTACTCAAAAGCTAAGTTACGCCAGACCAACGCGGACGTTAATTATCCAAAAAACTCCGCAGCTTCCGGCTCCGGCTTGGATGCTTCAGCTTTCTGAGCGCTTTCGCCTCAATCTGACGGATACGTTCGCGGGTCACAGAGAACTGTTGACCGACCTCTTCGAGCGTGTGGTCGGTGTTCATACCGATACCAAAGCGCATCCGAAGGACGCGCTCTTCACGCGGCGTCAGCGACGCAAGCACACGCGTTGTCGTTTCGCGGAGGTTCGACTGGATCGCGGCATCGATCGGCAAGATTGTGTTCTTGTCTTCGATAAAGTCGCCGAGATGACTATCTTCCTCATCGCCAATCGGCGTCTCCAGAGAGATCGGCTCTTTGGCTATCTTCATCACCTTGCGGACTTTTTCGAGCGGCATGGAGAGTTTCTCCGCCAGCTCTTCCGGCGTCGGCTCGCGGCCAATCTCGTGCAGCATCTGGCGCGAGGTCCGGACGATCTTGTTGATCGTCTCGATCATATGCACCGGAATACGGATGGTGCGCGCCTGATCAGCAATCGAGCGCGTGATCGCCTGACGGATCCACCAGGTGGCGTAGGTCGAGAATTTATACCCGCGGCGATATTCAAACTTATCGACCGCCTTCATCAGGCCGATATTGCCTTCCTGAATAAGATCGAGGAATTGCAGGCCTCTGTTGGTGTATTTCTTGGCGATGGAAATTACGAGACGCAAATTCGCCTCGACCATTTCCTTCTTGGCGATCCGTGCTTCGCGCTCGCCTTTTTGAACCGTTGAGACGATGCGACGGAAGTCCTGAACGGTTAAGCCCGTTTCTGTCGCAAGATTGCCGATCTCGTCACGGATCATGTTTACTTGCTTGCCGGCTTTGGTGACAAAATTCTGCCAGCCCTTGCCCGTCTTTTGCGAAATGCGGTCGTACCATTCCGGATCGAGCTCGGCGCCAATGTAATCGTTCAGAAATTCCCGGCGATTGACGCCATAGCTGTCCGCGAGGCGGACAAGCTTGCCCTCGAGCGCCATCAGGCGACGGTTGATGTCGTAAATCTGCTCGACCAGCGCTTCGATCCGCTGGTTGTTAAGCCGGACCGAACGCACGCGTTCAACAATATCTTTTTGAAGCTTTCTAAAGCGCCGGGTCTGGGACGCGGTGAGGTCTTCGCCCTTCAACTGCTCTTCAATCATAATATCTTGCAGGCGCCGGAGCTTTTTGTAGTCGGCGGAGATGTCGTCAAACGTCATCATCACGCCATCGCGCAATTCCGCTTCCATTGCAGACAAGGACAAGGCGCCCTCATCGAAATCATCTTCGTCGTCTTCGGCGGTTTCAGCCTTTTCAGCTTCCTCGCGGTTAACCCGTTCAGCAACTTCCGGCTGGGTCATATCAGGGCGCGATTCCGGACCACCGCCATAGGTCGCGTCGAGATCAATAATATCGCGCAGCAGAACCCGGCCTTCCATCAGCTCGTCGCGCCAGACCGTAATCGCCTCAAAGGTCAACGAGGATTCGCACAGCGCCCGGATCATTGTTTCGCGTCCAGCCTCAATACGCTTGGCAATGGCGATCTCGCCTTCACGCGAAAGCAGTTCGACCGTTCCCATCTCACGCAAATACATCCGCACCGGATCATCCGTGCGGTCAGCAGAGGTTGAGGTGTTCGTGGTGACAACGCCTTTGCCGGCCTTGTCGTCTTTCGTCGCAAGCGCTTTTGTCTTTGTTGCAGGTTGTTCCGCCGGCGTTTCTTCTGCGTCGTCGTCTTCCTCATTCTCAACGACATTGATACCCATCTCGGACAGCTGGGCCATGATGTCTTCGATCTGCTCAGAAGAGACCTCTTCCGACGGCAGAACTTTGTTCAACTCGTCATAGGTGACATAGCCGCGCGACTTCGCCGACTTGATCAATTTCTTTACGTCAGCATCCGACAGATCCAGAATCGGGCCGTCGCCTTCGACTACCGGTTCCGCCTGTTTTTTCGCCGCCGCTGATTTCTTCGCCATATCGTACTAACCTTTTACCGGTTGAACTTTTGTTCAACGCTTTCTTTCATGCGCTCAAGCGCGTCATCGAAACGCCCAGGCGAGCCCTCGTCACTTTGTGCGCCCGTTTCGCTTGCCTTGTTCGCATTCACCAATTCTTCGCGCGCCGCCGCCGCCGCTTTCCAACTCTCATCACCGTCGGTAAAAATCTGAGACGCCGAGCGATGCACCTCCTGTTTAAGGGTGGACTCAAACAGATGGTGAGCCAAGGCGTTGCGAAAGCCCTGCTCAACGTCTTCAATCTCAGTTTCGGGGCGGAGGAATCGGTGTTTCGAGAGCTCAGAGTCATTAAGGACCCGCTCCATTGAACCTGCCGCGCCGGTCTCGAGGAGATGGCTTTTAAGCCCCGCACTGTCAAGGCCGGGGTCTGACGAAATCGCCGATAAAATCTCGCTTAGAATGGATTTTAGCCCAGAATCGGCAAGATCGAGCTCAAAAAACGCTGACTCTTGGCGCTCGACAAGCAATGGATGGTGGATCGCCGCCAAAATGAGGGCCGCCTCGCGACTCCACTGGGAAGGGCCGCCACGACGTTTTAGCCCTGGTGTTGGCCGTGCAGGCTCCGTGAATTGGAACCCTTGCCCTCTGCCTTTGCCCCTCCGCCAACCCTGATTCGGTCCGCTATTTCGGTTTGACTGCCGCCAACTGCCGCCAGGTGGCCTGCGCTGCGGTGCGAAGCGTTCGTCCAGACGCCGGGCAAGCTCGTTGCCATAAGCGCCGCGCACGTCCTTGTCAGTGATTGTCTTCACCAATTCACGCAAGTGGGCTTTGAGGGCGGCGCGCCGTTCAGGCGTATCCAGCGAGCGCACCTGCACCTCGCGATCCCACAGCACATCCACCAGCGGCAGCGCCTCCTCCAGCACAGCCCCGAAGGCGCTCGCCCCTTGATCGCGTACAAGATCATCCGGGTCCTGACCTTGGGGCAGGAAGGCAAACGATAACGACTTCCCCGGCTTGATCAACGGCAACGCCCGATCAATCGATCGGTGCGCAGCTTTGACGCCAGCCTTGTCGCCGTCAAAGCACAACACTGGTTCATCGCAAACACGCCACAACAGCGCAAGCTGGCCTTCTGTCAACGCTGTGCCCAGCGGCGCGACGGCGCGTTTAAAGCCTGCGCCCCAAAGTGCAACCACATCCATATAGCCTTCACATATGATCAGCGGCGCCTTTTCATCCCCCGTGGCAATCCGCGCAGGGCCGAAATTGTAGAGCACCGAGCCTTTGTGAAACAGCGGCGTCTCTGGTGAGTTCAAATATTTTGCGCGCGCATTCGGATCGAGCGCACGGCCGCCAAAGGCGATAACACGCTCCCTTGCGCCGGTGATTGGAAACATCACACGATTGCGGAAACGGTCAAAAGTCGGCGATCCGTCATCAGGCTTGATGATCAGTCCCGCTTCTATCAGGATTTCTTCCGTGAACCCCTTATTGATCAGATAGTCTTTGAGTTCCGAACGTCCGCCAGGCGCATAGCCGATACCGAACGCCGCGATTTGCTCATCGGTGACGTCGCGGCCGCGAAGATAGTCGAGCGCGCCGCGGCCTTGGTTGCGGTGCAGCGATTTAGCGAAAAACGCCGCCGCCGCGCCACACGCCTCCGCCAGCCCCGTCGCGCGTTCGGCCCGCGCAGCCTCGCCCGGGGTTTCCGCCGGAAGCGGCAAACCGGCTTCCTCAGCGAGGCGTTCGACCGCCTCATAAAAAGTCAGGCGCTGTGTTTCCTGCAAAAAGGAAATAATGTCGCCGTGCTTGCCAGACGAAAAGCAGTGATAAAAGCCTTTTTGATCATTGACAAAAAAGCTCGGCGTTTTCTCCTTCGTAAACGGAGAAAGTCCAGCCCATTCATTGCCCTGGCGTTTTAGTTTCACATATCGCCCGATCACATCTGACGGCCGTAAGCGGGCTTTCAGCTCATCGAGGAAGTCGGGGGTAAAACGAGGCATTGGAGAAAATATTGTCCTAAAAAGACAGGTTTCAATAAGGCGCGTGCAGCAGCAGTTTAAAGCGGTTCCATCGATTTGGGGGCAAAAATCGCGGCGCCGCAGCAGTTTTTCTCCCCAAGGCGGCCCCTAACTTCCGTTATTTGTCCTTGCCGCTCGCATTTGCTAGCCTTTGATCGGCAATATTGGGGTTGGCGGGGGAGAGACCGCTGCCTTAAGGACGATAGTGGGCGATCCGGGCTTCCCGGAGAGGGGCAACGCTTTGGCACATCACGACGTTTTTATTTCTTATTCGCGAGAAGACCGGCCGAAGGTCGAGAAGATTGCGCAAGCGCTGACGCAACGGGGTCTGCATGTCTGGTGGGATCCACAAATCAAAACCGGCGCGGGCTTTCGCCAGGAAATTGCTCACGCTCTAAATTCAACACGATCCGTAATCGTGATGTGGTCGCGTTACTCAGTGGCGTCGCGATTCGTTGCCGACGAAGCAGATGAAGGCGCCGCGCGAGACATATTGTTCCCGGCCCTGATTGATAATGTCGACATCCCTCTGGGCTTTCGACAAATTCAGACCGCAGACCTGACACATTGGCGCGGCAACTTAAACGACAAAGCCTTCAAGGCTTTCATCGAGGCCGTCGCTGAAGGCGCCGCAAATGCACAAGGCGCTCCGGACCGTCGGCCCGCCCCTGCGCCAGCGCAACCCGAGGCAGAGCCAGTAGTGGAAGATGCGCGGCCAAAACCGAAAAAACAAAAGAAGGAAAAACCGCCCAAACAGCCAAAGCCGAAGAAAACACCGAAACGCGCCTATACCACGACCGGCTCAAAACGGCGTGTTGCGCTTTATGGGCAGGCATTTTTCATGGCTGCATTGATTGCTGCCGCGTTTGGCGCCCTCGCCTATACATCTGACTTTGTGTTTGCGACCTACCGGCCGTTTTTCGTCGGCGCGATGGGCGTCTTGGCATTTTTGTCTCGCTACGGAACTTTAGAGGCTGACCGCGCAGCTGGCGCCGCTTCCCTGGCGCTGTTACCGCGTTCCTATATTGCGCTCGTTTTGTTCTCCCTGATCGCAATTTCACCGCTAATCCTTCAGGGGCGCATCTATGCGGCGGCGCTTGAGGGCGTTCAGGTCAAAGGCATTGAAGGCGCCGACATCAACAATGTCTCCTTTAGTAGCGACGGTGCTTTTGTGGTCACCGCATCGGATGACAACACGGCCAAGCTCTGGGATGCGCGCACCGGTGTGGAGCGGGCTGAATTTAAAGGCCACGACACAAACTGCACTGTTGAGGAAAATCAATGCTGGATCTGGGGGGCAGAGATCGCGCCGGATGGTAAGCGCGCCGCCTCCGCCTCGCGCGACATGACCGCCATCATTTGGCGCGTCAATGGCGCAAGCCCGTTAATGAAACTGACTGGCCACAGAGCAAGTGTCTACGATGTTGCGTGGTCACCTGACGGCGATGCACTTGCGACATCGTCGAGCGACAACACAATTATTATCTGGAACGCCGAGACTGGCGAAGCGATCCGCACGCTAACCGGCCATAGCGACAATGTTTATGCTATTGATTTCAGTCCCGATGGCGAACTTCTTGCCTCGGCGTCACGCGACGGCAATGTTCGTCTGTGGAACTGGCGCACCGGCGGTCGCATCTCTGCATTGGCGATTGGCGGACCGGGCAATGACGTCAAATTCTCCAATGATGGATCGATGTTTGCCGCTGCGGCAGATAATGGCCGCATCAGGATCTGGCGCACGGCTGGACGTGAACGTCTGGTCACGTTTGACCATGGCGCGGAAAAAGCGTTCGGCGTCGCTTTTGCGAATAATGACCAAACCCTCGCGACAAGCGGGATTGATCCGGT
>JAJFGC010000062.1 GCA_021776345.1 Hyphococcus sp. | reverse complement strand
CCGATGGTGCGGCTGATGATGTCTTCGGCTGGAGCGTTGCGCTCTCCAGCGACACTGCACTGATCGGGGCCACGCGCAATGACGACAAAGGTACTGACTCGGGTTCGGCCTACGTATTTTATATCAACCGCAATAAGTAGGAGAGTCATATTGTCGTCTCGATGACAATGGCTGCGCACACCAGTGCGACCGAAGCTTCTGGCGAGATGGTCGTATCGGGTTACGATGCGCCGCCCTTTGTGATTGTGTGTAAATGGGTCTTGTTTTGCCAATCCCTTGCCATAGCGGCTTGGAATGCAACAAAAGAATTACAATGATCAGAACCATGGTTTTATCAGCCGGCGCCCTCGGGCTTGCTGCATGCGGGCAGGAGGCAAATGAACCGACAGCAGCAACATCAACAGCGGCAGCCGAAGCGCCTAAGGGCGAGGTTGTTGCGGCCGGCGTCTTTGAAGGTGCGAGTGATCATGTCACCCCCGGCGGCATCTCGGTCCGCAAAGCGGCAGACGGTTATTATGTTGTGCTCGATGAAGACTTCAGCCTCGACGGCGCGCCAGATCCGAAAGTTGGGTTTGGCAATCCTGACTATGTGAAAGGCCCCGTGCGCGACACGCGCGCGAGGCCTTTTTTGTGCTTCGGATTTAGTCCTTGACCAGACTCTTCTGAATTTCTCCGAGGCGGTCATACATGCCGAAGATGACGATATAAACCTCGCATAAGAAGCGCCAGAAGATGATGCCAAGAACGGCCCCGACCGGCGCCACGATGAGGCTGACAAGGCCGCTGCCGAAACCGTTGGCAAAACCGCCAAACCCGGTAATCAGGGCGCCAATGACAATAACGGCAATGCCGATCCAATAGAGCAGCTTGATAAGACTCGTTGCGATCAGTTTGTCGAAAGACATAAACCTGCTGATGAAATCGCTCATTCGTTTTTCCTTTTGGTTGATAATAAGACCAACGCAACTACCGAACGCACGAAACTTTTTTGATCAAAACAGCCAGCTTGACGGGTTCGGGTATGCCTCGCCTTTGGACAGGGCTTGCATGCCCTTAATCGTCCGGACGATGTACTAGATGAAGGCCGCCAACATGATCAGCAGGCCGATCAGGATGATGCTAAGGACGGCGCCAATCACTGAGTAAAGCAGCGCCTTCCAGAAAATATTGATCTGGTTGTGATAGTGAGACTTCAACCAGTCTGGGGCTTCATCCTTGCCCATATAAGCCATGACGACACCAACAATGGCCGTCACACCTACAACACAGGCGACCAGATAAAGGATATAAATAAGATTGGCGTTGCCTCGCTCGTTTGGGTTGGTGGAAATGGGTGGCTCTGAGGGCGGCGCCGCATGCGGTTCGGACATAAAGAGATCTCCCGTCTCGCCCCTCGATTTCTATTGATTTTTCGCATCCCGAGGGGAGGGGAACGCTTGCCGCAGCGCCCCGGCATTGTTAGGAAGCGCGACCGAATCAACAGTTTTCACAACCGAGGATACCATCATGGCGCTCGAACGCACCTTTTCCATTATCAAACCCGATGCGACCCGCCGCAATATCACCGGCAAAGTCATTGCCAAGCTTGAAGAAGGCGGCCTGCGCGTCGTCGCCTCCAAGCGCATCCATATGTCCCGTGATCAGGCGGAAGGCTTCTACGCTGTCCATAAAGAGCGCCCGTTTTTCGGCGAATTGGTTGATTTTATGATGTCCGGGCCTGTTATCGTGCAGGTGCTTGAAGGCGAAAACGCGATTGCTCGCAACCGCGAAATCATGGGCGCCACCAACCCGGCTGAAGCTGCCGCGGGAACGATCCGGGCGGAGTTCGCTGAATCAATCGGCGAGAACTCCGTGCACGGCTCAGACGGTCCGGATACGGCCGCGCAAGAAATCGAATTCTTTTTCTCCAAAGACGAAATCGTCGGCTAGCATCGGCAAATACCTCTACGCTTTCAATGCCCTGCAGCGCGTCCTTGGCGCGGTGGGGCAATTCGCTTTATTCTCCCCCTATCCGGCTTGGTTGAAGGGAATTTTGCGATGAGGATAATATTGATGGCTTTGGCTGTGGCCGGCGTTCTGACATCCGCCGCTGCCCAAGAGCTGGCGCCGCCGCGCTGTGACGATGGCGCGGTCCATGAAAACGCGCCGCCAGAGATCGCTCAATTTTCATTCCTGATCGGCGATTACAAAGTCACACTTCATAGATGGCTTGGTGAGGACTGGTCGCCGTCGCAGCCGGGCGTCACTGCACGGTGGAATGGCTGGTACGGTCTTGGCGGTATGGCGATTGTCGACGAATGGTTTAACCCCGATCCGGCGCAAAACCCTGATGCGCCTCGCGGGATCAATGTTCGCATGTATGATCCGGAGACGGAAGAGTGGGATATGATGTGGATCGCGACCAACGGTAACCAGGTTCAGGATCTACGCGCGAAAATGATCGATGGCGTTCTCACCATGTGGCAGGTCTATCCGGAGCGGCCAAATTTTCGCGCCGAATTTCATATTGACGATGAAGATCACTGGTCTCGGATTGCCTATGGCAAAGATGAAAACGGTGAGGAAATCAAAACTTTTAAACTCGCCGCGACGCGCATCGGCTGTAATGCGGATTAGTGAGCAGCCGTCATGACCGGCGATCTTTTGATCGACTCGTTGATTTCGATCGGGGCGATTGCCCTGATGGTGCTGGCGGCGCGGTTTGCCTTTCCTGCATCCGGCGCTCGTGTCACCCGTGAAATGGCCGAAGCGCGCCTCAGCCTTGATGAGCCGGATTTCAAGCCGCAGGACTGGCTCGAAGATGATGACGGCCGGGTGGTCCTCGCAGCCGGCGGAGATGAGTTCGTGCTTGTGGCGCGCCTCGGCCTTGATCCGGTTGTGCGCCGGTTTCATGGGGACGCCGTAAAAGCGGACGCTACAGATGGGGCCTTGACCCTCAGGCTGGCTGATCCGACACTGCCCAAAGTCGTGATCGCCAATGCTGACGCTGCGTCCTGGGCTCGCAAGTTTGCGCCAAGCGGTGGTATACCGACCCCATGAATTTTCCGGATATCATTGCGTTCGCCGTGCCGGCATTCGCCATCCTCGTCCTCGCCGAGATGATTGCGGTGCGGATCATGAAGCGAGGCCGGTATGAGGCGCGCGATAGCGCCGCGAGCCTGATTATGGGTTTTGGCAGCGAGCTTGCGCCCCTGCTTGGCGGCGGTGCGCTGGTCTTCGGCGTGTTTATGGCGGCATACGAATTCCGTCTGATGACCATCCCGAATGCCTGGTGGGCGGTGGTCTTGTGTTTTGTGCTTGACGATTTTCGTTATTACTGGTGGCACCGTATCAGCCATGAGCGGCGATGGTTCTGGGCGAGCCATGTCATTCATCACTCCTCGCAGCATTATAATCTGACAACAGCATTGCGGCAGACATGGACCGGGCAGATCATCGGTCAACTTCTTTTCAAAACGCCGCTGATCCTGATCGGCTTTCATCCGGCGATGGTGCTTTTTGTCGGCGCGGTCAATCTGATTTATCAATTCTGGATCCATACTGAATTGATCAACCGCATGGGGCCGTTCGAGTGGGTATTTAACACGCCGAGCCATCACCGGGTGCACCATGCGACCAACCCCCGTTACCTCGACGCGAATTACGCTGGTACGCTGATCATCTGGGACCGGATGTTCGGGACGTTCGTTGCCGAAGAGGAAAGCGAACAGCCGCGCTATGGCATCATTAAAAACCTTGGTACGTTTAACCCCCTGTTGATCGCGTTTCATGAATGGATCGGCATCGCTAAAGATGTCTGGGGCGCCCGGTCGATAAAAGAAGCGTCCGGTTATCTCTTCGGACCACCGGGCTGGTCGCCGGATGGCTCGCGCATGACTTCGGCGATGATCAAGGAGCGTTGGGCGCGGGTTCATGGCGATCAGGCGGATGTGGATGAGGCGGGTCGGGTCGCGGCGCAGCCGGCGGAATAGCAAAATACAATCCCTGATAGAAAAGCCGGCGCCGCTTCGCCGTTAAGGCGCTCCAAACGCCGCAATTCTGCCTCACTCGCCTTCAGAAAATCACGATTTCTTCGATAATCGGCCAGGATCAACGCCCAGTTTAACCTCACCGAAGAGGAGAGACTTATGGTTCCGTTATTGATGAAATCCGCCGCTGCACTCGCCGCCGTCGCCGGTCTGGCGCTCACTTCCGCTGATGATTTCAGCCAAAGCGCCTATGGCGATGAGCTGTTGACGTCGCTGAGCGAGGCCGATGCGGTCGATCATGCGCTGCGCGTATTTGAGCGCTCGGATCGCAATGGCGATGGCGCTCTCGATGTTGATGAATATACGGCGTTGTCGGTCATCACGGCGGAGCTCGCCTATCTCAATGGTTTTGTCACTATTGAAACTGGCGACGAGCCGGGCCTCATCAGTTTGCCGAATACGGCGCCGTCAGCCTTGCCGCAAAGCGAACAGGTCCGCGTCGCCGCCGTCGCCCAGCACGCATTCTACGTCTATGCGGGCTTTGATGCGCGCATTGAGGCTGATGAGTTTGTCAAAGCGCAAACCACATTGTTCAAAGCCGCCGACCGCAACGGTAACGGTATGCTGAAGCGCAACGAGCTTGGCGTCTTTGCCCAGCGGCAGGCGGGTGTTGCGGCAGGCGCGTAAGCTTAAGCCTCTGCCGGTTCGCCGATTTTGTCCTGTGTTCGTAAGTCAAAATCGCTGGCGTCGTGGCGTTCCAGGAGTTGTTCTTCCGGTTCGCCCCAGGTGCGGTTGACCATGCGGCCGCGTTTGACGGCTGGGCGTTCGGCGATCTCATCGGTCCATCGGATGACGTTGGTATAGGTATGCGCTTCTAGGAATTCCGCAGCATCGTAAGCAAGATTTTTCAATACTGCGCCATACCATGGCCAGATTGCTATATCGGCAATTGTGTAATCGTCGCCTGAGATAAATTTATTATTCGCTAGCTGACGATTGAGAACGTCGAGCTGACGCTTGACCTC
>JAJFGC010000061.1 GCA_021776345.1 Hyphococcus sp. | reverse complement strand
ACCTAGGCGCCAAGCTTTCAACGCAAAAAGACACATTGAGGCCCATCCTGAAACAACTGGCTGATGCCGGCGTCGCTTATATTGACGATACGGGCGCCGCGAGGATCGCTGCTGGAGAAACCGGCGCCGCGCTTGCGGTCGTTAATCGCATCATCCCGCCTGCGCCGGATGATTCCCGCCGTAACGAAGTTCGCCGGGAGTTACGCACGCTTGAGCAAATTGCGGAAAGAGATGGCGGCGCGCTTGGCAAAACCTATGCCTATGCGGCGACCATCGATGAAATCGTTGCCTGGACCAATCAACTAGAAGAAAAAGGGTTAGCGAGCGCGCCAGCATCGGCAATATTGCAAACCCGCGCGACAACCCGCTAAGGGATAGGCGTTAGTTTTCAAAGCGCCCCGCTCATGGATCACGAAACCCTCGTCAATCATTACCGCCCGAATGTCGGCATTGTCCTTTTTAGCCGGAACGGACAGGTATGGTACGGACGACGCGCCGGCGCGATCATCGACCACGAAGCAGGCGACACGCCGCTGCGCTGGCAAATGCCCCAGGGCGGCGTCGATGATGGCGAAGATATTGTTGCGGCAGCCTTCCGTGAGCTGAAGGAAGAAACCGGGATCGTCTCTGCCCGGCTTCTCAGCATTACACCGGGTTGGCTGGCCTATAATTTTCCGCCGAAATACAAAAAGAAAAAATGGAAGGGCCAACGCCAGAAATGGGCGGCGATGTTGTTTGAAGGCGACGATGGCGAAGTCGACCTCGAAGCCGATGACCATCATGAATTCGACGCCTGGCGCTGGGGCGAGCTGGAAGAGGCGCCGTCGCTGATTGTTCCGTTCAAACGCCACATCTACGAAGAACTGATGGCGGCGTTCACGCCCCTGCGCAACTTTTTACGCTCCCAATCATGACCGAGCGCCGTTCGGCTGAATTTTTGCTGGACCGCCTCCTCTATCGTGACGGGTTAATGCTGGTGATCAACAAACCGGCAGACCTGCCCGTGCATGCGGGGCCCGGTGGCGGTGATAATCTTGAGAACTATTTCGACGCGCTGCGTTTTGGATTGCCGCGACTACCGGCGCTCGCTCATCGCCTCGATCGCGACACCTCCGGCTGCCTGGTGTTGGGCCGTCACCCAAAAGCGCTTCGAAAACTCGGCAAACTCTTTTCAGACGGACGCGTCGAGAAAACCTATTGGGCGATATGCAAGGGCGCTCCTGCAAGGCCGTCTGGGCGGATTGAGGCGCCGCTGAAAAAACAGGCGCGGGGCAAAGGCTGGCGCGTCGTAATCGCCGAGGACGGACAGGTCGCGGCCACAACCTACAGAACGCTCGCCCAGAAGGATGGCCTCAGCTTCATTGAAGCGAAACCCAAAACCGGCCGCACCCACCAGATCCGGGTTCACCTCGCCTCCATCGGCGCACCGATTTTAGGTGACCCTCAATATGGAGATTTGACCGCGGCGGAACGCGCCGGGCCGATGATGCTGCACGCGCGGCGGGTGATTATTCCGATTTCAAAAAACAAAGAGCCGGTGCTTATAGAGGCGCCGGCTCCAGAAAAAATGGCCCAATGGCTTGAGCCGTTAGGCTACACAAGCTAGCGTTAAAGTGCTGCTTGCAGCTCTTTCATACGATCGAGAGACTGTTGAGCCGCCAGTTTCTTCTCGTCCGTATCGGCGTCAGCAAGATCTTCTTCAGCATGCCGAATGCGACGGGCAATAGCGTCAGCATCCAGCTCTTCGGCCGGCATCGCCTCTTCAGCAAGTAGCGTCAGGCCTGCGGGCGATATTTCCGCAAAACCGCCGCGCACGAAAATGCGTTTCTCGTCTGAACCGGTGCGGATTTTGACCATACCCGGCGCCAGCGTCGCCATTAACGGCGCATGGTTCGGCAGAACGCCGATCCAGCCTTCCGTGCCCGGAATATCGACCTGATTGACTTCCGCCGACATCAGCTCGCGCTCTGGCGACACGAGGTTAAATTTGAGTTTGTCAGCCATGCCTGATTACGCTGCTTCCGCCGCCAGGTTACCGGCTTTTTCAATGGCTTCGTCGATCGAGCCGACCATGTAGAAGGCGGCTTCCGGCAGGTGATCGTATTCGCCTTCGACAAGACCTTTAAAACCTTTGATCGTGTCCGCGAGCGAGACCAGCTTGCCCGGCGAACCCGTGAAGATTTCCGCGACGTGGAATGGTTGCGACAAGAAGCGCTCAACCTTACGGGCGCGGCCGACGACAAGTTTGTCTTCTTCTGAAAGCTCGTCCATGCCGAGGATCGCGATGATATCCTGCAGTGCTTTGTACCGTTGCAGGATGCGCTGTACGTCGCCAGCAACCTTATAGTGCTCGTCGCCAATAATGCGCGGATCGAGCATGCGCGATGTGGAATCGAGCGGGTCAACCGCCGGGTAGATGCCTTTTTCTGCAATCGCCCGGTTCAACACCGTCGTCGCGTCAAGGTGGGAGAACGACGTCGCCGGGGCGGGGTCGGTGAGGTCGTCCGCCGGCACGTAGATCGCCTGCACCGAGGTGATCGAGCCTTTGGTGGTCGTCGTAATCCGCTCCTGCATCTGGCCCATGTCAGTCGCCAGGGTCGGCTGATAGCCCACCGCCGAAGGAATACGGCCGAGCAGCGCCGACACTTCCGAGCCCGCTTGGGTAAAGCGGAAGATGTTGTCGACAAAGAACAGAACGTCCTGGCCTTCGTCACGGAAATGCTCAGCAACCGTAAGACCGGAGAGCGCAACCCGCGCGCGCG
>JAJFGC010000007.1 GCA_021776345.1 Hyphococcus sp. | reverse complement strand
GCCGCTGGAAGCGGAACAACGCGTTACCTTTCCGGTCGAAACGGCGATTGCCGGCCTGCCGGGGCTCAACTACACGCGGTCAGTATCCCGGTACGGACTAAGCCAAGTGACGGCGGTTTTTGAGGACGGCACGGATATCTACTTCGCGCGGCAGCTCATCAATGAACGCTTGCAGTCGGTGCGCAGCCAGTTGCCCCCCGGCGTTGAGCCGCAACTTGGGCCAATCGCCACCGGCCTTGGCGAGATTTTCATGTATGTCGTCGAGGCTGAACCAGGTGCGCGCAAGTCTGACGGGTCGGCATGGACGCCGGAAGATTTGCGCACCTTGCAGGACTGGGTGATCCGGCCGCAATTACGCACGACGCCGGGCGTCACCGAAGTTAACACCGTCGGCGGCTATGTCCGCCAATATCATGTGACGCCATGGCCCGACCGGTTGGCGGCGGCGCATCTTTCCATGCGCGATGTTATCGAGGCGATCGAGGCGAACAACGCCAATGTCGGCGCCGGTTATGTCGAGCGCTATGGCGAACAATTGCTGGTTCGCTCAACTGGACAGGCCAAAGGGATTGAAGATCTCGAATCGATTATCGTCGCCAACCGCAACGGTGTGCCGGTACGCGTCGCCGATGTCGCTGATGTCCTGATGGGCGAGGAATTACGCACCGGGGCGGCGACCGAGAACGGTCAGGAAATCGTTCTAGGTACGGTTTTCATGTTAATCGGCGAGACTGCCCGCGTCGTCGCGCGCGCCGCCGCCGAGCGCCTTGAAGAAGCGGCCAAAGCGCTTCCCGCTGGCGTCGTCGCCAAGCCGATCTATGATCGCACTGAACTGGTCGACCGAACGATCTCGACAGTTGAGGAAAATCTCGTCATCGGCGCCATGCTGGTGATCGTCGTGCTATTTCTCTTGCTTGGAAACATTCGCGCCGCACTGATCACGGCGGCGGTCATTCCGATTTCCATGTTGCTGACCATTACAGGCATGGTCGAGAATGGAATATCCGGCAACCTCATGAGCCTTGGTGCGCTTGATTTTGGCCTCATTGTCGATGGCGCCGTCATCATCGTTGAAAACTGTCTGCGCCGTTTCGGTCTCGAACAAGCAAAACTAGGGCGCCTTCTTTCAAAAGAAGAACGCTTTCAAGTAGCGGAAGAAGCGACAGTCGAAGTCATCAAGCCGTCGGTCTTTGGCGTCCTGATCATTACGCTTGTCTATGTGCCGATTTTCGCGCTGTCGGGGATTGAAGGGAAAATGTTTCACCCGATGGCGTTTACAGTGGTTACCGCTCTGACGGCTGCGCTCATCTTGTCGCTGACTTTCGTACCGGCAGCCGTGGCGTTGTTTGTCACGGGTAAGGTCTCGGAAAAGGAAAGTGCGGTCATGCGCGGTGCGCGCGCTGTTTATGCGCCGGCGCTGGATTTGGCGCTGCGGTTCCGCTTTGTCGTTATCGCTGCCGCTGTTGGCCTTGTCGGTGTCACCGGCTTTGCAGCCTCACGCATGGGCTCTGAGTTTATTCCCAATCTTGATGAAGGCGACATTGCTATGCACGCGCTGCGCATTCCGGGCACAAGCCTCAGCCAGGCGGTCAATATGCAAACGTCACTGGAAGCACGCTTGCGCGAGTTTCCGGAAGTCGAACGCATTGTCTCGAAGATCGGCACTCCTGAAATCGCCACTGATCCGGTGCCGCCGAGCGTCGCTGACACCTTCATTCTTCTTCATCCGCGAAAAGACTGGCCGAACCCGCGAAAACCGCGCGGCACTCTCGTTGCGGAAATGCAGGACGCCGTCGAACAGATACCTGGCAATCGTTATGAGTTTACCCAGCCCATTCAAATGCGATTCAATGAGCTGATCTCCGGCGTCCGCGCCGATGTTGCGGTAAAAGTCTTTGGTGACGATCTCGACCAATTGATGGAAATTGGCGGCCAGATCGAAAGCGTGATTTCAACGACGCCAGGCGCCGTTGATGCGCAGTCAGAACAGATCACCGGGCTTCCTGTCCTGCAGATCGATCCCAACCGCGCGGCGCTTACCCATTTCGGCTTGAACGTCGCTGATCTTCAGGACGTGCTGAAAGCCTCGCTTGGCGGCGCGCAGGCCGGGCAGATATTCGAAGGCGACCGACGCTTCGATGTTGTCGTACGCTTGCCGGAAATCTTGCGGGAAAATGTCGACGCCATCGGTCGCTTGCGCATCCCCTTGCCGGAGGCCAAAGACGGCGTGCGCGGCTTTGTACCGTTGCAGGAAGTGGCGGAGATTTCGCTCATTGTTGGCCCTAACCAGATCAGCCGCGAGAACGGTAAACGTCGTGCGGTGATTACCGCCAATGTTCGCGGGCGCGATCTCGGCTCGTTCATTGCCGACTTGCGCGAACGGATAGAAACACAAGTCGAGATGCCGGCGGGCTATTGGGTCAGTTATGGTGGCACGTTCGAACAACTGATTTCCGGCGCGCGGCGTCTGGCGCTCGTGGTCCCCGCTACGCTGCTCCTGATTTTCGGCATCCTGTTTGGGCTCTTCCGATCAGTGAAAGACGCAGCCATCGTCTTTTCCGGCGTGCCGCTGGCGCTCACCGGCGGCGTCTTTGCGCTCATCCTGCGCGGCATGCCGCTGTCAATATCGGCAGGCGTCGGCTTTATCGCGCTTTCAGGCGTCGCCGTTTTGAACGGCGTCGTCATGCTGACCTTCATCCGCTCTCTCGCCGCCGAAGGGCGGCCAATCAGTGAGGCGATCCGCGAAGGCGCATTGACCCGTTTGCGCCCCGTCCTGATGACGGCGCTGGTCGCGAGCCTCGGTTTCATTCCCATGGCATTGAATGTCGGGGCTGGCGCTGAAGTGCAGCGTCCGCTGGCGACCGTCGTCATCGGCGGAATTATCTCTTCAACTGTGTTGACGCTGTTTGTGTTGCCGGCGCTCTACTGGATTGCCCATCGGCGGTCTGAGCGATTTGCGACCACCGCGCCCGGGCTGGCGCCAGCGACGGGCGTATGACGCCATGGCTTATCTGATATTGAAAGCGGGTTTGTCGGGAGTGCTCATCCTCATGATTTCGGAAGTACCAAAGCGGTACCCGTCAGTCGGCGGATTGATCGCTTCGCTGCCATTGATTTCGCTGTTAGCGATTATCTGGCTTTGGCGCGATACCGGCGGCGATACGGTACAAATTGCGCGGCATGCTCGCGCAACACTTTTGTACGTAGTCCCATCGCTACCCTTTTTCCTGATCCTGCCGGCGCTGCTTGATCGCGGCATGATGTTTTGGACATCTCTTGCGATTTCAGTGGGGTGTACGTTCGCATTCTATGGCGCGGCGGTCTGGATCGCCGCCCGCCTTGGCGTGACTTTCGGATAAATCGCCGCCGGGGAGAGAGACCCTGAATCGCGAGTGACAACATGCAAAAAAGAAAGAAGACAATGATAAACCGTATACGACCAGTGCTTTCGGATTTGGGAGGCACAATGGTGCGATTTGCACCTTTCGCGATTATTGCCCTTTTTTTTCTCGCAAGCGTGACGTCGACCGCACATGCGCATGGCGTTGCCGAGGGCGATAAGGGATATATTCAGGAAACGTCTGGTTTCTTGTTCGCGCCATTCGTCTATCTCGGCGCCAAGCACATGATGACCGGCTATGATCATCTTTTGTTTCTTTTCGGCGTGATCTTCTTTTTGTACCGAATGAAAGACATCGGAATCTATGTGACCATGTTCGCGGTCGGCCATTCGGTGACGCTTCTCTTTGGTGTACTCGCGGACATCTCCGTCAACCCTTATCTGATTGACGCCATCATCGGTTTATCTGTTGTCTACAAAGCGCTCGATAATATCGGCGCCTATCAGCGATGGTTCGGCTTCCAGCCCAATACGAAGGTCGCAACGCTAATCTTTGGTCTTTTTCATGGCTTCGGCCTGGCGACAAAACTGCAGGATTTCGAACTTGCACCGGACGGCCTCATTCTAAATCTGATTTCATTCAACATCGGCGTTGAAGCGGGACAGCTTCTCGCCCTTGGCGCGATCCTCATCGTGATGGGTTTCTGGCGAAAAACGCCCAGCTTTTGGCGCTACGCTTACACGGCAAACGTCGTTCTCATGACGCTTGGATTTATCCTCGCCGGCTTTCAACTCGCCGGCTACTTCATCGCATAATCGGAGATTTAAATGTATAACGCCAACAAACCTGACGCATCCGAACTGCCTTCAACGGCGCGCCTTTTAAAATCGACAGGGATCGCTGCGGCCGTTGCCGGGGCGCTTCTTGTCACCGTCGTTCTGCCTGCAGAATATGGCGTCGATCCGACGCGTATCGGATCGGTGGTGGGTCTCACCGAAATGGGCCGCATTAAACAGCAGCTCGCAGAGGAAGCAGCGCAAGAGGATGCAATAGCTGAAATTGGCGAATCCACGGCCGCCGCCGCGCCACCCCCACTATCCAACGAGAAGACTAAGCCCACGCCTACGACCGTAACGGCGTCCGCCGCTGATGAAACCGTCCCGGCCGCGCCAGTTGCGACGGAACAAGCGCTGGCGCCGATATGGCGAGACGAGATCACGTTTACCCTCGCAGCCGACGCCGCTACTGAATACAAAATGGTGATGGCCGAGGGTGAAACCGCCGAATTCATCTGGTTTACTGATGGCGCGCGCGTCAACTACGACACTCATGGCGACCGGCCAGGGTTGAACTATCACGGCTATGAAAAAGGATCAGTCGAGCGGCTTGAAGGAACGGTGACTGCAGCTTTCGACGGCAGCCACGGCTGGTATTGGCGAAATCGCTCTGGTGCGCCACTGACGGTCACCCTGAAAACGCGCGGTGAGTATGCAGATATGAAGCGCGTTCTCTAAAGGCCCGTCATTTTTCGATCGTTACTATGATGGATGGGACTCAAAAAGCCCAACTTTCAAATAGTTATGGACTTTCGAGTGCACTATGTGTGCACTGAGAAAGAGAAACTGTGGAAAAATAAGTGCACAATTGGGCGCGCTTTGAACTTTCTGGTATTCGTAGTTGAACCTACGGAACTGGCCTGCTTTTGGTTCCATCTAAACACCTTATCTCGGTGTTCATCAAACCGGGGGGACAGGCCACGTGGCCAAATTGTCGATGTGGTCCCTATTCGCGAACGTCCTGCTTCAGTCGAAGATCGAGCAATCCCCGGACACTGGGGACGCGATCTTATCGCCGGAACGGGAGGGAGCTATGGCGAAGATGTCTACGAGCTCACTTTTCCTTATGCGAAGCTTGAGCGGTTGAGGGTGCCTTCCCAACCTGCGAACTGGACAAACACGGTGCCGATGGCTGCACCAAATATCGCATTCGATACGAGGATCCGTGACCAGAAGGAGCGGGCATTATCGCGCCATGCTGCGAATCAAATCCAGAATTTGGGCTGTTAGCCGGCATTCGAAAAACCTGCTTACCAGGCGGACGCAAGCATCTTTTGAGTAAGTGAATTCTCTTCGGTTAAGCCTTTAGTATTTAGGGGCGACGACCCATCTGTGATTCAAATTACCTTTATAAAGTCATCATGAATCTGACTTAAAAGTATGAATATATATATGCTTCAGTTCTTCGTTTGGCTTTCGCTGGCTTGTCAGGGAGCACACCTTCGCGATGAAAAAACCAAAGTCGTATGTTCTCGGGCGTACATGCCCGCGGTGCCAACACAAAACGCCAATTTTCTATGGAGTCGAACTTAGCGGCGTCAACACGCTGCCGGTGCGGGGCGTATTCTTCTTTCCGTGTACATCCTGCGGATGGTCTATCGAATGTACGGTCGATAAGCTTGAGGAACTCCCAGATATGGAAAAGCCTGCTTAAGCGGCAATTGACGGGAGCAAGCGAAGGGATGCAACGCAAAAATTTCCAAAAATAAAAGGTGCCGGAAAACCTCCGGCGCCTTCAATAAATTGAAATATTGCGCGTAGCTAAGCGGGCGATACATCGCTGAAATCGCTTTCAAGAGCGACCGCTTCGCCATTTTGGAAAATGACTGTGTAAGGTTGGAAGTTCGACCACGAGCCGCTTGGCAGCCGTGATTTGACGCGGACGTCCACGGCCCATGCCGAAACAACACCGCCGCGCATGCTGACCATGAC
>JAJFGC010000060.1 GCA_021776345.1 Hyphococcus sp. | reverse complement strand
AATCTGGCGACCGCGCTCGCGGCTGTCGGCGAGCGGGTGCTGCTCATCGATCTTGATCCTCAAGGCAACGCCTCGACCGGCCTTGGCGTCTCCGCTGCTGACCGCGGCGTCACCACCTATGATGTGTTGACCGGTGAATACCGGCTTGAAGCGGCGGTGACCGAGACGGAGATACCGGGTCTGGCGCTGGCGCCAGCCGGCGTTGATCTCGCCGGCGCTGAAATCGAGCTGATCGATGCGGACCGGCGCCATTATCGCCTTGCCGATGCGATTGAGGAATACGCACGGTCCGGCGCCGGCGATCCTTTCTCTTATGTGCTGATCGATTGTCCGCCGTCATTGAGCCTTTTGACCGTCAATGCGCTCGCCGCGGCCGATGCGGTGATGATTCCGCTGCAATGCGAGTTCTTCGCGCTCGAAGGTCTCAGCCAGATCCTGCGAACGATCGATACCATCCGCTCACGGATTAATCCGCAACTTGAGTTACAGGGCATTGTCCTCACCATGCATGACCGGCGCAACAACCTCACCAATCAGGTTGAGGATGATGTCCGCTCACATCTCAAAGACAAAGTTTATAAAACAGTGATCCCGCGCAATGTCCGGATTTCCGAAGCGCCAAGCCATGGCAAACCGGCCCTGCTCTACGATCTGAAATGTCCGGGCAGCCAGGCCTATATCCAGCTTGCATCTGAGGTCATCCAGCGCGAGCGTAAACGCCCGCGGGCGGCCTGACGGGAATGGAATAATGGCGGCAACGGTAAAAAAGAGAAGTCAAAGCAAGGGCTTAGGCCGCGGCCTCGATGCGCTGCTCGGCGACGCGCCGTCGGAGAAGCCGGCCAGGGCGCCCGGTGGAACGCGCGAATTGCCGATTGCCTATCTAAGGCCAAACGCCAATCAGCCGCGCAAAATTTTTGACAAAGACGCGATTGCCGAGCTCGCTCTATCGATCAAGGCCAAAGGATTGTTGCAGCCACTCCTGGTGCGCCCAACCGGCAAAGACAGTTACGAGATTGTCGCCGGGGAGCGCCGCTGGCGGGCCGCGCAAAAAGCGAAGCTCCATGACGTTCCCGTGGTCATCCGTGAACTGACGGATGAAGAGACAGCCGAGATTGCGCTCATCGAAAATGTTCAGCGAGTGGATCTCAATCCGATCGAAGAGGCGGGCGCCTATCTTCTCCTCGCCGAGACTTATAACCGGACGCAGGAAGAAATTGCTAAAGCGGTCGGTAAATCGCGCAGCCATGTCGCAAATAGCATGCGGCTTTTAAAGCTGCCGCCGCGTGCGCATCAGGCGCTCGCCGTCGGCGAGATTTCTTCCGGTCATGCGCGGGCTATCCTGGGTTGCGCCGATCCTGACTGGGCCTTTGCGCAAGTTCTGCGCAATAATTTGTCGGTCCGTGAGACGGAAAAACTGGTCAAAGGGGCTGAACCCGGAAAGACCGGGAAAGAAGCCGTCACCTCGGCCAAAAAGGACGGTAAATCAAAGGGTTCTGCAGGCGCCAAAGATGCTGACACGCGCGCGCTGGAGCGTGACCTTTCCTCCATTCTGGGGCTCGACGTTGCGATCGAGCATTCAAAAAAGGGCGCCGGCTCGGTGACGGTGAAATACCTTACCCTCGATCAGCTTGACGATATTTGCCGCCGGCTGATGGGCGCCGGCGTGTGAGCTGGTGATGACGCAAAAAGCGCTGCCTACGGAACAGTTGGAAGACGATATCGAGGCGGCGAAAAACCTTATCGAGACCGTGGGTGAAAATGCGAGCCTTCTCGTTGGCCGCATGCAAGAGCAGCTAACATCGGTTGAAATCTATTATCAGATCGGCGCCATTCTTGCGGCGTTGCTTGTCGGCTGGTTGCTGGCCCGACCGTTTAGACGATGGATTGATCGTCGGTTTGCGGTGACGCACATTCCGGCAGGTGAGGTATCTGACGCGCCTGCGGAAGCTGGCCCCGGCCAGCTTCACAAAACGCTGCGTTCGCTTGCGGCGCCGGCGATTTCCCTTCTGTTTCTCTGGCTGACAATTGCCGCCTATTCCGCCAGTGATCTCGGCGTCAGCTTCATGCGGATTATCGCCAGCCTATTAGGGGCCTGGGTCGTGATTCGGCTGGTTTCGTCGGTAGTCCGCGATGCGTTCTGGTCAAGCATGATCGCGGCCATCGCCTGGATTGCGGCGGCCCTCAATATTTTGCGTCTGCTCGGACCGACGATTGATTTTCTCGATGGGTTGAGATTGCCCGGCGGCGGCGAAAACGCCATCTCCGTCTTTGATGTGTTTTCAGCGATTTTAGTCGGTGCGATCCTCCTATGGGGCGCCTTGATTGTCTCCCGTTTTGTTCAGGGCAACATCAACCGTTCGACAAAACTCACGCCATCGGTGCGCGGGTTGCTTGGGCAACTGATCCAGATCGCGCTGATTGCCGGCGCGATCATGATCGGCCTTAGCGCCGCGAATGTGAACCTTACCGGCCTCGCCGTTCTCACCGGCGCCATCGGCGTTGGCATTGGCTTCGGTCTTCAGTCGATCTTTTCAAATTTCATCGCCGGGATCATTATCCTCCTGGAAAAGACATTAAAGGTCGGAGACTTTGTCGATCTGGAATCGGGCGTCACCGGCGAGGTGAAAGAAATCAACGTCCGTTCCACCCTCGTCACCACCAATGACAATGTTGATATTCTGGTGCCAAACTCGGAATTCATCACCAACCGCGTCACCAACTGGACGCTGCGAGAGGTCTATCGCCGCGTTCATGTGGCCTTTGGCGTCGCCTATGGGACCGACAAGGACCTGGTCAAAAAAGCCGCGCTCGAAGCCGCGGACAATGTCCCTTACACCTTGAAAAATAACCCAAAAAGAGCGCCGCAAGTGTGGCTCGTTGAGTTCGGGGATTCCAGTTTAAATTTTGAACTGGTCGTGTGGCTGACCGACGACGCGGTGCGCCGTCCCGGGGCGGTGAACGCCGCCTATAATTGGGAGATTGAAACCGCGCTCGGAAAATATGGTATTGAAATTCCCTTCCCGCAACGCGATCTTCATATTATTCCGCCTAAGGATGAAAAAACGCCTCAAGCGCCTGCCGGTGCGACGCCGGAAAGGCTCTAGGAGAAGACCAGCGTCATGGCGCAATCGCATCTGGAACCTTGCAGTCGCGGTCTTATCAATGCCGAACCTTGCCCGGAAGAACTCGGCCGCGTCGGCCCGCTATTGCAAAGGCGGTTGGTCCTCGCGGCCTGTGTCCTTGCTTCCTCCATGGTGTTTATCGACGGCTCGGCGCTGACGGTTGCGCTCCCGGCCCTGCGCGATGATTTTGCCGCCAGCCTGGCGACGGTCCAATGGGTCGTCAATTCTTATGTCCTGGCGCTCGCCGCCTTCGTCCTTATCGGCGGAGCGCTGGCGGATGTTTACGGAAAAGCCCGCATGCTGATGACTGGGTGCGCCCTGTTTGGCGTGATGTCCGCGCTTTGCGCCCTTGCCGGCGAGCCGTTGTTGCTGATTGTCGCGCGGTTTTTTCAAGGCGCGGCCGCCGCCATTGTCGCCCCGGCAAGCCTGGCGCTGATCGGCGCGACCTACCCGAAAAAAGACCGCGGCAAGGCGATTGGCGTTTGGGCGTCGGCCTCGGCGCTGACCACCGCCGGCGGCCCGATATTGGGCGGCTGGGTGACGGAAGTCTTTGGTTGGCCTGCGATTTTCTGGCTCAACCCGCCGCTCGCGGCGGCGGCCATCGGGCTTTTATTATACGCCCGGCCGAAGGATGCGCCCGATCAGCGCCCGTTTGATATTCCAGGCGCCTTCCTCCTTGCGCTGGCGCTGGGCGTTATCGCCTGGGGCCTCAGCGCCATCGGCCCGACGGAGGGCAGCGACATGGCCGGCATCTCCATCAGTACTCAGACCATTATTGCAGTTGTTTTCGGTATTGCCCTGATCGCGGGTTATGTCGTTTGGGAGCGGCGCACCGCCCACCCGATGACCCCGCCGCGGCTTTTTTCAAACAGCTCTTTTACCGGCCTTAATCTCGCGACGTTCATGATCTATGCGGCGTTGTCGGTGATGTTCTTCCTGATGCCGTTTGAGTTGATCGACCGGCGCGGTCTTTCCGCGACGGTGGCTGGTATGGCGTTTTTGCCATTCAGTCTGAGTGTCGGGTTTTTGTCGACAGTCGCAGGCGGGCTGGGTGACCGGTATGGCGCCAAAGCGATGCTGTCGCTCGGGGCGTTGCTGTCGGCCGGCGCCTATCTTCTCCTCATTTTTTTGCGTCCTTTTTCCTTTGGCCTTGGTATTATTTTTCCGATGGCGCTCTTAGGGGTCGCTTTTGCCGCGATGATCGGTCCCCTCACCTCGGCGGTAATTTCGAGCGTCGATGAGAAAGATGAGGGCCTTGCCTCCGGGGTCAACAACGCTGCATCGCGCATTGCGCAACTGATTGGCGTTGCCCTTGCCGCGGGTTTTGCAGCGATGGTCGGCGGTTACATGATTGCGTTTTGGGTCGCGGCGGCGCTGTCGGCGGCAGGCGCGGTGATTGTCTGGCGGGTCATGCCGAGCGGGCTAGTGAGCCGGGCTTAGCGCTACCGTCCCGCCATGACCGCGAGCCTTAAGGCCGCCCGCTCAACCAACTCGCGTTGCGGCGCGCCGGTCATTTTTGCCTCGAGCTCTGCATCAATCAGCATACGAAGCGCATTGTCGAGTTTGGGTCCGCGCCATTTATAAAGCCGCGCCTCAAAGGCGCGTTCTTCAGCGAAGAACACCGGCGGGCGGAGCTTCTTCATAGCGCTAGCGGCGCTCATGCCCGCTTCGATTAATTCCTGCGCGGTTTTAAGGCGGGAAAATTGCCGCTGCAGCGCGCGAATTAGGCTGACCGGATTTGCCCCGGCGGTGGCGGCCTTATGAAGCGCATCGGCAAGGCGCGCCGTCGCGCCATCCGCCGCGGCGCCGCTGACATCGTCCATGGCGTCGCCGAGCCCTGAGACCAGAGAAGCGCGCACATCCTCCAGCGTGATCGTACCAGGCCCCGAGCGCACGGCTTTGGGCCCTTTATAAAGGATCAACTTATTGATTTCACTGCGAGAAATCCCGTGATCATCGCCCAGAAGCGAAACCGTCAAATCAAGCGCATCACTGTCAAAGCGTAAGTCTTCTTCGCGCGCGGCCGTGACCGCCATTTCCCGAACATCAGCAGGCCCGTCGGCATAACATGGCAGCGCAACGGCGGTCTTTGCTTTTTCAAACGCCTTCCGCAAGCCTGATCGCGGCGGCAATTCTCCGGCTTCGATGATGACGACACCGTTGGGTTTGACATGGCCTGCATCGAGTGCGGTCAAAAATGCTGCGATAGATTTTGCGGACGCTTCTCCGCTCGTCCGTAGACGGACCACCCGCTCTCCGCCGGCGAAAGAAAGCGCTGAGGCTTCATCGCCCAACCGCCCGGGCTCGGCTTTGATGTCTGCGTCCGTCAGCTCGATATAGTTGAACGGGTCTTTGAAGTCGTCAACGAGCATCCGCGCCATAAGGTCGGCGCGCTCCCGGATCAGCCCGCCATCAGGCCCATAAACAAGAACCGCAAAGATCGCCTTGTCGCGGGCGGCGAGAAAGCTCTTAATGGCGCGTCCTTTGAGTGCGGTCATTATTGGTTCGGTATAATATCGAGCGTGTCCTGATCGTCGTCGGTGATAAAGTCGCGCTCTTCGTCGAGCTGCAATTCGAGCGCTTCACCAGCGGACGCTTCGAGATCGTCCTTCTGAGCAAACCGCATCAGTAGGTCAAGCTCGATTTTCTCGACCAGCAGACGCGCGGCTTTTTCCTGTGCTGAGCGTTCCGCGAACAGCGTTGAATATTGCGAGGAGACGATATTGTAGGACGTCGCAGCCGTGGCGCTCCCGGTAATCACTTTACCAGTATCAAGATCGCGCAGGGAGTAGCGGCCAGAAAGGCGGTAATTATAGCGTGTGACGGTCGCGTCGATCTGGACTGCAAGCCGATCGGCTCTCTCCGTCGCCACCATCCGTAACTCATATTTTGGCGCCACGCCGTTTTCCAGCGGCATCCGTTCTTTCAGTGCGCTGACGATGACCGGTTGAATGTCTTCTGCCGCATTGACAAAACCTATCCCAATTTGGCGATTGACCAAGCCGCCGCTGCTATCCGACGCGGCGGCGTATATGGGTTTGAAGCCGCAGCCGGAGAGCAGGGCGGCGCAACCGAGCATAGCCAAGCCAAGCCAGAGTTTATGTGTAGCGGCCAAAACCGATCTCCTTACGTCGCCACGATATTGACGATCCGCCCGGGCACAACAACGACCTTGCGGACGGTCTTGCCGTCAATATGGCGCTTAACCGCCTCATCGGACAAGGCCGCTTGTTCCACAGCGGCGTTATCGGCGTCCGCTGCGACTTCCAGCTCACCGCGTCGCTTGCCGTTTACCTGAACGCCGAGAACAACACTGTCTTTTTTGAGGAGCGCCGGATCGGCTTTCGGCCAGGGCGCATCGCAGACAAGCCCTTCTCCGCCAAGGGTTTCCCAGCATTCTTCCGCGAGATGCGGGGTGAACGGCGCGGCCAGTTGCGTCAGGGCGCCAAGCGCTTCGGCGCGCGCCCAGTCGCCTGCGCTCCCATGTTTTTTCAGCGCATTCATGAACTCATAGATGCGCGCGATCGCCTTGTTGAAACGGAAATTGTCGATGTCGTCGGTGACGCCGGCGATGGTCGCGTGGGTCATCTGGCGCAGCTCTTTGTCGGCGTCATCGCCGCCGGATTTGGACAGATCAACTGCTTTGAGGAGCCCCGCCGCGGGCGACACGGCGTCCCAGATCCGGTTGATCAGCTTCCAGGCGCCTTCGACGCCGGAGTCTGTCCATTCGACATCGCGCTCGGGCGGCGAATCCGACAGCATGAACCAGCGGGCCGCATCGGCGCCATAGGTTTCGGCGATGGCTTCCGGCGAGACGACGTTCTTTTTCGACTTCGACATTTTCTCGATGGGATATCTTACGACAGGCACAACGTCACTTTCGAACATTTGCCGCTGCTTGTCGTTTGCAGACGTGCATAACCAATTTTGGGATTCTGGAGATAATGATATGGGGGAGGCTCTCCCGATATGGCCGCTAACGCCGAATGTATTTTCCAATTCTATCCGAACGCTCTGGTCAGGATGTGGTATTTGGTGTGCGAGTACGAGTTCGTTTGTTTCTTGGGCGCAATAAATTTCAGCCTGAACTAACGGGAGAAATTTTTCACGAAAAACCGTTCTTTCCTCTTCAGTCGGCTCGGCAACATCTTCCGGAAAAATCCAATTGCCATCGACGTCCTTATAAACCGCATGCACCACCATCCCCTGCGTGAAGAGATTTTCAAACGGTTCGTCAACGGATGAATAGCCGCACGCTTTCATCATCCGGGTGAAGTAGCGCGCGTAAAGTAAATGCAGGATCGCGTGTTCGATGCCGCCAATATATTGATCGACCGGCATCCAGTAATCGGCGGCGGCTTTCTCAATCGGTTTGTCATCCGCCGGCGCGGCGAAGCGGGCGAAATACCAGCTTGAATCAACAAATGTATCGAATGTATCAGTCTCGCGCCGGGCTTTTCCGCCGCAGGCCGGGCAGTCGACATGTTTCCAGGTCGGATGGCGCTCCAGCGGATTGCCGGGGACGGAAAAATCAGCCTCCTCCGGCAGTTTCACCGGCAGGTCTTTTGCCGGCACAGGCACGATGCCGCATTTCTCGCAATGGATCGCCGGGATCGGGCAACCCCAATAGCGCTGGCGCGACACGCCCCAGTCGCGCAGTCGATATTGCGTGACGCCTTGGCCGAGCCCCATGTCCTCGATTTTAGCGATGGCTGCGGCAATCGCATCATCGGTTGAAAGTCCGTTGAGAAAGCCGGAATTGAAAATCGTTCCCGGCCCGACATAGGCGTCGTCCTCAATCGTGAAGCTTGCCGGATCGGCGTCCGGCGGCAGCACGACCGGCGGCACGGGCAGGCCATACTTTCGGGCAAAATCGAGGTCGCGTTGATCACCCGACGGGCAGCCGAAGATGGCGCCTGTGCCATATTGCATCAAAACGAAGTTGGCGACGTAGATCGGCAGGCGGCGATCGTCGAACGGGTGTCCCGTTTCGAGCGGCAGTTTGTACCCGCGCTTTTCCGCCTTCTCGATCGCTTCTTCCGAGGTGCCGAGCTTCAGGCAGTCGATAATAAAGTCGGCAAGGGCGGGGTCGTTTTGGGCAAAATGGGCCGCCAAAGGATGGTCCGGCGCAATCGCGATGAAGCTTGCCCCGTAAAGCGTGTCAGGTCTGGTGGTGAAGATTTCAATGCCATCTTCGAACCCGTCCGGCGCCGTTGCATCAGCGAAACGAAACTGCATTGCCAAGCCCTTTGACTTGCCAATCCAGTTACGCTGCATCAGCCGCACATTGTCCGGCCAGCCTTCGAGGCGCCCGTCGTCGAGGGCCTCAAGCAAGTCTTCCGCCTCATCTGTGATCTTTAAAAACCATTGCGAGAGTTTTCGTCGTTCAACGACGGCGCCGGACCGCCAGCCTTTGCCGTCGATCACCTGCTCATTGGCTAAGACGGTCTGATCGACCGGGTCCCAGTTGACCGAGCTCTCCTTGCGATAGGCAAACCCCGCCTCCCAGAAATCGAGAAACATCTTTTGTTGATGCTGGTAGTACTCAGGATCGCAGGTTGCGAATTCACGGCTCCAGTCGATCGAGAGCCCCATCTGTTTGAGCTGCCCGCGCATGATGTCGATGTTGGAGTATGTCCATGTCGCCGGGTGCGATCCGGTCTGCATCGCCGCATTTTCCGCGGGCATACCGAAGGCGTCCCAGCCCATTGGATGCAGCACATTAAAGCCGCAGGCCTTTTTGTAGCGGGCGATAACGTCGCCCATGGCGTAATTGCGGACATGGCCAATATGGATACGGCCCGACGGATAGGGAAACATCTCAAGGACGTAGTACTTTTCCTTATTGGCGTCGGCTTTTGCCTCAAACGCACCAGCCTCGGTCCAGCGGGCCTGCCATTTCGGTTCGGCGTCTTTTGGATTGTAGCGGCCCATCGTCGTGGTCTTTCCTGCCTGTCATAAAATAGAAAAAACGGCGCCCAAAAGCGCCGTTTGGTTTTCCATGAAACCGGCGCGATTGCCTAGTCGTCGATGATGTTTAGCCGTAGCTGGCGGGCGCGGGTAAGGATTGCGTTTTCGATTTCCCGCCCGGTCGCAGGATTAACGCTCGCATCCGCCCAATCAGCGCCGTCGATGCGCTGCTGACGGAAAACCGAAACCCGAAGCGCGTCAGCCCGCAGCGCGCTATCGAGGATATAAACGGTTGTTTTGAACCGCTCATTTGGCGCTTCCGGGTTAGAATACCAATCTGTAATGATCAGCCCGGCAATCGGGTCAGCAGAAGAAACGGGCAGAAAATCGAGTGTTTCGAGCGATGCGGCCCACAAATACCGGTTTACGGTCGTCGCCTGCGAGCCCTTACCTGTCGAGTAGGAAGGAAGGGTGGCGTTCCGGTCCGTTTTGGCGCTGTTGCCGCCGCAAGCCGCCACAGTCGCTGCCGCGCTTGCCATTGCCAAGACTTTGAAAAAAGTGGCTTTTTCGGGCTTCATAGGGTGATATTCCAATTCTGTTTTCGTTAACGGGCCCCGGCGGGCGTAAATTTCGTGGCTTTCCTACCACAACCGCCCAATTAGACAATGAGAAGGGCTTCAGAACGCTTGAACCATCCAAATCCCGGCGCCATTATCTCCAAAGGTCATAACGCTGTTAACTTTATGCCGTTAAACCATGTCAAGATTTTGGCGTGGGTCTCGGGCGGCAGGCAGCTAGTGGGCCGAGGGGCGTTGCGTGGGGTCGTTGTCGGTGTCGTCAGGTGGCGGTTCCGACAAAATAAGAGTTTGTCTTTTGAGCGGCCTGGATAGGCTGTTTGAATTGGCGCGGCGCGGTTCTCGTCCTTGTGATGGATGCCGTTAACAGAGACTGGAAAATGACCGGCTTTAGGAAGTCCCTTTTAGGCGTTAGTGCAGCGGCGTTGACCGCTGGCGCAGCCTATGCGGCTGATCCGGTTGAATTCGAAATTGAAGGTGAGGCGAGCGTCGTCGCCGGTGTTGTCGATGGCGACGCCAAGGCAGACGCCAATGCTGAGATCTCCGTTAAAGGGTCCACTGTTCTAGATAATGGCGTCGAGATTGGCGCTGTGGTCCAGGGCCGTCTTGATGCTGACGAGCCAGCACAGAAATACGCCGGCGGACGATTTTCAAGTTTACTGATTGGCGGGCCGCGCGGTGTAGCGCCGCTTGACAGCGACGCTTATGTTCAGGGCGCTTACGCCTATGCGCGCGGCAATTTTGGTCAAGTCATTGTTGGTCGTGACCAGGGCGTTGCGCGAACATTAGCGGTTACGTCGCCGACAATTTTCAGCTCCGTTAATGTCAATGATTGGCACACGGATTTATCGGGTCTGAATGATGTTCACACGGTGAACGATTTCACCGGCTATTCAACAAAAGTTACCTATATGCCGCCGGCGAATTTGCTGGGCGGCGTTCTTGGCGGGTTGCAGCTTGGGATTTCTTATTCGCCAACTTTGCGCAATTGCGGCGATCGCTTTTGTGCGCCGGAAGGCGGCTTCCTGCTCATGCCTGACGGCACCATGTTGACGGAAACGTCGCAATGGGAAGATGCTGTTGAGGCGGCCCTCTATTACCAAAAACCTATTCGTGTCGGCGGCGACCGTCTTTTGGTTGGCATTGGCGCCAGCTATGTGACGGCTGACGAAGATACGCTTTCCGAAGTCTCAATTTTTGATGATTACGAGGCATATTCACTCGGCCTCAATCTCGCTTATCGCGGCATCACGCTTGGCGGCTCGGTGAAGAACACCAATTCTGGCCTGTCGACGGACAAAGACGATAATTATCTGGCTTTTGACGCCGGCATCACTTTCCGCACCGGTGAAGAATCCGGCGACTGGGGCTTTATGCTGGGTTACGGTCAGTCAGAGGCGAACGCGATAGGCCCTAACCCGCTCGACCCGACTTTATTTCAGGATACGCAAACCGCGCAGGCCGGCGTCACCTACGTTATCGGCCGCGGCATCACCATTGGCGCCGCCGCGCAGTATGTTGAATCGACTAAACCAATTGCCGCAGGAGGCCCGGAAGAGGCCACCACGGTCGTGATCGAAAGTACGATCAAATTCTAAAAATTCTAAGCGCCTAGCTTAGAGGGGATACTGGACCGGGATGGCCATCGCGCCATCCCGTTTTTCTTTTATCGGGCGCTTTAGTCTGCGCCGGCCACGGCCTGTTGATTTCTTTTGATTGCGCCAGGCGGTCGCACCGAAGAAGATCGCGCCGACACCAATCGCACCGGAGAGAGCCCCCCCATGGCCCACACGAAAAATCATATCGACTATGTGGAGTTCGCCGCTGAAGACCTTGGCGCGGTCAAGAAGTTTTATACAGCGGCCTTTGGCTGGGTGTTTACTGATTGGGGGCCTGAATATGTGAGCTTTGCTGGCGCTGGTTTGGAGGGCGGCTTTCGCGGCGGCGAAAAACCTGTTAACGGGTCAACGCTTGTTATTCTCTATGCAGATGACCTGGAGGCGTCCGAAAGACGCGTCATCGATGCCGGCGGTGAAATTACCGAGCGCCACGAATTTCCCGGCGGGCGCCGGTTTCATTTTCGCGATCCGGCAGGAAATGTTCTGGGTGTCTGGGTTGAGGTTTTGCCTTCAGACTAACGCGGCAGAAAAGCGCTGATCGCCGCGAAGCCGGCAACGTTCGGGCCGGCGAGTTGGCGCACATTGGTTTCATCAACGCCGCCGAGCGCCAGCACCGGGATGGACGCCCGGCGCGCCATCAATTTGAACGCATCAGCGCCGAGGCTTTGCTGGCCGGGGTGAGACCTGGTTTGGAAAACCGGCGACACCAACGCAAGATCTACTTTAGCGTCGCCGGCCCGTTGTATCTCGGCATCATTGTGGCAGGCGGCGGAGGTGATCATCGGCGACAGGCTTTCCGGCGTCATCCAGGCTGGAAAGTGAGCGCCATCGGCGCCGATCTTTTCAGCCAGAGCGCGGTCGCCGCCAACCAAAAACAACACGCCGCGGTCTGCGCATATTGACTGAAGTCGCTTGGCAAGGGCCTCCCGGTCTGGCGCATCATAGTCACGCAAAATCAACGCAGCCTTCGCCGGCAAGGTGCGGGCAACGATGTCCGGGTCGGGCGCCCGGGCGGCGTCCGTCATAAAGGCCAGACAAAACGCCGCGTCATCGATGTCGGAACGAGATTTGAGGCTTGCCGCCGCGGCTGCTAGTTTAGACGCCCGCAACTGCCGTGCCTCATTTTCGATTTTTAAAGCGATAACATTGACCTCAACGTCCATTAATCCCGCCGCCAATCTCCGCGCCATTCGCGAAGAACTCAAGAGCGCCCTTGCCGAGGCAGGGCGCCCGTCTGATGCAGTAACGGTGACAGCCGTGGCGAAAAAGCATGGGGCCGACCGCATTTTACCAGTGCTTGAGGCTGGCCACCGCGTCTTTGGCGAAAACCGGGTGCAAGAAGCGCAGGAAAAATGGCCGCCCCTTCGTGCGAGCTTTCCCGATGTCGAATTGCGGCTGATCGGGCCCTTGCAGTCCAACAAAGCCAAAGATGCTGTCGCGCTATTTGATGTGATCGAAACGGTTGACCGGCCGAAAATTGCTCGGGCGCTGGCGCAAGAAATTGAAAAACAAGGCCGCGCGATTCCTCTATTGGCGCAGGTTAATACTGGCGAAGAAGATCAAAAGGCCGGGATCGCCCCAAAGGAGACCGATGCTTTTCTTGCCCAATGCCGCGATGAGTTCGGCCTCACCATTGCCGGCTTGATGTGCATCCCGCCGGCGGGTGCGGATCCTGCCCCGCATTTCGCGCTTCTGGCAAAAATTGCGGCGCGAAACGGCCTTTCCGAGCTCAGCATGGGCATGAGCGCGGATTACCGGATCGCGGCGCAGCTTGGGGCGACCCATGTTCGGATCGGGACCGGGGTTTTTGGCGCGCGAGGATGAAATCAGCCTTGAAGCGACGCAAGGAGCGAACGCAATTGTCGCATCCTATGACCGATCACGGGCGTCGTGAGCATGCTAACACACAGCTTTTGTTGTGTTTTTGTCGTG
Organism: Hyphococcus sp.; assembly: GCA_021776345.1. GTDB lineage: Bacteria > Pseudomonadota > Alphaproteobacteria > Caulobacterales > Parvularculaceae > Hyphococcus. The sequence goes on along the minus strand of JAJFGC010000060.1, from coordinate 1,059 downwards.
TTCGGCGCAGAATTACCTAACGGCGTCATGTCGAGGATGTGACTTCCCTGTGACTTATAATTGCCATTATGAGAGCGGCCCTGAAACAAAATAAAAATGGGACCTAAAACAAATGACGCGGGCGAAAAAAATATTGTTGGTTGATGATGACGAACTCCTGACGGAAACGTTGCTTGATCAGTTCAAACTTCACGATGAATTTGCGGTGGAGCCTTTGCCCACCGCCAATGCGGCAATTGAGCGGGTAAAAGAAGAAGCGCATATCGATCTGATGCTGCTCGATGTTGGTCTGCCGGATATGGACGGCCGGGAAGCGTGCCGGGTCATGCGCAAAAACGGCTTTAAGTCGCCGATCATCATGTTAACGGGCGCCGATTCAGACGCCGACACCATTCTTGGCCTGGAAGCGGGCGCTAATGACTATGTCGCCAAGCCGTTTAAGTTCGGCGTGCTTCTCGCGCGATTACGAGCGCATTTGAGAAGCCACGAACAAAGCGAAGATGCAGTCTTTAAGGTCGGGCCTTATGAATTTAGACCGGCGGTGAAAATGCTGGTGACAGCTGAAGACAAGAAAATCCGGCTGACGGAAAAAGAAACCTCGATCCTCAAATTTCTCTATCGCGCTGGCGGTAAACCAGTGACGCGCGATGTTCTTCTCGACGAGGTCTGGGGTTATAATTCCGGCGTTACGACACACACGCTTGAAACGCATGTCTATCGGTTGCGCCAGAAAATTGAGCCGGACCCCTCCAACGCGTCGATCCTGCTGACTGAAAGCGGCGGATACCGGCTGTCGCAATAGGCGGTAATACAAAGGCTAATCGGGATATGGCTGTTACGATCTATCACAATCCGCGCTGCTCAAAATCGCGCCAAACGCTGGCGCTGTTAGAAGAAAAAGGCGCCGCGCCGGAGGTCGTGCTTTATCTCGAGAACCCGCCATCCGTGGACGAATTAAAAGTCTTGGCGAATAAACTTGGCCTCGGCCCGCGCCACTTTATTCGCAAGGGCGAGGCGGCATATAAGGAGCTTGGCCTCGACGATATGAGTAAGGCTGAT
>JAJFGC010000059.1 GCA_021776345.1 Hyphococcus sp. | reverse complement strand
TCGTCAACGTCACTGGCGACGCCACGGTCGCGGTGACGGTTGCCAAAACCGAAGGCGAACTTGACGAGGCTGTGTTCCTGTCGAAAGCGAAACAGTAATCGCTCTTGAAAGTGGAACGGCGGTTAGTGCGTGAAGGGTCCGCGTGATTTTCGAATGATCTAGTTTTGCGGCGGGAGCGTATAGTCTTCCATGCCAATCCTTCGCTTGATCACTATCCTCGGGGGCTTAACCCTCGCCATCACGATCTTCTGGGCAATGAGCGCCGATCCGCGCGGACTGGGTCCAGTGCTCACTGAAATGTTCACGGAGCCCTGGTCGGTAGTCACGTTGATCGATCTCTATCTCGGGTTTTTGATTGCTGCGGTGGTGATGGTTTCATTTGAGAAAAGCTGGCCGGCGCGCCTTTTCTGGGCGGCGCCGGTCTTAGTGCTCGGCAATATCTGGACGGCGCTCTGGTTTGCGATCCGCCTGCCGGAAATTACCAAGCGCTTGCGCCGCGGGCGCTAGGCTTGCATCCCGGTGATTAACCCCCTATAGACCCTCCCGATTTCGGGAAATTTTGTGTTTTTCCCGCGTTTGCCGGCACGCCACCTAATTTTGGGACGGGGTCGGGGATGCACCGCCGTCGGGGTAATGCCCTCACGGCGGCAAAAGGCGTTTGGGTTGAAGGATTGAGCGATTGGATTACCGCGTTGCCTTTTCGGATGTGGATTGGGAGCCGACGCTGGAGGGCACAGCACGGCTCAAGCGAGTTGCGCGCGCTGGCAAGGTGTTGCGCCTTGTAGAGCTGACGCCGGCAACGGCGCATCCTCACTGGTGTGAGATCGGGCATGTGGGGATGATCGTTGAGGGTGACCTTGAAATCGACTTCGATGGCGAAAAGATTGTCTTTCAGGCGGGCGACGCGCTGGTCATCCCGGACGGCGCAAAAGATCGTCACCGCCCACGGGCGCTCACGGAACGCGCAGTCATGTTTTTAATCGAGGATGAGGATGCTTGATGTTTGAGAGTTTAAGCGATCGTCTTGGTTCGATCTTTGAGGGCCTTCGCGGCAAGGGCGCGCTTGAGGAAAAGGACGTCAACGAGGCCTTGCGTGAGGTGCGTGTCGCCCTGCTTGAAGCGGACGTTGCGCTCACCGTGGCGAAGGATTTCATCGCCAAGGTGAAAGAGCGCGCTGTCGGACAAGAGGTGCTGCGCTCGATTACGCCAGGCCAGCAGGTCGTGAAAATTGTCCACGATGCCTTGGTGGACATGCTTGGCGGTGATGAAGACGCTTCGTTAAATTTCAACACAACGCCGCCCGCGGCGATCATGATGGTCGGCCTCCAAGGCTCAGGTAAGACGACGTCAACCGCGAAGATCGCCCTGCGCCTGACCAAACGCGAGAAGAAGAAAGTCCTGATGGCCTCGCTCGATACGCAGCGGCCAGCGGCGCAGGAACAACTCCAGATTCTGGGTGAGCAAACGCAAGTAAAAACGCTTCCGATCATCGCCGGCCAGTCGCCGCGCGATATCGCCAGCCGGGCGATGGAGGCGGGCCGTCTTGGCGGATTTGACATCGTCATGCTCGACACTGCCGGTCGTCTTTCCATTGACGAACAGTTGATGAGCGAGATCGCGGATATCTCCCGCGAGACGACGCCGATTGAAACGCTTCTCGTCGTCGATGCGCTCACCGGTCAGGATGCGGTGCAGACGGCGGAAAAGTTTAAACAGCGCGTCCCGGTCACCGGTGTCGTCATGACACGGATCGATGGCGATGCGCGTGGCGGCGCCGCGCTCTCCATGCGCGCGGTTACCGGCTCGCCGATCAAGTTTGTCGGCGTTGGCGAACAGCTCGATGCGCTTGATACGTTCGAGCCCGAACGCATGGCTGGCCGCATTCTCGGCATGGGCGACATTGTTTCACTGGTGGAAAAAGCCAGCGAAGAAATGGATATCGAGAAGGCCAAAAAAGCCGCGAAGAAAATGGCCAAGGGCGAGTTCGATATGAACGACCTCGCCGATCAGTTCAAACAGATGCGCAAGATGGGCGGCATGGGCGCGATCCTCGGCATGATGCCCGGCATGGGCAAGATGAAGAAGATGGTTGATCAGGCTGGCGGTCTCGAAGACAAAGAAATCATCCATCAGGAAGCGATCATTTCGTCGATGACGAAGAAAGAGCGCGCCAAACCGAAACTCTTAAACGCCAGCCGCAAAAAACGCATCGCAAAAGGCTCGGGCACCTCGGTTCAGGAAATCAACAAGCTGATCAAGGCCCACCGTCAGATGGCGGATATGATGAAAAAGATGGGCAAGGGCGGCATGAAAGGCATGGCCAAACAGCTCGCCGGCATGGGCGGCGGCGCGATGGGCGGCATGGGTGGAGTGGGCGGCATGCTCGGTGGAGGCGGCGGCCCCGATGCCGCGGATCTTTTGAAGCAAGCCGGCGCCGGCAAGGGTCAGGGTACGGACGATCTCGATTTTGACGCTATCGAAAAAGCGCTCGCCGGCCAGGCTCCGATGCCGCCGGGCATGGGCGGCCTGCCGGGTCTGGGGAAGAAGAAGTGAACGAACGTGAAAATCAGCATTGGCTAGGGTTGGCGGATTTGGTCGAAAGCCGCCAAAAACGCCGCGTGTCCGCTTTGGCGGGTTCGAAAACTAAGCGCTCAAAACTCGTTTCAATGTTTCATCACAGTTTGCAATTTGATGGAAAATTTTTCATCGAAGTAGGAACCAAAGGTACGGAGCGAGATGTGCTGAACTTGCTCAGAGGGCATGGCGCTCATGATGAGGTGCTCGTCCTAAATAACAGCAACGGGTGCGATGGTGAGTGGAAAACGATCGATGCTGCAATCGGTGATTGTTTCGGTTGGTGTTCAGGTTCAGTTGTGTCCTGCATACCGGGTTCACTTCTTTTCCATGAAAGTGACGAGCCGGAATTACGGGGCGTAATTTTCCGCCCAACGCGCGCTATTTGACATGACCCTATCTACACAAACCATTCTCAAACGCTTCGAGGCGCCGGATGATATCCGCGAATTCCCAAAAGGCAAATTCGAGATTGTCGAGATCGGAGGCATGACCATCGGCCGCGCCACCTATCAGCCGGGCTGGAAATGGTCCGAAGACGTCGGTAAGGCGATGGGCGAGGCGTTCTGCACCGTCGAGCATGTCGGCATGGTCGTTTCCGGCTGCGCTACTGCGGCGATGAAAGACGGCGAGGTCCATGAGATGCGCGCCGGCGATATTTTTTATGTTCCGTCTCACCCGCACGATAGCTGGGTGGTCGGCGATGAACCTTACGTTTCGCTCCATTTCCTCGGGGCGGACAAATACACCACTGAAAAATCTGAATAGAAAAAAGGAAGACTAACATGTCATTGAAAATCAGACTCGCCCGGGGCGGCGCGAAGAAACGCCCTTACTACAACATCGTTGTCGCCGACAGCCGCATGCCGCGGGACGGCCGCTTCATTGAGAAGATTGGCCACTATAATCCATTGCTCGCCAAGACCGATGAAAACCGAATTCAGTATAATGAAGAACGGATCAAACATTGGCTCAGCGTTGGCGCCAGACCAACTGACCGCGTTGCGCGGTTCCTTGCGGCGAACGATCTTGTGAAGTGGAAACACGGCAACAATCCCAACAAAGGCAAGCCGGGCGAGAAAGCGCAAGAGCGCGAGCAGGAAAAGAAAGACAAGGCAGAAGCCGCAAAAGCCGCGGCTGAAGAAGCCAAGAACGCCCCTGCAGAAGAACCGGCTGCCGAAGAGACGCCCGCTGAAGCGTCTGCGGGAGACGCTTCAGAAGAAGCCAAATCTGAATAAACAAAAAGTCTATCAGTCTTTTTTAACAACGCGCGGGCATTTTTCCTGCGCGTTTTTTTGTGCGGTTTTCGCCGCTGGAAACCCTTGCAGAGAGGCGATAAGCTATAAGTCGAAGGCAATGGACACGGTTTCCTCAGGGAGGGATCAATGGCGCAGACAATAATTCCAGCAGTAAAATCGATTTGTGCGGGCGCTGCCTTGGCGCTGCTCGCAGGGTGTGGCGGCGATGAGCGGTCTTCTTATGGGCCGGATATGGAGACGGATACGATAACCGTCACGGCGAACCGAAAAGCATATTCAGAGAGCGAGCCACCGGCAGCGCCCCCGCCGGAAGCGGGTGCGAATGCCGGCGTTATGCTGGCTTACTCCTACTCCATGGGTGTTTCCGTCCCGAAAGGCGCGGTTGAACCGATGATGAGCGCCCATCAGCAACAATGCATCGCCGCCGGTTCCGATGTTTGTCAGATGCTTGGCTCATCGGTAAACAGCTGGGGTGATGATCGCGTTGCGGCTAGCTTAAATTTGCGGGCCGCGCCGCAATGGCTTGAAAAATTTCGGACAAGTATTGCTTCGGACGCGGGCGGGGCTGGCGGCAAGCTCACCGAGAACACGGTGCGTGCGGAAGACTTAACCCAATATATCGTCGATATGGATGCGCGTCTTGAAGCAAAAAAGACGCTGCGTGACCGCATCAAGGTTCTTCTTGAAACAAATGAAGGCTCGCTCAGCGATGTGCTTGCGGCCGAACGCGCGCTCAGCGATGTTCAAGGCGAAATCGATTCAATGACGGCGCGGCTGCGCGCCGCCCGCGCTCGCGTGGAGATGTCATCGCTTGACATCTCCTATCAGTCAGACCCGGAAACGTCGATCGGCGTTTTCAAGCCGCTGACGCAGGCTTTCGGTGATTTTGGGCGCGCATCTGTTGCGTCTCTCGCGGACGCCGTGCGGTTCGTTGCGAGGTCGTGGCCATTTTTCATTGTGCTGATGATTGTGCTTGCGGTCTTAAGGGCCTGGTGGCGTGGGCGACGCAAGGCATAAGGCCGACAGTCTTTCTGAAATGTAACAAAACCGCCGGATTAAATGGGCGGGTTTGCGATTTTGCCTTGAAGACACCTTATTTCCCTGCGAAGGAACTTTCGGCGATTTTACGTGTTTCAACTATGCTTTCGGCCGAATGGGGGGCCGACCATACAAAAAGGAGCGAAAAATGAAAAAGTTTTTGATGCTGATTGCGCTTATGGGGTTTGGACTCTCAACATCGGGTTGCATTCTCGCAGCTGCTGCTGGCGCCGGCGCGGTTGCCGCAGATGAAATCAACGAAGATGACGGTGAGTTCGATCCGCTTGAAGAAGCTTATGATGGCGACCCATCAACAGCAGGTCCGCTGGACAAGGACTAAGCCTAGGGCCGGTTTCTTAATCGCCCGGTTTTGGAGCGATGACCGAAAACCCGTCAAACTGATATTCATAAGCGCCGTCTGTCTTCTGATAGGCGGCGCTTTTTGTTGAAATCGCCTCGAAGGCGGAGGCGGCTTTTCCAAGATAAGCCGCATCCGCGACCGGGACATTATGCGATGTCATCAAGTGGTCAATTTCAGGCGTGAGCGCCGCCAGTCTTTCCATCGTGGTTTTGTATTGATCAAAATCCGAGCCTTCGAGATGGGCGTAAAGCGGCGCCAGATAAAACGTGTCGCCGGTGAAAAGCTGGCGCTCTTCGCGGTCCAGAAGGCAAATTGAATCAGGCGAATGACCGGGCGTCAGCAACACTTCAAGACGCCGTCCGCCAAGATCAATGATGTCGCCATCCTTGACAAAATTCGTGAGCTCATAGGGTTTAATATCATAAGTCGCCGCGTCGAAATCGGCTGGCGTTTCCTTCCACAACCAATCGCCGGAGACATATTCGGCGACCTTATCGTTTGATGCGCCCTTGGTCCGGTTGATGGCGTAGGGAACCTCGACGCCGGCAATGTCTGCAAACTCATGGTTACCGCCAATGTGATCGTAATGGCCGTGGGAATTTAACACTATAATTTCGTGATCGGTGAGGCGCGCGATCACCGGTTGCAGTTTTGCAATCCCGAGCCCTGTATCAAAAAGCAGGGCTTTGTCGTCGCCAATGATCAGAAAAGAAATCACTTCCTCGAATTGTCCCGGCTCGTAGATCGCATAGACATTCGGGAAGACTTGATAGATCTCGAACCAGTCGATGTCCTGCGCAACGCGCTCATAGGCCGACCATTCGGCGCGCGGCAGGCTCTCCCACCATTTCGCCGTGTCGGCGCCTCTGCCTTCTACGGCAGCGCTCTGTTTGCTTGGCGATGCTGATTGCTCGGTGCAAGCCAAAAGGCCTGGCGACAGAACGACGGCGAAAAGAATTTTAATCTTCATACTGATCCCTGCGACTTAGCCAGTGCATATTACCGTGCTTATCTTCGCCGGCGCGCCCTTTCGGCGTCAGGTCGATATAATGGTAGGCGCCGTACAACCCGTCGAGCCCGGCAGAAGATAAATTCGTCTCACTTCCGCGCCACCGGTTTGCGTTACAGCTGGCGTATCGGAGCCAAGATGCAGGGTCAAAAAACCGGTGATCTTGGCGTTGATTTCAGCGGTCCAAACCAGGACAGCATTATCCTTTAAAAGCTGACGCCAGGCAGCTTCGCCATAGGCGCCGAGATGCTCGGCGAAGGCCGCTTCATCGTCCCATATATGCGCATAGGCCGCAGCATAAGCGGCAGGGCCGATAATGCCGAGAGCCTCACAATCATCCATCGCGGCGCGCCGAATGACGTATTTCTCTGCCATGCCAAGGTTTTAGGACCCTTGATGATAGCGCCGCAAGTCAGAAAGCCTTGCTCCCGAGGGGCGGCCCCGCCTAATGTCCGTCAAATTTTTTAATAACAACCGCGTGGATAGCGTGCAGGGACAGGGGATTTAAGCGCAATGGAAGCATTTTATACGCTTGTTGATAACATCAGCGGATTTATCTGGGGCGGTTATTGGGGGTTCTCCGCCGACGGAACCGAGAATCAAATCATGCCGTTGGCGCCGATGGTTTTTATTCTCCTTGGCACCGGCCTTTTCTTCATGATCCGGCTGAAGTTTTTGCCTATCCGGCGACTTATCCCGGCGTTCCGCAATCTCTTTACGAGCAGTCGCAAAGGTCAGACAGATCCGGATGCGGTCGGTGAAATCACCCCCTGGAACGCGCTCTCAACAGCGCTCTCTGGGCAGGTCGGCACCGGCAATCTCGCCGGCGTCGCGACGGCGATCACGCTTGGCGGACCGGGCGCAATTTTCTGGATGTGGGTGACGGCGTTTTTCGGCATGGCCGCCGCCTATGCGGAGTCGAGCCTTGCAGTGAAATATCGCGAGACCCATCCTGACGGGCACATCCATGGCGGGCCGATGTTTTATATCAAGAATGGCCTCAGCAAAAAATGGACATGGCTCGCGGTTTTCTTTGCTGTGGGAACGATCTTTTCGGCGATTGTCACCGGTAATATGACGCAAGCGAATTCGATCGCAACGGCTGTCGAGGCGGCGACCGCAGCCAGCGCAATACCAATTCCGGCATGGGTGTCAGGGCTTGTGCTCGCGGTTCTTGCTTTCATCGTCATCATCGGCGGTATTAAGTCAATCGGTTCCGTTGCCGGTAAAGTCGTTCCGGCCATGGCGCTCGGCTATATTCTGACGGCAATCGTCATGCTGGTTCTGAATGCAGAGCATGTACCGGAAGCGTTCATGCTGATTTTCGCTCATGCTTTCGGTCTTGAACAAGCAACCGGCGGATTGGTCGGATACTCCATCCTGCAGGCCGTGCGGTTTGGCGTTGATCGTGGACTTTTTTCCAACGAGGCCGGGCAGGGCTCAACGGCGATTGCTCATGCGGCTGCGAAAACCGACGACCCGGTAAAGCAGGGTGAAATCGCGATGCTGGGCACATTTATTGACACTATCGTTATCTGCACGATGACTGCGCTGGTGATCTTGTCGGTGCAGGGCGAGTTCGTTTCCGGCGACGGCATAGTTGAATACGCTTGGCAGTCAACAACGCTGCAAGCGGCTCAGGTGACGACGGCGGTATTTGACCAAGGTTTACCGGTCGCTATCTTGGGAGTTCCGCTTGGCGGCATTTTGATTGCGGTTGCGCTGTCCCTGTTCGCATTCACGACTATTTTGGGTTGGTCTTACTATATGGAACAGGCCGTCACCTATCTGGTCGGGGATTGGGCCGCGCGGCCGATGCGGTTCATCTGGGTTGGCATGGTGTTTGTTGGCGCTCTGCAACAAATCGATTTTGTCTGGAAGCTTGGAGGCATCGCCAACGCCTCCATGGCGTTCCCGAACCTCGTTGCCATCTTGTTGTTGAGTGGGGTCGTCGTGGCGATGGCGAAAGAGAAGGGTCGGCTGAAATAAGCTGCGTGCTAACACATTGACGTAAGAGTTGATTGCGGGGTTCCTTGCCCCGCCTTGCGGGCGTGGGTTAGTTTAGCCTGGTAGAAAAGAGGAGTTGACGGTGAAGCAAGCAGTTGCGTTGGCAGGAGTGATCGTTGTGTCCGGGTTTAGTGCGGCCATGGCGCAGGAAGAGGTTGCTTCCGACGGCGCCTATATTCGCGTTGGCGGCGGCGTCTCGTTTCTGTCTGACTGGGAGCAGGACTATACCTTTAACCCCAATACAGCTTTTGTCGTTGCACCGCCTACTGGCCAGACCGTATCTAACGGCGATGGCTATTTCTTTGGCGGCGCGCTCGGCTTTGATTATGCGGACGGCATTCGCACCGTGCTTGAATATCGCTACGCCTCTACAACTATCGATGGGGTAACGGTAAACGACCCCACTCTCGGGCCGACGCTGGCGACGCCCATCAACGATGATATCAAAGCGCACTTTATCCTCTCCAATTTCTACTTCGACTGGACCAATGACAGCCGGTTTACGCCGTTTATCGGCGGCGGGGTCGGCGGCGCGTTTGTTGAAAATGAAAATGGCGACCGCGATGCGGCGCTGGCCTATCAAGGGCGCGCCGGTATTTCATTCGATATGGGCGGCGGTTTTTCTCTTGATACGGAATATGTCTATCTGCGGACAAACAAGCTGGTCTATGGTCCCAATGACGATGACTTCACGCCTGCAGGCCCCCCGGGCCCGCGCATTGACGATGATCGATATGAAGCGTCCAATGTGATGGCGTCGATCCGCAAGCAGTTTTAATTAGCCATGCCGTTTGAGCTTTATCTCGCCTTTGTGGCGGCGTCTGCGCTCCTTATTCTGACGCCGGGCCCGATGGTCGCGCTCATCATTGCGAACGCGGTGCGTTACGGGCCCCGCTTTGCGTTGGCGACGGTTGTCGGCTCGACCGTTGCGCTCGCCGGCCAGCTTGTCCTTGTCGTCGCTGGCTTGGCGACGGCACTGGCAGCGGCGGGCGAGGCGATGTTCTGGATCAAATGGATTGGCGTCGCCTACCTCCTCTATCTCGGCGTCCGCGCACTGCGCGCGCGGGTGGAAAAGCTGGACGTTGAAACCGCCTCTGCCGCCCGATCGATCACGGCGATTTTTATCGAGGCGGTCTTGGTCTCAGCGACCAACCCGAAGACGCTCCTGTTTTACGCGGCGTTTTTCCCGCTTTTTATATCCCCCGCCGCGCCTGCAGGCCCGCAGCTGGCGCTATTGAGCGGCACGTTTCTGGTCGTCGCCTTCGTGATTGACTGCGGCTGGGCCTTTTCAGCCACCAAGGCGCGCCCGTTCATCGCCCGCGCCGGGCGGTGGCGAAACCGGATCACCGGCGGCGTCCTGATCGCAGCGGCCGGCGCCCTCGCAACTGTTCGTAAGGCGTAATTCGCCGCCTCCACGGCTTTCAAAGACGCCTCTCATAGGGTAGACCGCACCGCAACATATTCACATGCGGCGCGAAGCGCCGCTGGTTCAAGGAGATAGTCACATGGCCCGCAGAAAACTCGCAATGATCGGTTCCGGTATGATCGGGGGCACACTCGCCCACATCGCCGCCCAAAAGGAACTCGGCGATGTTGTTCTCTTCGATATTGTTGAGGGGATACCGGAAGGCAAAGGGCTCGATATCGCAGAAAGCTCGCCCGTGGACGGGTATGATTCCCGCCTTAAAGGTACGCAGGATTATGCTGACATTGCCGGGGCCGATGTTTGCATCGTCACCGCCGGCGTTGCCCGTAAACCGGGCATGAGCCGCGACGATCTTGTTGGCATCAATCTTAAAGTGATGAAGTCTGTCGGCGAAGGCATCGCCAAGCACGCGCCGAATGCACTGGTGATCTGCATTACCAATCCGCTCGATGCGATGGTCTGGGCGTTGCAGAAATTTTCCGGTCTGCCTCACAACAAAGTCGTCGGCATGGCCGGCATTCTCGACAGCGCGCGGTTCCGGTATTTTCTTTCCGAAGAATTTAACGTTTCCGTTGAAAGTGTCACCGCATTTGTCCTTGGCGGCCATGGCGATACGATGGTGCCGCTAACGCGCTATTCTACGGTCGCGGGCATTCCGTTGCCTGACTTGATCGAGATGGGGTGGACCACCCAAGAAAAGATCGACGCCATCGTCGATCGCACCCGCAAAGGCGGCGGCGAGATCGTCGCGCTCTTAAAGTCAGGATCAGCATATTACGCGCCAGCGGCGTCAGCGATCCAGATGGCGGAAAGCTATCTCAAGGACAAGAAAATCGTCGTGCCCTGCGCCGCGCATTTGACCGGCCAGTATGGGTTGAATGACATGTATCTGGGTGTGCCGGTTGTCCTTGGCGCTGAGGGCGCGGAACGCATTGTCGAAGTGAAATTCACCGATGATGAAAAGGTGATGTTCGATCACTCCGTTGATTCGGTCAAAGAGCTGATGGAAGCGTGCGTCAAGCTCGATCCGAGCCTCGGGTAATCCTTATACGATCATTCTTGTCGCTACTTGGGTGATGAGAAAGATCCCCAAGATCTCAAATGAAGCGTTTGGACAGTTAATGTCCGCGCTTTTGCCCTGAATAAAAGCCTTGCACGTATCGTCGTGACGGATGCGGATCCCCTGAATAAAAACCTTGGGTGCGTAGCATTCTAAAAGATCGCCAAACATATCTGTGTTTGTTGATTTCGATGCGCGTATCGCGTTGTGGGCGCTCGCCGCCGGCTAATATGTCGCCTGAAAGTCGTTTTGGGCCGCGAAACAAATGAACGCCATTGGTATCCTCATAGGATACGCCGACCGTCACCGTCTTCTCGTTGCCGCTGCCGGTCGTCAAGATGTTGACGCCGGGATAAGCGCTCGCTGATCCGCCGGTGAGGATAAGGGCTGTCAATGACAGAATAGTCAGCTTCATTTTCATCGTCGAATACTCCCTATCATACAGCGCCCACCCTGCGGTCATGACGCCCAAGGCGCAAGCTGGACGGCTAAAAAAGTAACAAGCTTGTCCGGTCTTTGCGCTTGCACATGCTTATTTGGCGAATGCGTGGAACCAAATTCGCTTCCTGGGCGTATTTGTATGACGCACGCATCACGATATGAGGGGCATATGAAAATTCTTTATTCTCACCGAACACGCTCTGCCGACGGTCAATACGTACATATCCGTGAACTGACGGATGCGCTGCGCGTTCGAGGACACGAGATCGTTATGGCGGGCCCGGCGGGAGAAAAAGAAACGCGTGTCAAAAGACTTGATGCCGGCGGCGTGCATTTGCGTGCAAAGATGCCGAATGCGGCCCATGAATTTGCGGAGCTTTTTTATTCTGCGCTGTCATATTGGCGGTTAAAAGGCCTGTATGCCAAAACACAGCCCGACATTCTCTACCAGCGTTATAATCTTTTTTATTACCCCGGCGCCTGGTTGAAATGGTCGAAGAATATTCCGTTAATCTTGGAGGTGAACGCGCCGCTTGCCGAAGAACGCGCAAATCACGGTGGTCTTGCGCTCAAAGGCTTCGCGCGAAACTGCGAACGCGAAGTCTGGAACGCGGCGGACATAGTGTTGCCCGTAACAAATGTTCTCGCCGACAGCGTTCGCGCAGCGGGCGTCCCCGACGACAAAATTATGGTGATACAAAATGGCGTCAGCGATAGTTTTCTAACACAGCGGGACGGGAAGGGTATTCGCGCACGCTATGCGCTGGAAGACAGGCTTGTTCTCGGCTTTGCCGGATTCGTTCGCGACTGGCACGGCGTTGATCGAATTATTCGGTTTATCGCTCGGCAACAAAGAAAAGACATTCATTTTTTGCTGGTTGGCGATGGGCCGGCGCGCAAAGAGCTGGAAAGACTTGCGGCCGACAAAGGCGTCCTGGAGCAGGTAACTATCACCGGTGTCGTGCAACGTGAAGAAGTCCCTGATTATATTGCCGCCTTTGATATCGCGCTGCAGCCCGCCGTGACCGCGTATGCTTCACCTTTGAAAATCTTTGAATATATGGCGCTAGGCAAAGCGATTATTGCCCCCGACAGCGCCAACATTCGGGAAGTGCTAAAGGACGGTGAGGATGCAGCCTTGTTTTTGCAAGATGACGATGCGGCTTTTGACAAAGCGCTTTTAAAACTCGTAGATGACGCTTCGTTGCGCGCGCGCCTTGGCGCTGCGGCGCGTGCCAGCCTCATCCGTCAGGACCTGACATGGGCAGGTAACGCGCGGCGTGTTGAGGAAATAGCGCATGGGCTTGTTGGCGTGACGTCATGACTATCCGTATAGAAACGAAGCGTTTATTGTTACGCCCTATAGAGGCCGGCGATGCGGATGCGCATATCGATATGATGGGAGAGGCGGAAGTGGCGGCGTTTCTCACCGCCGAAAAGACGCCTGAACCGCGCGATGTCCGCTGGCGCCAGTTTGCGAGTTACCTTGGTCACTGGCAAATTCGCGGCTTTGGCTG
>JAJFGC010000058.1 GCA_021776345.1 Hyphococcus sp. | reverse complement strand
TTTTGTGGAAACCGCCCACATCACGTCTTTCCAGTCGCGCGCATTCACATCGTCGCCAACCACGATGATCCATTTCGTATACATGAATTGGCGCAAATATGACCAGGCGCCCATCATCACTCGCTTGGCGTGACCGGGATAAGCCTTCTTCATGCTGATCACCGCGATCCGATAGGAGCAGCCCTCAGGTGGCAACCAGAAATCGGTAATTTCCGGGAACTGCTGTTGCAAAAGAGGGATAAACACCTCGTTGAGCGCCTCGCCCAGCACCGAAGGCTCATCCGGCGGGCGGCCCGTAAATGTCGAGAGATAAATCGGTTCCCGACGGTGGGTGATCGCCGTAATGGTAAACGTCGGAAAGCGCTCTATAGAATTATAATAGCCGGTGTGATCACCGTAAGGACCCTCGTCTTGATACTCATCAAGCGAGACATAGCCTTCTAGCACGATCTCCGCTTCCGCGGGAACCTTCAGCGGTTGTGTCTTACAATCAACCAACTCGACTTTGCGGCCACGCAACAATCCGGCAAAGTGATATTCCGAGAGCGTGTCGGGCACCGGCGTCACCGCCGCCAGGATCGTTCCCGGATCGGCGCCTATAACGGCCGCCGCCGGAAGCGGCTCTGTTTTTTCTTTTGACCATCGTTGATGGTGCTGCGCGCCGCCGCGATGTTTGAGCCACCGCATGATGGTTTTGTTCTTACCGGTCTTTTGCATTCGGTAGATGCCAAGATTAAAATCATCCTCGCGTTTTGATGACGGCCCCTTGGTCACGATGAGCGGCCAGGTGATCAGGGGCGCCGGTTCGCCCGGCCAGCAGATCTGGATTGGCAATCGATCAAGGTCGATATCATCACCCTCGAGCACGACCTCCTGACATGGCGCTGTTCCAAAGTTTTTGGGTGACGGCTTCATTGCCATCACGGTCTTCAGCAGCGGCGCCAGCGCCAGCGCATCTTTGACCCCGCCCGGCGGCTCGGGCTGTCGCAGGAAAGCGAGCAGCTCGCCGACCTCGCGCAACTCCTCTCCAGTCGTGCGCTCTTTGCCTCCGAGGGTTACGCCCATCGCCACCCGCTTCACGGTGCCGAAGAGATTTACCATCACTGGCATCGCCGAAATGGATCCGTCTTCCAACACCGGTTTTTCAAACATGACGACTGGCCCACCCTCCGCCAGAAGGCGCGTCTGGATTTCCGTCATTTCCAGGTTAACCGAAACCGGCTCAACCACCCGAATGAGCTCGCCAGCCGCTTCAAGTTTTTCAACAAAATCACGTAAGGATTTGTAAGACATCAGGAAAGCTTAGCTGGCCTGAAGGGGCCTTCCCATGCGTCCCGAAGGCGCGGCATTCACGCCATAAATCGTTTCCCGAAAAAGTATGAGCAGAAATTAACCCTATTTTCTGCTTTGACCTTTACGATTAGGGACATAAATATTACGTTGCTCACAGTTGGGGCATATATTTTCATGACGCGACTATCTAGGCGACAATCTAGGCGACAATCGCCGCCTAAAGATGCTCGGCAGGGTTTGTATCAGGAGTAAACATTCGGCGATGTTGCCGGTTTTGCATCAAGTTTTTGGGTCTACTCTGGTTGTCGCAGGATTGATTGTCCTGCCGCTGCCGCTTCCTTTTGGCTTGATCATGCTCGTGATCGGTTTTGCATTGCTTGCACCATATATTCCTGTCGTCCAGCGCCTCGTTAAGGCCATGCGCACGAAATGGCCTGACCTAAACCGGCAGGTTATGCGGTATCGTCATCGCTTTCCGCCGGTTATCAAACGCACCATCGACAAGACGCATCCGGCGGCCCCCGCCGAATAAAGCTATCCCGCTTTCGAAAAATCGGGCTTGCGCTTTTGCATGAAAGCCATGCCAGCCTCACGAAATTCCGCTGACTCCAGCTGCGCGGCGAAATGCTCACCTTCATTTTTCATATGAGCAATGACCGCATCCCGGTTTGGCTTCATCAATTGCTTGGTGAGGCGCATCGCCGTTGGCGCTTTTGCAGCAAGGTTGCGCGCCGCATCGAGTGCTGTTTTTTCCAGCGCCTCATGCGCAACAACCTCATTCACAAACCCAAATTTTTCTGCGCGAGGCGCATCAATCTTTTTGCCCGCTATCAGCATCTCGGCAGCCTGCTGATGCCCCGCTATTTGAGGCAGCAGCAAGCTCGACGCCGCTTCCGGCACAAGCCCAAGATTGACGAACGGCGTATGAAACGTTGCCCGTTCGGACGCAAAAACAAGGTCACAATGAAATAGCATAGTGACCCCAACACCGACGGCGCCGCCCTGCACGGCAGCGAGAAGCGGTTTTTTAGCGTTTGCAAGCGCCAGCAAAAACCGCATGACCGGCGGCGTCGCGTGAGGATCCCCGCGCTCGGCCCCATTAGCCATAAAGTCACCGATATCGTTGCCCGCCGTGAAGATGTCGCCGTCAGCCTCAAACAGAACCGCCCTGATAGAGTCGTTCTTCTCAGCGTCTTCCAACGCATTGGCGAGCGCAGCATACATATTGACCGTAATCGCGTTTTTCTTTTCCGGCCTATTAAACCGAAGCCTTAGCACCGCGCCATCCTGGCTTACACCTATATGATCGCTCATCTCACAACCTTTTCTGATCTTGCATTCATTTTATTTGACTTGACGCCGTCATGGATCATGGATCAAGAACGAGCTGCAGCAAAGCGTATAAAAATGCATATTCGCATCCTAGAAACCGGCAAACCGCCCGCCCCGCTTGATGCCGAGTACGGTTCGTATCCGTCGATGTTTGAGCGTCTACTCTCACCGCTTTCATCGTCTTTTTCGTTTTCAACAAGCGCGGTCCACAATGGTGAACCAGCGCCGACGCTTGCTGACTTTGACGGCCTCCTTATTACAGGGTCTCCTGCCGGCGTCTATGAAGGCCATGACTGGGTGGCTCCTGCAGAAGCCTTGATGCGCGAAGCGGCGGCTGCAGACAAACCACAGGTCGGCATTTGCTTTGGCCATCAGCTCATGACCCAGGCCTTTGGCGGGCGCGTGGAGAAGGCGACGAAGGGTTGGGGCGTCGGGGTTCACAACTATGCGATAAAGCGCAGCTCAGCATGGATGACCCCCCAACAAACACATGTGTCATGCGCGGTTTCCCATCAGGATCAGGTGGTAGAGCCGCCGGAAGGCGCCCGAATTTTGGGTGGGTCAGAGTTTTGCCCATTTGGCGTGATCGAATATGCGCAGGGACCGGCTATTTCTTTTCAGCCGCACCCGGAATTTGCCCATGATTACGCGACCGCGCTTTTACGTTTGCGCCGTGGTCGGATTCCCGAAGCGGTCGCCGATCCGGGGCTCGATACGCTGAAAGGCAAATCCGACCGCGTGCTACTCGCGCAATGGATCACGAATTTTTTTAAAATGCATGAGAGATAAAAATGGCTGACCTTACACTGACGATCGGCGACAAGAACCTTTCTTCCTGGTCCTTCCGTCCATGGTTTTTGATGACCCAAGCAGGCATTCCGTTTGCGGAGGAAAATATCAAACTGGACAGACCAGAGTCTCGGAAAGACCTTAACGAGAAATCCCCTTCCGGGCTCGTGCCGTTCTTAACCGATGGTGACACTCAAGTCTGGGATTCCCTTGCGATTGCCGAATATCTGAGCGACTGTTTTCCCGAAAAAAAACTCTGGCCGACCGACAAGCAGCCGCGCGCCTTCGCACGATCGATCTCTGCAGAAATGCATTCGGGCTTTCCCTCGCTCCGCACCGTTTGGCCGATGATGTTCACACGCAGCGATTTGCGCCACACGACAAGCGGCGGGGTCGCAAAGGATATCGCTCGGGTTGATGATTTGTGGACGCAGGCGCGGTCGCGGTTTGGCAACAATCAGGCCAATGATCAGGGCTTTTTGTTTGGACAGTTTTCCATCGCTGACGCGATGTACGCACCGGTTGTTTCCCGCTTTTTGACCTATGGACCAGTCGAGGTCAGCGGAGCATCTGCCCGCTACATGGAATTGATCAGCAGCTTACCAGCATGGGGTCAGTGGAAAGCAGGGGCAAAAGCTGAAATCGGCGCTTAGCCGCGCTTGCGCAAGCGCGGCGGAGCCTCTATCTCCGCCTCCATGCAAACCAAAGACGCTGAATCGATTCTTTCAAGCCTTCTTGCCGACGCTAAAGCCGCTGGCGCTGAAGCTGCTGACGCTGTCCTCTATCATGCTGTCTCGTCAGGCGTTTCCTGGCGAATGGGCAATCTCGAAGACGTAGAGCGCTCCGAAAGCGCCGATCTTGGCCTGCGGGTGATGGTCGGCAAACGCCAGGCCTCGGTCTCTACAACTGACCATTCAAGGGCGTCGCTGAAAGAGCTTGCCGAGCGCTGCACGGCAATGGCGAAAGCAGCTCCGGAAGACCCCTATTGTGGTCTGGCGCCTGAAGAACGCCTCGCCACAGCGCCCCATAAAGATCTCGATCTGGGCGATTATGCCGAACCCTCGACCGAGGCCCTCAAAGCCCGAGCCGCAGAATGCGAAGAAGCCGCCCTTGGCGTCAAAGGTGTTGTTAACTCTTCCGGCGCTGGCGCGAGCTATGGCGAAGGACAAAAGTGGTTCGCCACAAGCCACGGCTTTTTCGGGCAGTCCGGCGGGTCCAACCATTCGGTTTCGGTAAGCGTTCTCGCCCAAGACGAAAATGGCATGGAACGCGATTATGATTACGACTCCAAAACGCACATTGACGATCTGAAATCCGCCGTGGCCATTGGCAGGAACGCGGGCGAACGGACAATCAAACGCCTGTCGCCAAAGAAAATCAAAAGCCGCTCGGCGCCCGTTCTCTTCGACAATCGGCTTTCTCGATCCCTGCTCTCGCATCTTGCCGGTGCAGTCAATGGCGGGTCGATCGCCCGCGGCGTCAGCTTTCTCAAAACCAAGAAGAGTGAGAAACTTTTTGCCGACGCGATCAACATAATCGACGACCCGCATATGCCGCGCGGCGCCGGTTCGCGCCCTTTTGATGGCGAGGGTGTCGTTAACGAGCGCCTCAATCTGATCGAGAAAGGTGTGTTGACGAACTGGCTGATGAACACGTCTCACGCAAAACAGCTGGGGCTTGAGACAAATGCGCGAGCGACAAGGGGGACCGGCGGCGCGCCGGGCGCCGGGTCGACAAATCTCTATCTGGAGGCTGGGAACGCCTCGCCGAAAGACTTGATGCGCGACGCCAAAGAGGGTCTTCTCCTCACCGATATGTTTGGGCCGCAGGTTAATTCTAACACTGGCGACTATTCGGTTGGCTGCTCCGGCTTTTGGTTCGAAGCCGGCGCTATTGCTTACCCGGTCAGTGAAATCACCATTGCCGGGAATTTGCTTGAAATGTATGCCGGACTTGTTCCAGCAAACGACTTGGAATTCCTTGGCGCAACCAATGCGCCATCCATTTTAATCCCTTCCATGACGATCGCGGGCGACTAATCTATCCGGAGGTAATTCGATGTCCGATCAACACGACAGCGACCAGCAATTATTGCACCTAGTTTTTGGCGGCGAATTGGAAAGTCCTGAAGAATGCAATTTCCGCGATCTCGACAAACTTGATATTGTCGGCGTTTTTCCAAACTACGCATCCGCTGAAAAAGCCTGGCGCGCAAAAGCGCAACAGACTGTCGACAACGCTCATATGCGCTACTTCATCGTGCATATGCACAAGCTGCTCGACCCGGACGGCGACGGGAAATTTTGAGCGCGCGTGGCCGCCGACAAAATCACTCGTGAAGAATTCCAGACGCCGGCCGGTCGGAAACGCGCCTGGCGCGCGCTGATCATGGGCGATCATGGGCTGCTTCGCAAATTCTATGACAACACCCATGAGATATCATCTGGCAAGATGTGGCGGACCTACCAGCCCTCTCCTGCTGATCTCAAAAAGTGGAAAGACAAAGGCGTCAAAACCGTCATCAATCTTCGCGGCGACAACCCCAGTGGGTTTTTCTTTCTTGAAGAAGACGCTTGCAAAAAATTAGGCCTTAAACTGATCAATTTCAGAGTCTACTCCCGCGAGGCGCCGTCGAATGAGATTCTTCACGGCGCACGCAAGCTGTTCGATGAGGTTGAATACCCCGCGATCATGCATTGTAAATCAGGCGCAGACCGGGCGGGCATGATGTCGGTGCTGTATCTCTTTTTTCATGAGGGTCGCCCGCTCGACGAAACACTCCAGCAACTTTCATTTAAATACGGCCACGTCAAGCAAGGCAAAACCGGCGTCATCGATTATGCGTTTGAGCAGTATCTTGAACATGCAAAAGCAACCGGAAAATCGCTAGCCTCAATTGATGATTTTTTTGAGTGGGTCGATGATGGTTACGATCATGTCGCGATGAAGCAAGAGTTTCGTGCAAGCGGCTGGGGGAACTTCTTAACGGAAACGGTCCTGCGGCGGGAATAGGCTCAGGCTGAAAATTGGAGCTTCGCCTGGCGCGCATAGGCGCCATCTTTTGCAACAAGCTCATCATGCTTGCCCGTTTCAACGATGCGGCCATTCTCCATGACCGCAATCAGGTCCGCATCCTTTACGGTTGAAAGACGGTGAGCAATTACCAATGTCGTGCGCCCTTTTGTAAGACGGGAAAGCGCTTCCTGAATTTTCGTTTCGCTTTCTGCATCAAGGGCCGACGTTGCCTCGTCCAGCAATAGGATTGGCGCATCCTTAAGAAACGCTCTGGCAAGAGCAATCCGCTGGCGTTGTCCGCCCGATAGCTGCCCGCCCCCCTCACCTAGCGTCGTATCATACCCGTTTGGCAGGGTGCTGATGAAATCATTCGCGGCGGCATCTGTCGTCGCCTTGATAATTTCTGCACGACTGGCGCTTGGCCGACCAAAGGCAATATTCTCCATCGCCGACATGTTAAAGACCACCGCGTCCTGACTAACCATTGCGATGCGAGATCGCAGTGAGCGCAATGTGACTTTTGAGATATCATGACCGTCGATCAGGATACGCCCTGCCACCGGCTCATAAAGCCGCGGCAAGAGGTTCATCAATGTCGACTTGCCAGACCCGGAAGGACCAACCAGCGCGACCATTGAACCTGCCGGTATTTCAAGATCAACATCATCTATCGCACAGACATCTTGCCTGTAGGAAAACCGAAGGCTCTCCAGCTTGATCGCGCCCGGACCAATCGGCAGATCAACGGCGCCGTCGATATTTTTTATCGACGGCTTCGCATCGATCAGCGCCAAAATGCGTTCAAAGGCGCCAAACCCTTCCTGAATAACGGCGTTCAATGTGCCCAACCCTCGCGCCGGCTGTGAGAGGAGTAAGAGCGCAATGATGAAACCAACGAATTCTGAAACGGTGAGCGCACCTGCTGAAATACGGAACGCGACGATCGCGACGACCATGGCCATGGCGATGGAACCAGCGAAGAAAATGAACGGCTCATTCAGACCGCGCGCATAGGCCATCTTCTTCAAAAGCTTCAAGCGCTCATCAAACGCGCCAGCTGCACGCGCGCGCTCCAACGGTTCGATCTGGTATGATTTCACCATACGAGCGCCGGTCACCGTCTCGCCGATCAATGCCGTCACATCGCCGGCCTGTTCTTGCGCGGTTGAAGATGTTTTCCGCAAAAACTTTCCGATCCGCGCCACCGGCACGCCAATCAGCGGATAAACAAGAAGGACAACGAGAAACAGCGCCCAGTCATAATAGATCATTATGGCGCAAAGACCGATCAGCGTCAGGAGATTGCGCACTGCGTTTGACGCCCGGGTGAGCGTGTCGCGCAAAACAAGTGTGTCATTGGTAAAGC
The DNA here is from genome assembly GCA_021776345.1 of Hyphococcus sp. GTDB lineage: Bacteria > Pseudomonadota > Alphaproteobacteria > Caulobacterales > Parvularculaceae > Hyphococcus. The sequence goes on along the minus strand of JAJFGC010000058.1, from coordinate 11,566 downwards.
GAGAAATAATCTGCCCGGAGACTTCAACGCGTTGTTGCGCAAAATCCATCGCCATCAGGCTCGAAAACATATCGTTCTGCAAATCGCGCAGGGTCGAGAGCGCGGCTCCGGCGGTCAATCGTATCTGCAAATATTGGGACACCGCATTGATGGCGCCAAGGATAATGATCAATAGCGGGCCATAGACAAGCACCTGATTGAGGCTTGGCTTAAAGCGCTCATTACCGCCCGCGAGACCCGCATTGATCCATTCCACCCCGAGGGGAATGAGGCTCGCCGAGGCGGCATAGGCGGCCATCGCGATGAGCGACAACGCCAGAAGCGGCCAGTAACGGGAAAGATAATCCCCCCATAAACGCCGAGCGAGCTTCATGGACGACGCGTTTGCGCCACCAGCATTGTCTTCTGCATCTTCGCATTTTGCCTTCACGCTGGCTCCTGAGCCTCTTCTCAGCCTCTGCGCCACATCATCGCGAGCGCCGCGTCTTGAGGCAAGCTATTGACGTAAAATGAAAATTGAGGAACGCCATTCCTCAATGTTGAAAAAGCTCGCCAAAAGCGCCTTTGTGGCGCGCATCGCTGCATCCCTGATCGGCGCTTACATCCGCCTCGTAAACGAGACGACACGATGGAAGCTGGTTAATCGCGAATATTTCGATGATGCGGCTGCTGAGGGCAAAGGCGTCATTGTTGCGTTCTGGCACGGGCGGCTGCTGCTCTCTCCGCGGCTATGTCGGGAAACCGAGCGTCAAATCTATATGTTGATCTCCGCCCACCGCGACGGCGAAATCATCGCCAACGCGGTCAAATCCTACGATTTGGAGTTCATTCGCGGCTCAGCCGCGAACCCGAAAAAGCCAGGCAAAAACAAGCAAGGCGCTTCTGCGGTCGCACAAATTCTGGTGGCCCTTGAACAAGGCAATGTCGTGGGCGTCACACCTGATGGGCCAAGAGGACCGGGTGAACTAGTCCAGCCCGGCATCATCAAGCTCGCCCAGTTGTCCGGCGCCCCGATCATGCCGACGGGGCTATCGATCAAGGGCGGCAAACGACTTTCTACCTGGGACCGGTTTATTCTTGCGACGCCTTTTTCCAGAGGCTGCTACGTCGCCGGCCCGATCATTCGTGTTCCGCCAGAAAATGACGCTGAAACGCTTGAACAGCTCCGCCAGAAGGTAGAAAACGCCCTCGCCAGCGTCACCATGGAAGCGGACCGGCTGGCAGGGCGCAAAGACGAAATGCCCCCGCAAGATGATCGGCGCGTAACCTCATGACAACAACCCTCCGCGAACCACTGGGCTTGAAGATCTACCGCTCTTTGAGCCGCGTGGCCGAACCGGTTGCAAATATTGCTCTCGAGCGGCGAATAAAGAAGGGCAAGGAAGACCCTGCGCGGATTCATGAACGCAGAGGCGCCCCAACCAGGCAACGACCAGATGGGCTTCTCTACTGGATCCATGGCGCTAGTGTCGGCGAATCTTTATCCGTCATTCCCCTTGTTAAAAGGCTCAGGGAATTGCGCCCTGACATGCAGTTCATGGTGACGACAGGCACCACCACCTCAGCAAAATTAATGGCGGACCGTCTGCCCGAGGGCGCCTTTCACCAATATATACCGCTCGATCACCCGGACTTCGTTCGCAGCTTTCTCGATCACTGGAGACCGGATGCTGCGTTCTTTGTGGAATCAGAGTTCTGGCCGAACCTTATCCTCGAAGCGAGAAAGAAAACTGCCTTTATGGCGCTCGTCAATGCACGCATCTCTCCGCGATCATTTGACGACTGGAAGCGCCAGCCAAACGCGATCAAGTTTATTCTGTCATCGTTTGATATTATCATCGCCCAGGATTATCCGAATGCAGAACGGTTGACTACGCTATCGGGTAGACCGGTGGAAATGCTGGGCAACCTCAAACATGCCGCAGCACCATTGCCAGTGTCAGAAAAGGATCTGGCGCTGATGAAAACAGAAATTGGTGAGCGCCCCTTTTGGCTCGCCGCAAGCACGCATCCGGGCGAAGAAGAAATCACCCTTTCAGCCCATAAACAGTTGAGCGATCGCTTTAGCAGGCTTCTAACAATTATTGCGCCCCGCCATCCTGAACGCGGCGCAGAAGTTGAAGATCTGACCAGGGAACAAGGGTTAAAACCCGCACGCCGCTCAAAAGGCGAGGCAATTTCTGCCGAAACCGACATTTATATCGCTGATACGCTAGGCGAGCTCGGCCTTTTTTACCGGCTTAGCGACATTGCTTTTGTTGGCGGCGGGATCACGCCCAAGGGCGGGCACAATCCGCTCGAGCCAGCGCGTTTGGGCGCTGCAATTCTACACGGTCCGCATACGTTTAATTTTGTTGAAACATATCGGGATATGCGCAAAGCCGGCGGCGCAGCACTGGTCAGAAATGATCGCGAGCTTGCAACCGCGGTGCGCCGTCTTCTCGCCGACGAGAAAACCCGGGCCGCGATGGCGACCGCCGCGCGTGACGACGCAGAATCGAACGCGGAAAAGGTGCTGGCGCGCATCTGTGACGCCGTCTTGGAGAAACTGCCACAAAAGGACAGGTCGTGATCCGCACGCCTTGGTTCTGGCGCGAACAATCGTTTGTCGCGCGGACGATCACGACAGGGCTCACTCCGCTCTCATACCTTTATGACGCCGCCCAAAGGGTGCGATGGCGCTACACGACACCACAAAGGGCGCCTGTACCGGTGGTCTGTATTGGCAACGCAACGCTCGGCGGGGTCGGCAAGACACCGTTTGCAATTGCGCTCGCCAATCTACTTGCCGAGTCCACGAATTGTCATTTTTTGACGCGAGGTTATGGCGGCTCACTGAACGGGCCTGTCCGCGTTGACCCTGCCGCACACACAGTCAACGACGTTGGTGATGAAGCTTTATTACTTGCTGAACACGGGCCAGTTTGGATTTCCACAGACCGGCCAAGCGGCGCTCAAGCGGCGGCAAAAAACGGCGCTGAGTTAATCATTATGGATGACGGTTTTCAAAATCCGACAATTGAAAAAACCGTCTCGATTTTGCTAATTGATGCCGGGAGTGACAGCGGCAGTAATAAGATATTTCCGGCGGGCCCGTTCAGAGAGCCACTTTCGCGTGCGCAATCACGCGCAGATATCACCGTTTACGTCGGCGTCAGCGAAGCCTCGGCTAACAATGCGGCGGAAAGGGTCCGGGCTGCTTTCGCAGCGTGGCTGGAATCCGCTGCAAGCTTTACGCCCAGACCTGTCATTGCCTTTTCCGGCATCGGCAACCCGAAGAGATTTTACCAGTCTTTGGAAGAAGCCGGTTTTGACATTGCAGCACGCGCATCTTTTCCTGATCACCATCGCTTTCGCGATTCGGAATTATCCGCCCTCAAAAAACTTTCGGACAGGCGAAATGCACCACTGATAACAACCGAGAAGGATTATGTGCGTCTCCCAGATGCGTTTCGCAAGGACGTTTTTACTTTTCCTGTCACTATGAAAATCAATCAACCGGATTTGCTCACAGAGACGGTGCGCCGCGCCATTGACCGGGCGCAAAGCGCAGCTTAGGCGAGAGCGATGAGCGACGCACCGCCCCCTGACGATTACCCCCTGCCGAAACGCCGGTCCAATCGGCCAGTGAAAATAATCCATTACCTAGAGTTCGCTATTTTCGCCTCGTTGATGGCCTTTTTTCGTCTACTTGGAATTGATCGCGCTTCAGCGTTCTCAGGCAAGACGTTGCGGTTTGTCGGACCGAAAATTCGGACCCTGTCAAAACGCGGCGAAAACAATATGCGGATGATCTTTCCTGAATGGAGCGATAACAAAATCGGAAACGTCATCGCCGATGTCTGGGAAAATCTTGGACGCACGGCAGCGGAATACGCTCATCTTGATAAACTCAATATTGATGGCGAACATCCGCGAATAGAGCTTATTGACAAGGAAAAAGTGGCGAAGGTTTTTGAAACCCATAGCCGCATGGTTTTCGTCACCGGCCACTTCGCAAACTGGGAGGTAACCGGCATCACCGCGCACCAAACCGGGGTTCCGTTTGGTGTCGTTTATCGCGCCCTCAACAATCCGCTGATTGATGAGGTGATCATCAAAAAGCGCGCAGCGGTGATGACCCGAAGGCAAATTCCAAAGGGCATGGATGGCGCAAGGCCGATGATCGATCTCCTGAAGGACGATTATTCAATTGCTTTTTTAGCGGATCAAAAACTCAACTCCGGCGGTATTCCCGTGCCTTTTATGGGCCACACAGCGATGACGGCGCCGGCGGCGGCGCGCCTTGCGGTAAGGTTCAACCTACCTGTTATTCCGATTTCAAACGAACGGGTCGGCGGCGCTTACTTTCGCGTCACCAATCATGAACCGATCCCGTTTGAACCGACGGGCGATCTTGCTGCTGATGTTGAAACACTGACGATCAAGATCAACGAGTTCCTTGAGCGCGATATTCGCGCCAGGCCGGAACAATGGTTGTGGTTGCACAGAAGGTGGGGGAAGCGGGAAGAAGATTAAAATGTATCTTATTCTTCCTCACACTCCCCTTCATAGGCAACGCTAACGCCTTTGTTCGCCGCCGAACATGCATTGCCATAGGTCTTGCCGTCGCAGCCGCAAACCGGCTCATACTGCATCGTGCACATGCCAGGCCTCTCAGAGCAAACACCCGCATAGTCTGCTGTCTCATGGCAAACACCAGGCTCTACTCGACAATAGCTGCCTTCCGCCTTGCATTGAAACCCGGCAATGCCGCCGCACATCCCGCCCATCTCGCCGATCGCAGGTTCCGTTGTTGTTCCATCCCCTGCAGCCACGTCGCCATGGTCTGATGCAGTGCATGCCGCCAGCAGAAACGATGAGGCAACAACGGCAAGCAGGCGCATATCAGTCTCCGTCGGATTTCATTTGCGATTGCATGTAACGGCCCTCGCCGATTTTCTCGATCAATTCAAGCTGGGTCTCAAGAAAATCGATATGCCCTTCCTCAGACTCCAAAATGCGCGAGAGAATTTCCCGACTCACATAATCGCGCACATCTTCGCAATGAGCGATGCCGTCTTTATAAAGAGGGTGCGCACGTTGCTCGGCCTTCAAATCCGCTTCGAGACATTCTTTTACAGTCTCGCCGATATAGACTTTATCGAGGTCCTGCAGATTAGGCAGACCTTCAAGATATAAAATACGCTCGATCAGTTCGTCCGCATGCTTCATTTCATCAATCGATTCATCATATTCGATTTTTGCCAGGCGCTCAAAGCCCCAGTTTTTATACATGCGCGCATGAAGAAAATACTGGTTGACGGTCGTCAGCTCCAGCTTCAACGCTTTATTCAAATAGTCGATGACCTTTTGGTCGCCCTTCATAAGGATAGCTCCATTTGGATTTGTCCGACCTAAAATAAAGCAACGCGCGCTGTACCCAAGCCTTATCTTTGCAAGCGACTATCACTCGCGCGAATTTATTTGCGAGCGAAAATCACTCGCGACTGCTCATTTTTAAATTGAGACTATTAAGCTGCTTACTCTGCAGCGATAGACTGCGGGCCGCTTTCAAGGTCGCGGGCATCTTCGATCATCTGAGCGACATCGGGAAGACATTTGCCGCATTGAGGGCGCCGACCGCAACGGCGGAAGACATCAGCAACCGTGCGTGCGTCGCCTGAAGCGGCCGCCAGTTCCTTGTCCTTGAGCGCATTGCAAATGCAAATATACATTCAGCGTCCACCAATTGGGAGCGCGAGAACCCCGCGCCAGCCTCATTTAGATGGTGTAGTTAATAATGATTGTCAATTACAAAAAGCTTAATCACCGCTCGAATTGTCAGTTTTTTCCATCTCGCCGGCGGTGAGCTGAGGATCAACCAGCCGGCCGGCCCATTTCATACTCCAGTGGAGATGAGGCCCCGTGACCCTGCCTGTAGCGCCGACACGGCCAATTATCTCCCCTTTTTCAACGCGTTGGCCAGGCTTTACGTCAATCTGCGAGAGGTGCAAAAACGCGCTTTCGAGCCAGTGACCGTGATCGAGAAGGATCAAGCCTCCCTCAAAATACATGTCGGACTCGGCCAGCGTCACAACGCCCGGCGCAGGAGCCCGAACCGGCGTTCCCGTGATCGCCGCGACATCAACACCGGAGTGCGGGCGTTTCGGCTCGCCGTTGAGAATTCGCTGAGAGCCGAAGACGCCGCTGATCCGACCAGTGACCGGCCACGCAAAACCAGACGCCCAATCGGCTAGGCGTTGTGTATTTGCTCTCGCCGCTTTCTTTTTGGCGCTATCGACGGCAATTTTTTCTAATTGCTCTTCGGTAAACCCCGAGACTTTCGACTGATCAAGACCGTCAATGCGCTGCACGGGAAACTCCCGATCTGTAATGTTGATGCTATGGCGCTCAACCACCCCATCTGGAAGAGTGACGACAAAGAGCGACGTCAAGGCGCTGTCACGGCCAAACCCGACAACGAAACGGCCATCCTTGTCCACCATGACATCGTCGCCATCCAAACGCACTGTCGCACCAGGCTCCGTTGCCCCAAAGACAAGTCCGCCTTGGGTAAAGGCGCCAGACAACGAAAACCTCAAAGGCTCATCGGCAAAGACTTTTTGACGCTCCGCCACATCAAGCATGGCTTCTGCAAAATTGGCGCGCCGAGCCTGCATCTCATCTTCGCTCGGCTTTGCTTTGTCAATTTTTTCAATTGCGGGCGCGGAGATCGGCGCCGTGGCTTGAACCGCAATGGATTGTTGGGCTGGCGCCGCCGCACAAGCAACAACGAATGACATAGCCATTACAGACAACAATCGCATCATGAAGCCCCCTTATATCCGAACCCTTTCATCGCCGCCGAGGCATCTGCATAGGGTTCCTGCTTATCGACATTCCAATAGCGCAAGTCTGTTAAAAGGATGCGCTTGCCCGTAACCGCACAGACCACAAAGGCGCCCGGGTGGACGATGTGAAATTCTGCGTCATCATATTCTATGATGGCTTCTTTGCCGTCGCCGGGCGCGTCAAACGGATTCATAAACAACTTTCACTTAGTTTTCTTACCCTTACCGCGCCTGCAAAGCGCTAGTCAAAAAGTCCCTGCTGACGAGGCTTGGCTTTTGTTTTTCTTGAGGTCTTGAGCGCGGGTGCGGTGGCGGCCTTTTTCGGCGGATCGCCAAATACGACGCCCGTCACACCATCGGCAAACTGGACCTCCCCCTGCCCGCCTGCCTGCACCGCGTCTGCTCGTCTGATCAATGAGCCAGCATCGTCACGAACAAGCGCGAAGCCTCTGTCCAAGACCTGCGCATAAGAGACGGTCTCTAGAACCCGGACCGTACCGGCGAGGGCTGTTTTTCGGTCATGAAAAATGCGCTCTGCCCGCTCGCTGATACGCGCCCAATGAGAGGCCAGCCGGTTGCCGCTGACGGCGAATCCAGCAGCAAGAATATTTTTGTGGAGTCGCCCGCCGACACTGGCGATTGAGGTCAGCGCTTGATCAAGGCGCGCCCGCGAGGCCGCCCGCAACCGATCCGATGCACGATCGACCCGTTGCCCTGCAGCGCCCAGAATATCTTCAGGACGACCAAGCCCGCGCGATGCAGAAAGAAGCGCCGTACGCCGCGACTCGAAGGTTCGCGTTGAAGCGTTTGCAACCCGGCGTTCCTTATTGAGCACTTCCGACAAAAGCTCTGATCGAACTGGTACGGCCATTTCAGCAGCGGCTGTCGGAGTCGGCGCGCGGCGATCCGCAACGTAGTCGATCAATGTCGTATCGGTCTCGTGCCCCACCGCGGAGATCAATGGTATCTTGCTTGCCGCCGCCGCCCGCGCAACAACCTCCTCGTTGAAACACCAGAGGTCTTCCAGCGAACCGCCGCCGCGCGCTACGATCAAAACATCCGGACGCGGAACGTCGCCGCCGGGCGTCAGCGCATTAAACCCTTCAATCGCGGCCGCGATCTTTTCCTCGGCGCCCCGCCCCTGCACCAGCGTCGGCCAGACGATAACCCGGCGCGGAAAACGCTCCCGCAGGCGATGGAGAATATCGCGGATGACGGCCCCGGAAGGCGATGTCACGACGCCGATGACTTCCGGCAAATAGGGGATCGGTTGTTTTCGTTCCGGCGCGAACAAGCCTTCAGCAGCCAGTTTCTTCTTGCGCTCTTCAAATAGCGCCATCAACGCGCCGACGCCGGCCGGTTCCAACGAATCAATAATCAGCTGGTAGCGAGACTGGCCCGGAAAGGTCGTCATGCGGCCGGACGCGATCACTTCCATCCCCTGCTCGGGGTTGATCGCAAGGCGCGCAGCCATGCCTTTCCACATCACCGAAGAGATGACAGCTTTTTCATCTTTGAGGTCGAGATAGACGTGCCCGGACGCCGCCCGCGTCACCCGGCCGAGCTCCCCACGGACCCGCACAAAGCCAAAATTGTCCTCAATCGCCCGCTTTACCGCGCTTGAGAGCTCAGAAACACTATACTCATGGACATTGCCGATCTTTGATTCCACCATGGGAGTGCATAAAGCACAATTTGCGAGCGTGGATAAGCGGTCCGTTTCAGATCGGCAGACGCGCCGTTTTAGAGCAGTTGCGTCCTAACTAAAGTAAGTATCGGTTATCGGCCGCCAAGCCTATCGCGATCGGCCGGGTCGTGAAACCGCGACTTCTTTGATGAATTCTAAGTGGGAGAGAGACCAATGAAATTGAATTTGCTTTTAGGCGCCGCAGCAGGCGCACTCATCTTGGGCGGGATCACCATCACCGCCGCGCCGGGCCTTACCGAGACGGAAAACGCTCGCGCGCCGTTTATGCATCCGCTGATGATCGTCCGCTCCCTCTGCGGCAAGGGCGACGGTGAGCTCGCCAAACGCCGCGCCTTCTTTGTGCGCGCGGCAAACGCCTATGCGGCGACGCTGGAAAAGGCCGAGCCCGGCGCAATGATCCTGCGGCCGTCACTCGGTGAGATAAGCTACGAGATATCGACCAACGACCCGGAAGCGCAAGCCTGGTTCAACCAGGGCCTCGCCTTCACCTATGGCTTCAACCATGAAGAAGCGATCAAATCGTTCCGTCAGGCGCAAGCGATTGATCCTGAATGCGCCATGTGCTTTTGGGCCGAAGCCTTTGCCTATGGCATGAATATCAACGCGCCAATGGCGGACGAAGCAATCGCGCCCGCATGGGCGGCGCTGGAAAAAGCGCGCGAACGCGCGAGCGAGGCAAGCGCGAAAGAACAAGCGCTGATCAACGCACTGGGCTATCGCTACGAGCCCCAACCAACAGCAGATCGGTCGAAACTGGACAATGCGTTTGCTGACGCGATGGACGATGTCGCCAATCAGTTTCCTGATGATGATTTCATCGCCGTGCTTGCCGCTGAGGCAAACATGAACACACAGGCCTGGGACTACTGGACCGATGGCGGGCGCACGCCCAAAGGCCGAACCGCGCGGACGGTTTCGCTAATCGAAGGTGTCCTTGCGCGCAACCCGAACCACACAGCGGCGATCCATCTTTACATTCACATCACCGAAGCCTCGCGCGATCCGTTCCGAGCCGGCGAACACGCGGACAAGCTGGCAGCGCTGACGCCGGGCCTCGGCCACCTGATCCACATGCCGTCGCACACCTATTATGTCACCGGACGGTTTGAGGAATCGCTTGAGCACAACATCAGGGCCGTTGCCGCCGACGAGGCTTTTATCGAAAGCGCCGACGCCAGCATCATGTATGAGTTTGGCTATTACACGCACAATATCCATTTTGCGCTTACATCGTCTCAAATGTCCGGTGACGGATCAACGGCGCTGGAGATGGCGCAAAAACTTGATGCGAAGCTCCCAATTGCAATGGCGAGCGCTGCGCCGTTCGTGCAGCCGATCAAAGCCGCTCCGCTTTATGCGATGGCGCAGTTTGCAAACCCGGCGGATATTCTTGCTATAGAGAAGCCGGTGGACGAATTTCCGTTTCTCCAAGGCGCGTGGCATTACGCGCGCGGCGTCGCCCACGCCGCAAACGGCGACACTGCCGCGGCGGAAGAAGAAGCGAATGCAATCAGCGCCATCGTTGCAGAATCCGACTTGTCGGCGCTCGTCAATGGCGGCGTGCCGGCGCTCGACATCCTCAATATTGCGCGGCTGACGATTATTGCGCGCAGCTCTGCGGCCGACGGAGATCTCGGCACGGCCATTGAGGCGATGGAGGAAGCGGTCGCCATTCAGGACGGGGTTTCCTATTATGAACCGCCTTATTGGTATTACCCGTCGAAACAGACGCTCGCCTCGCTGGCACTGCAGGCCGGACAGACCGAACGGGCCGAGCAATTGTTCCTCGAAGCGCTCACAGAGTCACCCAACAACGCCTGGGTGCTTTACGGGCTTTCCGAAAGCTACAAGGCCCAGGGCGACAGGAACGGCGCAAAATATGCGAGCGCGCTCTTCAAGGAAGCCTGGCTCGGCGAGAAGACGGCAAAACCAACGCTGGGGCAACTCTAAAAGCCTGACGGCGCATTCCTCACTTCAGCCGCATGGCGGCATTGCCGTTCACAAAAAAGGGCTCAACATCAGTTGAGCCCTTTTCATTTTTGCGTTGGCTTTTGCGATGCGGCATAGCCAGCGAAGGATTTTCTCAAAGAACGCTGAATCGCGAGCGAGGAGGGTTGTGTCTTTCAGAACTCTTCTTTATACGGCGCAATTCGGCGTTGCACGTATGTAAAGCGCTGCGCCGTCTTGTGTGATCTGAAAAAACGCTTTCTCAGTCAAATCAGCGAATGGCGATGCGCGCGGCAATCCACCAATTCATTTCGCGAAGGAAGAAGATGCCGAGAAGAAGAATCAACGGCGAAAGGTCAAGACCCCCCATAGACGGCAGCATATTCCGGATAGGGCGCAAGACCGGCTCGGTCAAGGCAATCACCATCCGCCAGATTGTATCGACAACCTGGTTGTGTCTATTGATAACGTTGAAACCAATGAGCCACGACATGATGACCATCACGAACACGACAAGCATATAGAACTGGAGGGCCATGTCGATCAGACTAAAAAACGGCATCGGGATCATTCGTCAGACTCCTTATCTGCGACCAGTCGCACAGGGCATAGTTGTTTAGGGGGACTTAAGGGCAGTTGCGTCTGCTTGCAACCGACGCCGGAGCGGCCTATCGCGCCGCGGGCTCGGCTGGCAGGCACAGCAGCGGGCTTGCAAACCCGCCGACCCGAACAAAGCCGACGCTGTCCTTTTCCACAATCACGAGTGTTACGTCGGCAGCAAAGAAGCCGCCGCGGCCGGAGAGAAAATCGACATCGTCCGCCGCCCAAAGGAGTCGGCCGTTCACTGAGCTGTACTCAGCCATGCCGTCCCAGCAGCCGGTATAAGCGCAGATTGAAAACGCCCCGTCGGTCCGCGCCCAAATGTCCATCGGCGTTGTTTCCGCCTCGTCTTTTGCGGCGCAACTGTCTTCGGCGCACCAGACCTCAAGTTGGTTTCTACACGCCCAACCATCCGGCGAAACTTCGGCATTCGACGCAACGAGCGCGGCAGCGAGAAGAAACAACATGACAGGCCCTT
>JAJFGC010000057.1 GCA_021776345.1 Hyphococcus sp. | reverse complement strand
ATCAATAATCAACTGCATTAACATAAGTTTGTTGTCCAAATCGATGGCACGGCGAGCGAGGTCTTTGCGAATATCCAATTTCAAAACCTCAGTAATCGCCAGAGAAATTTCATCTGGCGTCAATCCGGGCTCGCATTCAGTAGGAATTGAAACAACTGGTTCGCCTGTCGCGCGGGTCGTAACAGTATCACCGCACGCGGCGCTGATTGCTGCGTGTGCGGCATATGGCAAGTTTCGGCGAATGATTTCCCGATATGGCGCGATGAACTTAATCGTCGTTAATTGGGCTTGAATGCTGCGATAAAAATTTGCCAGTCGTTTTCTAACCGCAACATCTGATATCGCATTGTTGGCGCCGACTGACAAAATCTCATCATAGGTATCGCGCCCAAACTCGCGCGGTAACTTGTGGCTGGCCGTGTAGATATCAATGAGGAACTGCTCGCCGAGCGTTTCGGGTGATTGATCAAGCGCATCAAGAGCATCAAACGCGCTGGTTCTCACCTGACGAAAATAGGCGAGTCGCTGATTTAAATCATCCTGATTGGCGGCAAGGTCTTCACGAATGCGTTCGATATAAGTCTGCGCCGTTTTTTCCTGTAGCCGCGCCGCATTCCAGTTCGACACCTGGAGGCCAACAAAGACACCGAATACGACAATCAGAAAATCAAGCCCAACCGCAAACCAGTTTTGCGCTTTGACGTGCTCGGTGATGCGGCGGAGGAGCATTACAGCACACTCCGCTGCACACGCGGCGCGGCCGCGTTGCGACTAAATTTCAATATGCTGAGTATCAAGCCCCGCTCTCCCTGCCCGGTAGTCTGGGAGGGAATGAAGCCGGATTCAAGAGAGGATGCAAAGATTTAGACGCGGAGCGATTCGTGAGGGCCTTCGCATTTGCGAGATGCTGCTATAGTCCAAGCTTCTTTTTCAAGATCTCGTTCACGGCTTGCGGGTTCGCCTTGCCTTGCATCTCTTTCATCACCTGACCAACGAACCAGCCCATGGTCTTTGGTTTTTCTTTGACCTGTTCAACCTGTTTCGGGTTGGCGGCGATGATGTCGTCGATGACTTTTTCAATCGCCCCGGTATCGGTGACTTGTTTAAGGCCGCGCTTTTCAACAATGTCCGCCGGGTCACCAGCCTCGCTGCCGTCGAACATCAGTGCAAAGACATCCTTAGCGATCTTGCCGGAAATGGTTTTATCCTTGATCAGAACAATCAGGCGCCCAAGCTGATCGGCGGAAATCGGGCTGTCGGCAATATCCTTGTCGGCCTTGTTGAGCGCGCCGAAGAGATCGCCGGTGACCCAGTTCGCGGCGAGCTTGCCGTCCCCGCCTTTTGCGACTTCCTCAAAATAGGCGGCTTTTTGTTTGTCCGCGGCGAGCACCAGCGCGTCGTAAGGCGACAGGCCATACTCATCCATGAAGCGGTGCTTCTTCGCATCAGGGAGTTCGGGCAGGGTTGCTCTGATCTCTTCGACCCAAGCCTGGTCGAATTCCAGCGGCAACAGATCCGGGTCCGGGAAGTAGCGATAGTCATGTGCGTCCTCTTTTGAGCGCATGGTTCGCGTCTGACCCGTCGCCGGATCGAACAGCAGGGTTTCCTGATCGATGATCCCGCCGTTTTCAAGAATTTCGATTTGCCTGCGCGCTTCATAGTCGATCACTTGCCGCGTAAACCGGATCGAGTTGACGTTTTTGGTTTCCGTGCGCGTACCAAGAAACTTGAAATCGCCTGACTCGCGAAACTTATCATAATTACCCGCCCTGCAGACGGAGACATTAACGTCGGCGCGCATGGAGCCTTCTTCCATATTGCCGTCGCAAGTGCCGAGATAGCGCACAATGGTGCGTATCTTGGAGAAGTACGCCGCGCCTTCTTCCGCTGATCGCATATCCGGTTTGGAGACAATTTCCATTAACGCCACACCGGAGCGGTTGAGATCAACATAGGATTCATTTGGGCTGAGATCATGGATCGACTTGCCGGCGTCCTGCTCCAGATGCAGCCGCTCTATCCCGACGGTGATCATCTCGCCGCCATCCAGTTCGACCTCGATTTCGCCTTCGCCGACGATCGGGTCTTTATATTGCGAGATCTGATAGCCCTGCGGCAGGTCCGGGTAGAAATAATTCTTCCGGTCAAACCGCGACCAGGTGTTGATCTTGGCGTTCAGTCCCAACCCCGTGCGGATCGCCTGCTCGACGCAATATTTGTTGATAACCGGGAGCATGCCCGGCATCGCCGCATCAACCAGCGAGACATGCTCGTTGGGCCCCGCACCATATTCAGCGCTCGCGCCGGAGAACAGCTTCGACTTGGAGGAGACCTGCGCATGGACCTCGAGGCCGACCACGACCTCCCAGTCACCGGTTGATCCTTGCAGCAGTTTTCGTGGTTCGCTCATGTTCTCACCAGTCTCGTGAATATCGAGCTTGTCCTAGTCGCTTCGCGCGCCGGAATAAAGCTCTGTCCGGCTTTTTTGCTGTTGGGCCGGCGTGGCTCGACGTCAGGCGAAGTCACCCGCCAGCGCCGCTTTGGTTTCAGATGGCAGCAATGTCATATGGGCGTAATTTTCATGGCGAATGCCGAGCATGATGTCGCCGTCCGTATTTTGGAAGGCGTCGGCCTCGTCATCGGTAAAATTGAAATGTAAAAACTGCACGGATGATGCTTTGCCGTCCGCTGTGGTGCGGTCAACATCCGTTTCCGCCTCGGCGGTGATTTCGTGATCGCCAAATTTCAAAAAGACGGTTTCTTCGACGCCGCCTAGCCGACCGAGAACGCTCCGGCGCAGACGCTCGTCGTCAATTTCAAACATCAGTGTCGCAACCAACTCGCGCCCCTTCGGGATCAGCGGATTATAAGCCGCCAGCTCGTCGGCGATCTGTTCTTCACCGCCCTTTTCGATGAACAGCATCTCGTGGATCTGCTGCCACATCGTATCGTAATTTTCGAAATAGAAGGTCGCGTGCGGGCCAATGGGCGCGCGGCGATGCTTTTTCAGCGCAACAATCTCTTTGCGCTTCTCGGCGCGAATTTTACCATATTCCGCCACCGGCATAATGTCGTCGCGGGTAATCTCCCGGCGGTTCTTGGCTGCGTTGATGTCGATAACATTAGACATGGCATTAGCTTTCAAAATATTCGTTTCGCATCGGACTCTTATTGCGTGTCATTGCCGGGCTTGTCCCGGCAATCCAGAAGTCGCAGGACAGATTATCTGGATCACTGGAACAAGTCCGGTGATGACAAAACCAAAAGCCAGCCTCAATTTCATGCTCAAACCCCATAGGCCTTGGCTAAAATTTCAATCGGGTGCCAGGAGGTCGCTGGCGCGGCGCCCTCTTCCAGATCATCGATACCGGTACGGATATGATCGCACGCGAGCGGACAGGTCGAGACGACAAAGGCATTGTGCACATCAAGCGCTTTGCGCGCGACCGGCTTGCCGACTTTGATCGCCGTCGCGTGGTTTTCTTTTTTGATGCCCCATGTGCCGCCATGGCCGGAGCAGCGCTCGATCACCGTCAGCTCCGTATTCGGGATCAGCTTTAAAAGCTCAGTTGATTTCTGACCGATATTCTGCGCGCGGCTGTGACAGGAAAGATGCAGCGTCACGCCGCCTTTAACCGGTTTCAAGCCTTCAGCAAGACCTTCGTTTTTGGAGACGTCCACCAGGAATTCGTCAAAATCCATTGTCGCGCGCGATAGCGCCAGCACGTCGTCATTGTCAGGCAGGATCAGCGGCCATTCAAATTTCAACATTAACGAACAGGACGGCACGAGGCCCATAATTGTGTAACCATCATCGACCAGCGGCCGCAGTTCCTTTGCGACCTTGCGCGCATTTTCCGCGACCTTATCGAGATTGCCCTGCTCCAGCTCCGGCATGCCGCAGCAAGCAGGATAGACAACTTCCGCATCAATCCCGTTTTTCGCAAGGACGCCAAGCGCCGCTTCGCCGATCTCCGGCTTGTTATAGTTCGAAAAGCACGTCGCATAGACCGCCAGCTTGCGTTTGCCATAGGCTGGCGCGTCCCTGGCGATTTCGCGCAGCGCCTTTTTGCGCTTATTTTGGGCCCGCTGCTTCAAAGTGCGGGTGTTAAACTTCGGCAGTTCGGCTTCCGGGTGAATATCACCAAGATTATTGATCAGGGTGCGAACCGTCTTGTTTTTCTTGTTCGTCGCCCAGTTGACGACGCCGGCGACCGGCCGGGCCAGCTCTCCATTACGGTCAGTCTTGACCAGCTGTGTATCGGCAAATTTAGTTTCGCCCTTGCGGTGCTCAATCGCGCGATAACGCAGCATGAGATGTGGGAAATCGACGTTAAATTCGTGAGGCGGAACGTAAGGGCATTTTGTCATGAAGCACATGTCACACAACGTGCAGCCGTCGACCGTGTCTTTGATGTCTTTTTTTGTCAGATCCGCGACTTCTTCGTTCTCGCTTTCGTCGATCCGATCAAACAGCGTCGGGAAACTATCGCAGAGATTGAAACAACGCCGGCAGGAATGGCAAATATCGGCGACGCGGCGGAACTCCTTGTCGAATGCCTCCTCGTCGTGGAACTCGTCGTCTTGCCATGGAATGGGATGGCGCGTCGGCGCGTCGAGCGAGCCTTCTTTTGGTGCAGTCGCATTTTTGTCAGATGGCATAATGTTTCCTATCTAATCGCGCTGCGACATATTTTTGATAGTTGTCCAAACTTGCACGCCGCTCACCCCGGCAAAAGCCGGGGTCCAGCATCACTGGGTGATGTTGAATAATCTGCATCCCGGCTTTTGCCGGGATGCGCGGAAAATAAAAAACTCGCTGATACGAGCAATCTTCGCTGAAATATCTAACAACGACTAACCAGCCGCGACTTCGTCCAGGGTTTTCTTGAACTTGCCGGCGTGAGATTTTTCCGCTTTCGCCAATGTCTCAAACCAGTCGGCGATTTCATCAAAGCCTTCATCGCGCGCGGTGCGCGCCATGCCCGGATACATGTCTGTGTATTCGTGGGTTTCCCCGGCAATGGCTGATTTCAGATTGGCAACCGTATCGCCAATGGGCTCGCCCGTTGCCGGGTCGCCAACTTCCTCAAGGAATTCGAGATGGCCGTGGGCGTGGCCGGTTTCGCCTTCGGCAGTGGAGCGGAATACGGCGGCGACATCATTCAAGCCTTCAATGTCAGCTTTCTGCGCAAAATAAAGATAGCGGCGGTTCGCCTGACTCTCGCCGGCAAAAGCGGCGGCGAGGTTTTCTTGGGTTTTTGAGCCTTTAAGCGACATGTCATCTCTCCTTTTATTGGTGGAATCCGATCCGGCTGCGTAAGCCGAATTTTGCGATCACACTATGTCGGTGATCCCGGTCAATGCCAAATTGAAAATACCGTTTCGGCGTATCTAGGAATTCGAATGAACGGCCGCCGCGCCTTCACGAATGCGGTCTTCAGCGCGTGCGCGAACGCGATCAATCGCCTGATGCAGCCGCCTTGGATATTGTAACTCCAGATAATGCGTGCCGCCAGGGACAATATCGAGCGCGGCGTTCTCGCCAAGCACGCGCATCAATTTTTCAGCGTTCGATTTCGGCACAATCGCGTCAAAATCTCCATGGAGTACTTCGACAGGCGCTTTGAAGTCAGTGAGCTGCTCAAGCAACGGCCCGATCTGGTCGCGACGTCCGGCGACTTCTGCGCGCACTTTGTTCCAGCGGTTTGGCGACAAGGGCTCGATCCATTTACCGGCGCCGCCTTCTTCAAGATCGACTGCGAGCTTTTCCAGGGTCAGGGCATAGTCATGGGGCTCGTCAATCAACGCCGCGACCGTGACGACGCCTTGCACTGCCTCGGGAAAATCCAGCGCCGCTTTCAGCGCCAGCTCCCCGCCATAGGAAACGCCCATGGTGACGACTTTTTTGCCGTCCTCAAGAAACGGCTTGGCGGCGGCGACCTGTTCATCGAAATCGGTGATGGCTTGTCGGTGCCCTTTGCCAAAACCGGGCCGCGACAGCACCACCACTTCAACGCCCCGCGGCGCGGTGCGCAAAAACCGTGTGAACAAAAGCTTGTTGCAGGGCGTGCCGGGGAAAACCACGACGCGCCAGTCGCCGGGATCGCGCGCACGATAAGCGTCTGTTTCCAGCGGCACACTCAGCGGCGCGGTGAAGGCGATTTCGCGGAAGGATCGGGTCACTTCCACCACTCTTTTGGCGTCGCCGTGAAACCCGCCGCCTGCTCCAGCACATACATGCCTTTGAACATGGTTTCTTCGTCAAAGGGTTTTGCGAGAAGTTGCAAGCCCAGCGGCAGGCCTTGGGAGTCAAGCCCGGCGGGAACTGACGCCCCCGGAATGCCGGCAAGGTTCGCCGTTACGGTGAAGATGTCGTTCAGATACATCTGGATCGGGTCGTCCTGCTTCTCGCCGATGCCGAAGGCGGCGTTGGGCGCGGTCGGCGTCAGCAGCACGTCGACTTCCTGGAAGGCGGCCTTGAAGTCGTCGAGGATGCGGGTGCGCACCCGCTGGGCCTTCCGGTAATACGCATCATAGTAGCCGGCGGACAACACGTAGGTGCCGATCAGCACGCGGCGTTGAACTTCCTTGCCGAAGCCCTCGCCGCGGGTGTTCTCGTACATCTCGTCCAGGCTGTCGCCGGGCACGCGGAGGCCGAAGCGCACGCCGTCGTAGCGCGCCAGGTTGGACGACGCCTCTGCGGGAGCGACAATGTAATAGGCCGGCAGCGCGTACTTGGTGTGCGGCAGCGAGACCTCGGTCGTTTGCGCGCCTTGCTCTTCCAGCCACTTCCGGCCCTGCTGCCACAGCGCGGTGATTTCCTCCGGCATGCCGTCCAGCGTGTACTCGGCCGGGATGCCGACCTTGAGGCCCTTGACGTCGCCGGCGCAGGCGGCGCGGAAGTCGGGCACGTCGACGGGGGCGGAGGTGGAATCCATCGCATCGTGGCCGGCCATGGCGCCCAGCATGATGGCGGCGTCCTCCACCGTCCGGGTCAGCGGCCC